>JAENIZ010000092.1:5281-8174 GCA_016844485.1 Gammaproteobacteria bacterium | reverse complement strand
CAAACTATAAGTTACAAGTTATAAGTAATTTTAGTAATTCTTAGACAACCGGTGCTTAAGTCCTTTTATTGTCATGCCGGTGAAAACCGGCATCCAGTAATTTATTGTTTTCACTGGATGCCGGCTTTCGCCGGAATGACTCAGAGATACCCAAATTTTTATAATCACAACAAAAAGGGCGTATTAAACCTACCAAAGCCAAATTCGTCAAGCTATACAGTTAATCTTTCGGTGGTACATATTCTTTTGGTCTTTCGGAACCTCTCCCGAAGAAAAATTTCTCCATCTCTTCTTCAAGAAACTTGCGCGCCTTGGGTTCAACCGGGGTAAGGCGATATTCATTGATAAGCATCGTCTGATGAGCGAGCCACATCCGCCAGGCCTCCTGCGAGATGGTCTCAAAAATGCGCCGTCCCAATTCACCGGGATAAGGCTGGACTTTCAATCCTTCCGCATCTTTGTCCAATTTTACGCAATGTATCGTTCTACCCATATAACGTCTCCGCAGATAGACAGGTGATTTCCTTTAATAATTTTTTTACTGGCGCTGCCATGCCTAAAAGTTGATTTTCTCTCGGGGTATACCAACAATAACGGTTCGAATCATGCACAATATTTCTCGTACTGTTCACGCAAACATGAACGGGTATGATATCCAGATGAAAATGACTGAAAGTATGTCGTATTAATGATTTATATTGAATCGCATCGACTGAAAAACCTAACCGGTTATTTATCCAGACACGGATATCGTCCTGCGGAGTACATTCCGGGAATCCCCACAAGCCACCCCATACCCCGCTGGGGGCACGTTGTTCAAGCAGGATTGCACCCTGTTCATTTTCCAGGATGGCAAATACCGTAGTGCGAACCGGCAATGTCTTTCTTGGTTTTGGAGAGGGGAAATTATGCTGGCTTGCCTGTTTTCTGGCTGCACACTCCAGACTGACAGGACATTCATCGCAGCGCGGATTCCTGCGGGTGCAGATCATTGCACCTAAATCCATGATGGCCTGGGTATATTGCGCAACATTTTTATGTGGGGTATACCTTTCTGCCAGAGTCCATAAATGTTGTTCAACCTTGGTTTCTCCGGTCCAACCACGCACAGCATGAAACCGCGTCAATACACGTTTGACATTGCCATCCAGTATCGGATGCCGTTGATTGCAGGCCAGAGCAAGAATCGCACCCGCCGTTGAACGGCCAATTCCCGGTAAGGAAAGTAACGTGTCAAAATTGGTCGGGAACCTGCCGTCATAGTTCTGTACAATCATCTTTGCAGCACGATGTAAATTCCTTCCACGCGCGTAATAGCCGAGCCCGGTCCAGTAATGCAATACCACATCAATATCCGCTGCTGCGAGTGTGCCAACATCAGGAAAGCGTTTTACAAATCGGGAGAAATAGGGAAGGACCGTGTTCACCTGGGTTTGTTGCAACATGATCTCAGAGACCCACACCCGGTAGGGTGTTGGATCATGTTGCCACAACAGGTCTTGACGCCCGTGTTGCTGAAACCATTGTATTACCTGTTGTGCAAAATTTATTGATTTATCCATCGCGGGTAAACATATCCAGGCTGTCAGTTTCCATGACTTTTTTAATATCTTATTTTTAATGCCAATAAATATGGCATCACGTCATCAATCAAATACACCTTTCAACAAGTCTTCAACACCTTCCTTTAACTGTTCTTCTGGTGTCTTTTCCTTTTTCTCTTCCTGGTTTTCTGTCGTTGCGGATTGTTGCTGTGTTGTTGTCTGTTCTTGGGTTGCAGATTGTGGTTCTGTTGTAGTCTGTTGCTGCGTTGGTGCTGCTTTCTGTTCCTGCGTGGTTTGTTGTTGAGACTCAGTCAGTGGTGCTTCCTGTTGTTGGGGCTCTTGCAGTGGTATTGCTTCTTGCGGTATCTGGTCTTTGGGTTCACTTTCCGCCGGTTGAATTTCCAGCGCTGGCGCTGTTTCCTGTGCCGGGGTTTTCTGCTGTGGTGTCGCTTCTTGCGGTATTACTTCTTGTGACTGTTTTTCTGGTGCCGCCGGTACCACCACCTTTTCCTGCGTACTCTGTGGCTTCGGTGTACTCAGCTGTTGCGGAGTGATTTTCTTCGTTGATTTCGTGCCTGGTAGTTTGATACCCAATTTCTCTCCGAGTTGTTCTTCTATTTTTTCCTGTATGCCTTTCTTGAGCGCCACTGCAGCAAGCCCTTCTAAATCCGGCTGACAGGCCGATTCAATAGCGTTCAATTTACCACGGCATTTTATGGGAATTTTATAACCGCCAAGATTATATTGTTTCTCACCACGGGATGTTCTGCTTTCTTCCACGCCGACCTGCAGATTATATTTGATGGTATTGTCATGCAAATTGGCGAGCATGCCGTCACCTGTCACCTGAAATCCCGGCGCCTTCATGAGAAGATCCTTATTCATGACTACACCATTGTTTATGTCAAGCGTGCCGGAAAGTTGATCAAACGCCGTTTCACCTCCCTGTTTAACTGTGCCAAGCTGCTTGCTCTCAAGCAAGACCTCGGCTGCTTCAAGCGTTTTGCGTACATCAATACCTTTCAAAACACCTTTCTCAACCTGAAATTTTTCCTGTCCGGTAAGTGATTGCTTGAGCTGGCCGGCATCGCTTCCCTTCGCACTCAGATTTGCAGCGGATATATTGGCAATCCCGGCAAGAGGGCTTTCCGGTTTCTGTGAATAATCCTTTAGCAGCGGTTCCAGTTGCACACCGTTCAATTGGCTGCTGAGCTGTAATTGAGGTACTTTACCCTTGGCATCCAGAGTAACAACACCCTGATATTTACCCCCATATAGATCAGCGACCACCGGATCCAGACGAATATCCCCCTCCTTGGCACGAATGCTCAACTTGACATTATTCATGC
>JAENIZ010000092.1:0-5272 GCA_016844485.1 Gammaproteobacteria bacterium | reverse complement strand
ACTAGCTGACCAATTTGCAGATCACCATTGATCTTGAGTGATCTTAAAGTTTCAAGTGGTAATTCAGTGGCAGCCCCTCCGGCTGCTGTTTCCGGGGTGACTGGTTTGTCTGGTTTACCTTTCGCGGGTGGAAGATATCGATCCGCATTGATAGAGTCGATCCCGATTCCAAACTGAATATCGGGCTGGGTGAAATGTGCCACAGACAAATTGCCATTGAGCTTTGTCTCGTCCAGATGAATCGCCAGATCCTTTAAACTCAAGCTGTCTGTATTACCTGAGAAACCGGTTTTTAATGCAACTTTATTCAGTGCGTTTTTATCTGCTGTTTCAGGCAAGGTTTGATTTAATTGCTGTGCAAGTTTGCGCAGATTGAATTCGGCAACGGCAAGATCACCGCTGAAGCCGGGTTGTCCCAGGATTTGAGTCGCATTGATATTGCTCAATACATTCAGGCCCAATCCTTTGATAGTCAGATTACTGACAGTTAACGTCTGTTGCTCGAGATTTGCACGGGTATTTCCGTTCAGCGTGACATCCACCGGTGAATTCGGAATCTGTTTGCCGGCAAAGGTGGCCTTGACCTGCAATGGACTCAATGTAATATCACCGCCCGTCCCGCTGACTCCGGCATCGACGGCAACGGATTGCATGACTTCGCCCAGACCGGCCTGGCCAAATGCTGCCAGCACCCCGGCGAGTTTATCACCTTGCAATGACAACTTGCCATTCACCTTGCCGCTGTTCGAGTTCATGTTTTGCGCATCCAGTTGCCCGTTGATTGTAATCCCCAACGTCTTCACCGCCAGGGTCGGAACCCGGATATTTCCTGCTTTAAGATCCGCATCAAATTCCGCGGAGACATCAAACGACTTATCCGTAACCTTTGCCAACCGCTGGCCATATTCCCTGAGCTTCGGTTCCTTGCCCGTCTCAAACTGGCCCAGCACCTGCAACAGGGCCGGCAAGTCCGGACCGGTAGCCTTTAATTTGCCTCTGGCGGCCGGTGTCTTGCTTTGAATATTACTGGCGTCAATATCGCCGTTGATGGTCGCACCCAGCAATTTTGCATCGAGATTGGAGAGTTTGACGTTCCCTGCCCCTAGATCGGCATCCACACCGGCCTTGATATCAAATGACCGGTTATCCAATGCCGCCAGTTGTCCCGCAAGGGGTTCAATCCCGGCTACTTTGAATAACAGGGCGAGATCATTACCTTTGGCGTCGATCTTGCCGTTAAGCGCCGGGGTTTCGCCCAGTATCTTGCTGGCATTGATATTACCTGCAACATTCAGCCCCAGTCCCTGCAGTGTCAAGTTGTTCATCACCAACGTTTGTTTTTCAAGATTGATCCGGGTATCGGCATTGAGTGCAACATCCGCCGGCGAATTCGGGATCTGCTTGCCTGCGAAAGTGGCCTTGACTATCAGCGGACTCAGGACGATGTCTTTGCCCGCACCGCTGACCTCGGTATTGATGTCAAGCACCTGCAGGACTTCACCCAGCGCCTTCTGATCCAGGGCCGTCAGCACTTCCGCAAGTTTTTCGCCATGTAATGTAAATTTCCCATCTACCTTGCCACTACTGGAATTGATTTCCTGTGCAGCCAATTTCCCTTGCAGTGTGATGCCCAGCGTTTTTGCCGACAACGTGGGAATCTGAATATTGCCCGAACTCAAGTCGGTATCAAACTCCGCTGTAATATCAAAGGACTTGTCCGCGACTTTGGCCAGGCGCTTGCCGTAGTCCTCCAGCTTGGGTTTTTCCCCTGTCTCAAATTGACCGATGACTTGCAGCAAAGCCGGCAGGTCAGGTCCTGTTGCCTTCAAGTTACCCTTGGCTGAGGGGGTCTGGCTCAGGAAATGATTCGCCTCCACTTGTCCATGGATCACCGCGCCCAGCATCTTGACATCCAAATCTGACACCCGCAGATTGTCCTGTCCAAGATCAGCGGACAGACTCAGCTTAACATCCACTGAGCGGTCATCCAGGCGGGCGAGTTCTCCGGCAACTTTGGGATCGATAAGCTGGAGCAGTTTAGTCAGATCTTCGCCCTTGATAGTGAGTTGTGCCTTCACTTCAGGTGTGCCGGAACTGACCTTAGCGGCGGTCAATGCACCTTTGATGCTGGTACCCAGCACATCCAGGCTCAGGTCACTGATGTTCGCCGTGTCCTCTTTGAGATTGGATTCAACGGCGGCCTTGAACAGTAAATCCGCAGCCCCGCCAGGCACGTCCTTGCCGGTCAGCTTTGCCGCGAGATCGATCGGCTTGAAGGCATAAATCTCCGTATCCAGGTTGTAATTCAACACTCCATTCAGTTTCACATCGGAGTTCAGTGCGGGTTTGTTGGACTCGGCCTTGAATACCACCGCCAGATTGATGGGTGCGCCATAGGTCAATTCACCGGTGCTGACTGTGAGTCCGCTGATATTGATGGTTTGATCCTTGACCCCGTCCTGCCAGGTGATCCGACCGTCCCGGATATCCACACCGCCCAGGACCACAGCCGAAAGAGGCAGCGGTTTTTGCTGTGCGGACTCAGCTTTGTTTGCGCCAAGATCCGCCCAGTTGGTTATACCCTCCTTGTTCTTCGCCAGATTCAACTGTAGGCCCTGGAGTTTTAACGTATCCAGTTCATAGCGTTGATTAAGGAGCGGCATGGTCTTGATACGCAGTGCGACCCGATCCGCATGCAGGAACGGCGCATCCCCAAACCCTTTGGAATTTCCGAGGGTAATACCCCCGGCCTCCAAACCAAGCCAGGGGTAATAGGTAAGTGATATATCCCCTGTTAAGGCAAGTTTCCTACCCGTCTCTTCTTCGACCTTGGCAATAATAAAATCCTTGTGCTCATTAGGATCGAAAAACACAAGGACCCCCACCGCAGAAACAACAACGATCAATACCAATAACAGGGTGAGACCAAGTAATAATTTGATTAACTTACCCATTCCTCATATTTCCTCATTCTTTTTTTACCATGATCTGTTCGAGGCGTTTCCGGCCGCGCTGGATCGCTGCCTTGACTTGCGCCGGTGCTGTACCGCCAAAATGTTTACGCGCCGCGACAGAGCCCTCCAGGGTTAGACAGGCAAATACATCGTTTGCAATAGTTGCGCTGAATTTCTGCAACTCTTTGAGGGTCAACTCCGACAGGGCTTTCTGCGCGTTCAGGGCATACTGCACGGCCTGGCCCACGGCGGCATGCGCATCCCGGAAGGCAACACCTTTACGCACCAGATAATCCGCGAGATCAGTAGCGGTTGAATAACCTTGTTGTGCGGCCTCGCGCATGTTATCCGCCCGGACCGAGATCGCGGGGATCATGCCGGCATAGGCCTGCAAACACGCCTTTACAGTATCGATCGTATCGAACAACGCCTCTTTGTCTTCCTGATTATCCCGGTTATAGGCGAGTGGTTGCGCCTTCATCAATGCCAGCAAGGACACCAGGTGGCCGTAGACACGTGCGGTTTTGCCCCGCACGAGTTCCGGAATATCCGGATTCTTTTTTTGCGGCATGATGGATGATCCCGTACACCAGGCGTCATCCAGACTGATAAAATCAAACGCTTGTGACAACCACAGGATCAGCTCCTCCGAAAAGCGTGAAAGGTGCATCATGATCAATGCGGCACAACCGCAGAATTCAATCGCAAAATCCCGATCGCTCACGGCATCCAGTGAATTTTCAGTGATGTCCGCAAATCCCAGTAATTTCGCCGTATGGGCACGATCAATCGGATAACTGGTCCCGGCGAGTGCACCCGCACCCAGCGGCAACACATTAATCCGCTGCTGGCAATCGGCCAGCCGTGTCCTGTCTCGATACAACATTTCAAACCATGCCAGCATATGGTGACCGAAGGTGATTGGCTGCGCCGTTTGCAGATGTGTAAAGCCGGGCATGATCGTACCGGCCTCCCGCCCGGCAAGATCAAGCAGGGTTAACATGACATTTTCCAATGACTGACAAATGGCCTCTACTTCCGCACGCAGATAGAGCCGTAGATCCGTAGCAACCTGATCATTGCGTGATCGGCCGGTATGCAGCTTTTTACCTGCATCACCAATCCGCTCGATCAGCGCTGCTTCGATGTTCATATGCACATCTTCCAGTGCAGTATCCCAGTTGAATTTATTTTGTTTGATCTCTGCCTCAATGGTCTCAAGTCCACGAACAATCTGACTGCATTCCTCTTCAGTTAACACACCCACTTTAGCCAGCATGCAGGCGTGAGCAATCGAACCCATGATGTCATAATGATACAACCGTTGATCATATGAGACGGATTGTGTGAACTGCTCGACAAAGGCATCGGCCGGGACAGAAAATCGGCCACTCCGGGGCTTGGTCATTTTGGATTTTGACGTCATATCAGTTTTGAATATTGACTCCCGGCTATTTGCAATGACGTCATTATAACGTAAGGTCACTATAAAATTCCTTTTCCACGAACTATGAAACCAGATCAACCCCAGCAGAGTTCATTTCTACCGGATTTTTGCGGTGTCCGGATGGTCTTTATTGTCGTCCTGATCGCGGAACTTCTGGCGATTGTGATAACGCTGGCACTGCCGACCTACGTTACTGACCGTGTATCAGACCTTGCGCTGAATTCTTTGTTCATTCAGTGGATTGCCTTATCCTGCGTGGCGATGTTATGCATCACCCGCCGCCATCTCAATACCTTGCCTGATCATTGGGTTGCCACACTGAGTTATTTACTGGTTCTTGCCGTGTCCCTCATCATCACTGAGGTTGCGTGGTGGGTGCTCTATATATGGCCCGGCAGAGGCGAGTATACCTTGCAGTCACACGGGATGTTTCTTCTGCGCTGCATGGGGATTAGCGCCATTGTCAGCGCCATGGCCCTGCGCTATTTCTACATCCAGCATCAATGGCGGCGAAATATCGAATCAGAGGCCGAATCCCGTATTCAGGCCCTGCAATCCCGCATCCGGCCACATTTTCTGTTTAATTGCATGAATACCATCGCCAGCCTGACTCGCTCCCAGCCCAAGCTGGCCGAAGAGGCCATTGAAGACCTCGCCGATCTGTTACGGGTGAGCCTCAAGGAGGCCAAACGATTAGCGACATTGCATGAGGAATTATTACTTTGCCGGCATTATCTGCGCATTGAGGCTCATCGTCTGGGGGACCGGCTGCACACAGTCTGGGACGTTGATCGCCTGCCTGGAAACGCGCGACTGCCTGCACTGACCCTGCAACCACTGATTGAGAATGCCATTTATCACGGCATCGAAC
>JAENIZ010000091.1:5343-8329 GCA_016844485.1 Gammaproteobacteria bacterium | reverse complement strand
AAAGCGCGAGAGCAGCAATGCCTTCCGTCAATCAAACGCTGACGACAAACGCGTAGCGGGGGTTTGCAAAATGGATTTGCAGAAGATCGGCATGAAATTTTTTGCCGAAGAAGGAAACACGGTCAAGTTAGTCGAATTTATCCCGATATTTCACCGCTGGATTCAGAATAAGGCCCTTGATGATCTTTTGATCGATGTTGCCGATTACAGCCACGTACATGCGGGTCCGGGAATTTTACTTATAGCACATGAAGGGAATTACTCTATTGATGAAACAGGCAATCGTCGTGGTTTTGTCTATTACAATAAACATGCATTGGGGGGTGAATTGCCGGAACGGCTTACCGTTGTTTGTCGAAAGGCATTAAAAGCATGTCAGCTTCTGAATGAAGAAAAGGAGATACAGGGCCGCATCAAATTTTCCGGTAGTACAATGCAGGTATTTGCCAACGACAGATTGATCGCGCCGAATTCAGATGAAACCTATAAATCACTGGAATCTGTGCTGAAAAAATTTCTGAACGGACTTTTTTCTGGAACTGACTATACGCTTGAACGGGAAACAGATTCGAAAGAACGGTTTCTGGTGACTGTTAAAATTGCAAAACCTGTTGCAATTGATACTCTGATAGACCACCTGGAATAAGTGATAAGTGACTGGAAATTGATCCGGTCATTTCCAGCATACACTACGTCCATGTAGATAATTGGTGATGAAGTGCAGGATGCACAAATGCCGCGGGGTCAGGATGACCAAGAGCGGCAAGTGACTAGTTGTTACAAATATCGATCTGCCAATGAAAAATAACTAATTACTAATCACTATTCACTAATTACTTGCTATTACACTGAAAGCACTGTAACAGACGGATTGTTTTTTACAGGATCGCTGTGGAATCCCCTGACCAGTAATACAAACTGACCTTTAGCGGCAATTTTCAGTTCCCGCGCAACCCGGCGCGCAAGCTCATTGGGATTGACTGAACCTGCATCACTCGCCAGCACCGGGATCACGCTCCAGAGCAATGCCATCCGCCGGCAGTTGTGTGCATGTCCGGTAATGGCAACAACAGGCGCTGCCGGACGCGCAGAACTCATGGTCGCCGCGGACATGCCGCTCTGGGATATGACCAGTATTGCACGTACCTTCAGGTCCCTGGCAAGTTGTGCGGTCGCGGTTGAAACAGCATTCCAGATGGAAGTTGGTGCGTCGGTGTTTGCCATGATGTCGTATGAACTGCTTTTCCAGAGATAGGACTCGGTCTGGCGCGCAATTCGATCCATCATCTTTACTGCGTCAACAGGAAATGCGCCGGATGCCGTTTCTGCCGAGAGCATCACAGCGTCGGCAGACCGGGTTACAGCATAGGATATGTCGGATACCTCTGCACGCGTAGGTCTTGCATTTTCGATCATGGATTCCAGCATCTGGGTGGCCACGATCACCGGTTTGAACTTTGATCTTGCCAGATCGATGAGTTGACTTTGCGCAACCGGGACTTGTTCCGGCTTAAGCTCCACCCCGAGATCACCACGCGCCACCATAATTCCATCGGCAACATCAAGGATCGCATCGGCATTTTCCAGTGCTTCAGGTTTCTCGATCTTTGCAATAATGGCCGCATTCTTGTTTGATTTCCTAATGAGTGTTTTTAATTCGTTAACATCAGCTGCGCGCCTGACAAAGGAAAGCGCAAGAAAATCAACACCGAGTCCGAGGGCAAATTTTGCGTCTTCACGATCCTTTTTTGTTAATGAAGGGGCTGATACGTTGACACCAGGAAGATTGATCCCTTTATGATTTTTGAGGACGCCTCCATGTATGACAGTACATGCGATCTCCGTTCCTGACACCTTATTTACAACGAGCTCCAGGGCACCGTCGTTTAACAGGATACGATCCTTTGGTTTAACATCATCTGCCAGGGCTGAATATTGTGACGGGATGAGGCCGGGCTCACCCATAATGTCGCGTGTTGTTACTGTGACCTTTGCTTTCTTTTCGAGATTAATCTGTCCGTCGCGGAATTTACCTGTCCTGATCTTCGGACCACAGAGATCGGCAAGTATGCCTACAGGCGCTTCAAGTTTATCTGCAATACTGCGGATATGGTTATAGGCCGTCTTGTGAAATGCATGATCGCCATGCGACATATTCAGGCGAAATACATTTACCCCGGCCTGAATAAGCTGTTTAATTGTTTCCGGTTCTTTTGAGGCAGGACCTAATGTCGCAACGATCTTCGTTCGCCGGTTCCTTAATAAATGGATATTTGTGATGATCGACATTTTTTCTCAATAATCCGGAAGAAAATCCGTATTCTCGATTTACTTGTTAATAAATACAACTTTCGAAGCATGTCATGAACCAGTTCAGTCTGCTTAAAACAAGCCGCTTCGCCCCCTTGTTCGCCACCCAGTTTCTGGGTGCGTTCAACGATAATATCTATAAAAATGCCCTCGTGATATTCATTGCGTTTACCCTCGCCGATCAGGTGGGCAGAAATAGTAGCATAATGGTTATCGTTGCAGCCGGATTATTTATCCTATTGCCGACAAATTTGAAAAATCAATATTAATACAGCGCATCAAGATTGCAGAAATCTGCATCATGCTGCTTGCGCCATTTGGTTTTATTCTGATGAATCTCCCGGTATTAATGATTGCGTTATTTCTGCTGGGTACACAGGCAACCCTGTTTGGCCCGCTTAAATACAGCATATTACCCCAGCACTTGCAGGAGTCAGAACTGACCGGAGGCAATGGCATGATCGAGATGGGGACCTTTCTTGCGATACTGCTCGGCACCATCCTGGGAGGTGTGTTGATTGCAATTAAACCGGCGGGGCCCTGGTATGCTTCAATAGTCGTTATATCAGTCGCCTGTTGTGGCTGGCTGGCCAGCCGCTTTATCCCGCAGGCAACACCATCAGAGTCGACGTTACGCATCAACTGGAACCTCATTAATGAAACTATCAGAATTCTT
>JAENIZ010000091.1:0-5326 GCA_016844485.1 Gammaproteobacteria bacterium | reverse complement strand
CTGACGGTATTCTGGTCCATCATCGCAATATCCTGGTTCTGGTTTTATGGTGCTACTTTTCTTTCGCTTATACCTTCCTATACGCGAGATATCCTGACGGGTAACGAACATGTTGCAACCGTATTACTCACCGCATTTTCCATCGGTATTGGCATCGGGTCACTGATGTGTGAAAAATTGTCAGGCCGGAAAATCGAGATGGGGTTGGTCCCTTTGGGCACTATCGGATTGGCCCTGTTTGCGATGGACCTTTTTATTATTGGCGTGCCGCCACTGAAAATTCCTGAAGGAAATTCCGTCATGACCGCGTCTGCATTTTTTCATCAGGCAATCACCTGGCGGATATTCGTGGATCTCAGTTTGATTGGTTTATTTGGCGGGCTGTATATCGTCCCTCTTTATGCGCTGATCCAAAAGCTCAGTCATGTCTCACATCGTGCCCGGATCATTGCGGCAAATAATATTCTCAATGCGCTGTTTATGGTCATGTCCGCCTTGCTGACGATCACCCTGTTTTCATTTAACGTTTCAATCCCGCAAATATTTCTGGTTGTTGCCGTGCTGCATCTCGTCATTACCGCACTTGTCTTTGTCAAAGTGCCGGAGTTCGTACATCGTTTTTTAATCTTGACAGGATTGAACAGTTGACTATTCATCCAGGGTGATCTTTAAAACGGAATATCGTCATCAAAATCATCTTCCGCAGATTTGTTTTTGTTTGATGTGGATTTCCCTGCGGGCTCATCCATTGATTGCGGTGGGGACTGGTCAAAGCTGGTTGTGCCGCCCCGCGAGGCGGGGCTGCCGAGCATCTGCATATCGTTGGCTACGATTTCGGTGCTGTAGCGGTCTTTTCCTTCCTTGTCTTGCCATTTTCTTGTCTGCAGGCGGCCTTCAACATAAATCTGCGAACCTTTCTTGAGATATTCCCCGACAATCTCCGCCAGCCGTCCAAAGAAAACGACGCGATGCCATTCGGTCTTTTCCTGTTGCTCTCCCGTGTTTTTATCCTTCCATTGATCGGAAGTGGCGATGCTGATATTGGCAACAGCCTTGCCGTCTGCTGTGTAGCGGATATCCGGATCATTGCCCAGATTGCCGATGAGAATAACCTTGTTAACGCCTCTTGCCATGCGTATTCCTCCTTAGTTCTACAGATTCCGGCATCGTAACAGTAAAGATTAACCAGATTAATGCAATTATGCCATCAAATAAAAATACGGTACTTAAACCATAATGTCCGTATATATAACCACCCGCAAGACCTCCGGCGAATGCGCCGATAAACTGGCTGGTTGAAAAAACGCCCAACGCTGTGCCTTTCAGGGAAGGTACTGCCATTTTTGTTATCAGCGATGGCAACACGGCTTCGAGATAATTAAAAGCCACGAAGAAAGCCACCAACAGCAAGGCAATTTGTTGAATGGATGTGTGCCAGAAATAGAATCCGAACTGGGACAACATCATGGTAAGTACTGCCCCGCAAAAGAACAGCTTTACCTTGTTGAGTTTTTCTCCAAGTAGAAGAAAAGGAAACATAATTACTGCGGAAATCAGCAATACCGGTAAATACACCTGCCAATGATGTGCCGGGGCCAGTCTGGCCGTATCCCGCAAGGCCAGTGGGATAACCACAAAGCTGGACATCAGCAGTATGTGCAGGATGAAAATACCCAGATCGAGATATAACAGTTGCCCATCGTGCAGTACCTGTGCAAATTGCGCAGGTGCAGATTCGGAGTGCGGTATGCTTTCCCTTGGTGCCGGGACAAGGCAAAACAGGACAAGGATTGCAAGCAGTGCGAGCCCTGCAGCAAGAAAAAACAGGCCGGGGACACCTATGATCGGGTCCAGGACAGGGCCCAGGATGAAAGCCAGGGTAAAGGCAAAGCCGATACTGATACCGATCATGGCCATGGCCTTGCTGCGTTGGGTATCACTGGTCAGATCGGCCGCCAAAGCCATCACCGCAGCGGCAATGGCCCCGGTACCCTGTAAGGCCCGGCCCAAAATGACAATTAAAATAGAATCCGCCAGGCCGGCGATAACACTGCCTGCGGCGAAGATTAATAATCCGGTCACAATAATCGGTTTCCTGCCGATGCGATCCGATAACATGCCAAAGGGGATCTGAAAAATGGCCTGGGTCAACCCATAGCTGCCAAGCGCGATACCGATTAAGGTGGGTGTTGTGCCGCGCAACCCCTCAGCGTAGAACACAAATACCGGCAGAATAAGGAACAGGCCCAGCATGCGCAGAAAATAAATAAAGGCCAGCGCCAGACTGCTGCGTAATTCAGCCGCGGTCATCTTTTCCCCGGAGTTCATTCAGTATTCCCTTTGCGTCTGGCCATAAAAAACATTTATATTAGCAGGTTTGAAATTTCTGATTAAGTTAGAAATTTCTGCGATATAAGGATATATCGCCATTTAGCAGTCCCTCCTTAGTGGGATTGCTAAATGTAGAAAAACAAAAATCGCATTTTTGTTTTTCGTCTCTGAAAAAGGCAAGGACGACATTTTCAGAGCTTATTTAACAATTTTTCGGTGAAACAGATTAATTCATGGATACTATCCGCATCCGGGGCGCCCGTACTCACAATCTGAAAAATATTGATCTGGATATTCCGCGTGATCGTTTGATCGTCATTACCGGCCTGTCCGGTTCAGGTAAATCGTCGCTTGCATTCGATACGATCTATGCAGAGGGCCAGCGGCGCTATGTTGAATCACTCTCGACCTATGCGCGGCAATTTCTATCCATCATGGAAAAGCCGGACGTTGATCATATCGAAGGTCTGTCGCCCGCAATATCCATTGAACAAAAATCGACGTCGCATAATCCCCGTTCCACGGTCGGTACGATTACTGAAGTATATGATTATCTGCGCCTGCTTTATGCAAGGGTAGGTGAACCCTGTTGTCCGGAACACGGCAGTAAACTTGCAGCACAGACCATCAGCCAGATGGTGGACCAGGTGCTCGCGCAGCCTGAAGGCGAGCGCCTGATACTGCTTGCGCCCATTGTACAAGGCCGCAAGGGGGAACATCTGCAATTGATTGAACGATTACGCAGTGACGGCTTTATCCGCGCGCGTATCGACGGACAGATTGTGGAACTGGACCAGGCGCCTGCCATGGATCTTTATAAGAAGCATGACATTGAGGCCGTTGTGGATCGGTTCAAGGTGCGTCGAGATCCCTCGGCGGGCTCGGGACAGGGTCTGGATTTGCGTCTGGCCGAATCTTTTGAGACAGCCATCCGGTTATCAGATGGTATTGCGAAAATAATTTCTCTTGATAACCCGGACCGGGAAGAAATAACCTTTTCCGCCCGCTTTGCCTGCAGTCAATGTGGATATAGTCTGAGTGAACTCGAGCCACGCCTGTTCTCGTTCAATAATCCGGCAGGCGCATGCCCGGATTGTGATGGTCTGGGAATTATTCAGTTCTTTGATCCGGATCGGGTGATACATCATTCGGAACTGAGTCTTCCGGGTGGTGCAATCCGCGGATGGGATCGGCGCAATGCTTATTACTATCAATTGATTAAATCCCTTGCAGCGCATTACCGGTTTGATATTGATACTCCCTATAAAGATCTGCCACAGGATATTCAGCAAGTGATCCTGTATGGCAGCGGCGATGCGGAAATCGAATTTGAATACCTGAATGAAAGGAGTGGCACGATCAAACGCGTACATACTTTTGAAGGTGTCTTGCCCAATATGCGGCGGCGCTATCATGAAACGGACTCCATCATGGTGCGTGAAGAGCTGGCAAGGTATCAAAGCAACAAGCCATGCCCTGGTTGTCAGGGAACACGCCTGAATATTGGAGCAAGGCATGTCTTTATCAATGATTATGCAATGCCTGACATTACGGCTCTGCCCATAGGCAAGGCGCGACAGTTTTTTGTCAAACTCAAACTTCAGGGTCAACGTGGTGAGATTGCCGGCAAGATTCTAAAGGAGGTCGGCGAACGTCTGCAATTTCTGGAAAATGTAGGCCTCGATTATCTGACGCTGGATCGCAGCGCCGAAACCCTGTCCGGAGGAGAGGCGCAGCGTATCCGGCTGGCCAGCCAGATAGGGGCGGGACTCGTCGGTGTGATGTATATTCTTGATGAACCTTCTATCGGCCTGCATCAGCGTGATAACCGGCGTTTGCTGGCAACATTGGGTCATTTACGTGATCTGGGTAATACGGTAATCGTGGTTGAACATGATGAAGAGGCCATACTTGCAGCCGATCACGTCATTGACATGGGCCCCGGCGCCGGAGTGCGTGGCGGCAGGGTCGTGGTACAGGGACTACCTGAAGATGTGGTTAATTGTTCCGGTTCGCTCACGGGCCAGTACTTGTCCGGACGCAAGCAAATACAGATCCCCGCACAGAGAACACCGGTTGATCGGCAACTTCTGTTAAAGCTTAAAGGTGCATCCGGGAATAATCTGAAAAGTATCAATGTTGAATTACCCATCGGGTTGATGACCTGCGTCACCGGCGTATCAGGTTCGGGAAAATCCACACTTATAAATGAAACCTTATATAAGCAGGCGGCAAAGGAGATCATCGGATCCAATCTGAACCCGGCGCCATTTAAATCCATTTACGGACTTGAACATTTCGATAAGGTTGTCGATATCGATCAAAGTCCGATTGGCCGCACGCCACGATCCAATCCGGCCACTTATACCGGCCTGTTTACACCCATACGTGAACTCTATGCCGCAACTCAGGAAGCACGTTCGCGTGGATATTCACCGGGACGTTTCAGTTTTAATGTGAAGGGCGGGCGCTGTGAGGCCTGCCAGGGTGATGGCGTGATTAAGGTGGAGATGCATTTCCTGCCTGATATTTATGTCGCTTGCGATGTGTGCAAGGGGAAACGTTACAATCGTGAGACTCTGGATATTCGTTATAAGGGCAGGAATATTCATGAAGCCCTCGAGATGACAGTCGAGGAGGCGCGCGTATTCTTTGATGCCATCCCTGTTATCACGCGCAAACTGCAGACATTAATAGATGTGGGGTTGTCCTACATCAGGCTCGGGCAGAATGCGACGACCCTTTCAGGCGGTGAGGCACAACGCGTCAAACTTTCCCGGGAATTGTCCAAGCGTGATACGGGCAAGACCTTGTATATTCTGGATGAACCGACCACCGGTTTGCATTTCCATGATATCGAACAATTGCTGCATGTCCTGCATAAACTCCGTGATCACGGCAATACCGTTGTGGTCATCGAACATAATCTGGATGTGATCAAGACAGCGGACTGGATCATCGATCTCGGGCCTGAAGGGGGCGATGGCGGGGGAGA
>JAENIZ010000090.1 GCA_016844485.1 Gammaproteobacteria bacterium | reverse complement strand
GGTAATATTGTTAAATCCATCATACCATTCTTCCAGAAAAACAGATTCTCCGCGCTAGCCGGGCATATGTTTCCATATTTCATCCGCAGTAAAACTCAGCACAGGCGCGAACCAGCGCACCAATGCCTCGAGAATATGATACATCGCCGTCTGTGCGGAGCGGCGCGGCAAACTTTTCGCCTGTGTGGTGTATTGCCGGTCCTTGATGATATCAAGATAAAAACTGCTCATTTCAACAATGCAAAATTGATGCAACGATAATTTCATTCTGTAATTTTGCCACTGTATCAACCGCCCATTGATCCAGTTCCAGCATTTCATCCAGTGGCACACAGTCAGTTTTTGGATCAAATCCATCAAGATTGGCGAGAAAATATCGTGCCGTATTGCGCAGACGGCGATAGGCATCCGCCATGCGCTTGAGTATTTCATCCGAGACACTCATTTCATTGCGGTAATCAGTCGCGGCAACCCATAATCTTAAGATATCCGCGCCCAATGTCTTCATCACCTGCTGTGGCACAACAACATTACCGCGTGATTTGGACATCTTCATTCCCTGCGCGTCCACGGTAAACCCATGCGTTAATACACTTCTATAAGGCGCAGTATTATTCATGCCAACAGAGGTTAGTAATGAAGACTGAAACCAGCCACGATGTTGATCAGACCCTTCAAGGTAGAGATCAGCAGGAAATTTCAATCGTTCATCAACGGCAAGCACGCAGGCATGAGTCACCCCGGAATCAAACCAGACATCCAATGTGTCCATAACCTTTTCGTATGCAGAAGCCTCAGTTCCAATTAATTCTTTGGCATCCAGATCAAACCAGGCGTCGATCCCGCCCTGTTCTACACGCTTTGCGATCTCTTCGATCAAACGCGTGGTTTCCGGGTGCAACTCTCCTGTCTTTTTATCTACAAATACGGTGATCGGGACTCCCCAGGTGCGTTGTCTGGAGATACACCAATCAGGACGTTCTGCCAGCATCCCTTTAATCCGTTGCTGACCCCAGTCCGGAATCCACTTCACGTTGTCTATCGCCTGTAATGCATTGTTGCGCAGATGCTTGTTATCCATGCTGATAAACCATTGCGGTGTGGCGCGGAAGATGATCGGTGTCTTGTGCCGCCAGCAATTCGGGTAACTATGCCGGACGGATTCGACATGCATCAGGTTCTGTTTCTCCTTCAATACCTCGATGATATGTTCATTGGCAGCAAATACATTTTCACCCGCGAATAATTCCGTTCCGGGCAGAAAACAACCATTTCCCCCTACCGGGTTATCAACGGGCAATCCATATCTACTACCGACAACATAGTCATCAATGCCATGACCAGGCGCCGTGTGCACGGCTCCGGTGCCAGTTTCCATAGTGACATGTTTGCCAAGAATTACTGGCACTTCACGTTTATAAAATGGATGCTGAAGTTTTGCATGCTCGAGAACATCACCCCTGGTTTTGAAAACGATCTTCATTTCTGTTTTCAATAGCTGGCGAATCTTATCCACAAGATCCTCAGCTATAAGCAGAAGCTCCTTACCTTGACCAAGATCAGATTCGACCAAAACATAACTCGATTGAGGATGAATAGTGACCGCCTGACTAGCGGGCAGTGTCCATGGAGTCGTTGTCCAGATAACTACTGAAATTGGCCTATTAACACCTGATGATTGTTTATTGAATCTACCTATAAAATTTCCATTCTCGACATCACTCTTAACTACAGGATAACGAACATATATTGATGGAGAATTTTTATCCTCATACTCCACTTCAGCTTCGGCGAGCGCTGAACCGCAGTCGATACACCAGTGCACCGGTTTATTACCTTTAATCAGATGTCCGGCATCGATCATCTTGCCGAGTGCGCGGATAATATCGGCCTCGGTTTTATAGTCCATAGTCAGATAAGGACGTTGCCAGTCCCCCAGCACGCCCAAGCATTGGAAATCTGTCCGCTGTTTATCGACCTGTTTGCTTGCATACTCACGGCAGGCATTGCGGAATGTTTTTGCATCGACTTTCTTCCCGGCCTTGCCGATCTTTTTTTCCACCATCAATTCAATGGGGAGGCCATGACAATCCCATCCCGGGACATAAGGTGCATCGTATCCGCTCAATCCTTTGGATTTGACGATGATATCTTTAAGTATCTTGTTAACGGCATGACCAATATGGATATCACCGTTGGCGTAAGGTGGCCCATCATGCAGAATAAATTGCCTGCATCCACTCTTGCGCGCGCGAACCCTGGTATACAGATCCATCTCCTGCCAATGCTTAAGCATTTCCGGTTCACGCTGTGCGAGATTGCCCCGCATGGGGAAGTCCGTTTTGGGTAAATTGAGCGTGTCTTTGTAATCAGTCATATTGTTCAGTCAATTCATTTCCATGTTTTTATTATTTTCCTCAAAAAATTCCCTGGACTGCTGTATATCAATCTCAATCTGATCCTTTAATTCATCGATGGTTGTGAATGTTTGTTCTTTCCTGAGTTGCTTCAATAAATCCACACGGACATAACGGCCATAGACATCGCTGTTGAAATCCAGCAAGTGTGTCTCCAGTATCATTTGCTTGCCATCAAACATCGGTTTCGTGCCAATACTCGTCACAGCATCAATTGGACCTTCACCTAACCCATAAACCTTTGTTGCAAAGATCCCATTAACCGGACAGCGTAACCGGTGTATATCAATATTTATTGTCGGGTAACCCAATGCACGGCCACGCTTATCTCCGTGTACTACCCGGCCACTGATTGAGTAATGACGGCCCAATAGTTGCCGGGCCAGTACCAGGTTGCCTGCGGCCAATATCTCACGTATCCAGGTGCTGCTGACACGACGGCCATTGATCTTGCAGGTGACTGCAAGTTCAACTTCAAAACCGAGCTGTTCCCCAAATAACCGCAAGATTGAAAAATCACCACGGCGATCCTTGCCAAAACGGAAATCATCACCAACAGCCAGATATTGCACACCCAGACTTTTTACCAGTATTTCTTGCACAAAATCCAGCGGCGACAAGCCGGCCAAAGTTTGGTCAAACCGTAAACATACCATTCGATCGATATTATGCCGGCTCATGTGTTCAATCTTCTCACGTAGTCGCATCAATCTGGCAGGCGCTTTATCAGGCATGAAAAACTCCTGTGGTTGCGGCTCAAAGACCATTACAATTGCCGGAAGGTTGTGTGATCTGGCAGCAAGCATCAACTGTTTAATAATCTCCTGATGACCAAGATGAAACCCGTCAAAATTCCCTATCGTGGCAACACATCCTCTGTGTTGCGTGCGAAGATTATGCAGACTGCGTATAAATTCCATAGTCACAAAGAATATAATTTTATATTGATTGATTCTCTAATGTCATGTGATGAGCACGCAAGCCACTTATCCACAAGACACTGCAATAAGTGACTCCACCAAGGGCAATCCATAGACACAATTCAAGGGCACGTGAATAGGCATTCCACTGCAACCATTCTTCAACATCCGGGACAAGAAAGAACAACAGCATACTCATTGTTATACAGGCCAACAGTATCCGGAACAGAAAAATTCCCCATCCTTTTTGCACCTGGTAAACTTTTTTTCTGCGCAGGAATAAATACAGCAATCCTGCATTGATAAAGGATGCCAGAGAGGTCGCAAGTGCCAGTCCTGCGTGTGCGAGAGGTATGACCAGTAAAAGGCATAAAATAATATTGGAAAACATGGCGACCACACCGATCTTTACCGGCGTTCTGGTGTCTTGTCTGGAGAAATATCCGCTGGCCAATACTTTGATTAATATGAAGCCGGACAAACCAATGGCGTAACACACCACACTCTTGCTGGCCATTTCAACATCCCTTGAAGTAAATTCACCATACTGGAATATGGTTGATAACATCGGCCCCGCCAGGAGAATTAAACCAAGCCCCGCAGGAACACTGACAAGTATCGTCCAGCGTAATGCCCAATCCAGCATACTACTGAATTTATCTAATGAACCTTCCGCATACTGGCGAGAGAGATCAGGCAGTATGACCGTTGCTAATGCAATTCCAAAGACGCCCAGTGGAAATTCCATCAGGCGATCAGAATAATAAAGCCATGAGATACTGCCCGTCTGCAGGAACGATGCGATCATTAAATCCACCATCAGATTAATTTGGGATACTGATACGGCAAACAACGTCGGGATCATTAAATACATGATGCGCTTAACGCCTTCATGATTCCGATTTACCATCGGTCTCGGTAATAATCGTAACCGCAATAAAAACGGCAACTGAAACAGGAGTTGCACGACTCCCGCAATAAACACTCCCCAGGCGAGCGCCATCACGGGTTGCTCCAATACAGGCGCCAGCCATATAGCACAGATAATTAATGAGATATTCAGCAATACCGGCGTAAACGCCGGTATGGCAAAACGCCCGTAAGTATTCAGGATTCCACCTGCCAGTGCCGTGAGTGATATAAACATTAAATACGGGAAAGTAATCCTGAGCATACTGACTGCAAGGTTATATTTTTCTTCTTCTTCAATAAATCCGGGAGCAAATATCATGATCAGAACGGGTGCCGCGACAACACCAACTATCGAGATAATAAACAACACTATTCCCAGCGTTCCAGTGACGTAATCAATCAATTGCTGTACATCTTCCCGGGTTTGTTGACTCTTGAATTCACTCAGAACCGGAACAAAGGCCTGCGAGAATCCACCTTCAGCAAACAACCGGCGTAAATAATTGGGGATCTTGAAGGCGACAAAAAACGCATCCGCGCCGGCACCTGCGCCAAACAAGAGTGCAATGACGATATCGCGCACCAGGCCAAAAATACGCGAAATCATTGTCATTACACTGACTGTAAATGTTGATTTGAGAAGTCGCTTGCTCAAGGCTGTTTCCTGTTAATGCAATAGTTGTAGAGTGTTCATCTATCTGATTGTTTGTTTTAATGTTTTAAGATAGATACAGAGGATATCATATTCACTAATAAGGATTGACAAATCCTGCCAAGATCAGCATAGTTACGCGCCTTTAACGACGGAAGGAGCAAGACATTGGCCAATATTGCCTCAGCGAAAAAACGCGCGCGCCAGGCCCCAAAAAAACGGCAACATAACGCCAGCTATCGCTCGATGCTGCGCACCTATTTAAAAAAGGTCGCTACCGCCGTTGCCGCCAAGGATAAAGAGGCTGCGACAAATGCATTTAAAGAGGCAGTGCCCATCATTGATCGTATGGCAAACAAGCGGCTGATCCACAAGAACAAAGCCGCGCGTCATAAGCGGCAATTGAACGCACAACTGCGTGCGCTTTGAACCAAGTTCAACGTTCCGGGTTTTTTGTTCAACGTTGAACCCAAAACCTTAAACCTTAAACCTTAAACCTTGAACCTTAAACCTTGAACCTTGAACCTTGAACCTTGAACCTTGAACCTTGAACTTTGAGGTTATACCAGAATCAGATTGTCCCGGTGAATCAACTCCGGTTCCTCCACAAATCCCAATAGCTTCTCGAATTGGTCGCTGGATCGACCCATAATCTTGCGTGATTCCGTCGCGCCGTAATTCACC
>JAENIZ010000021.1:1858-24126 GCA_016844485.1 Gammaproteobacteria bacterium | reverse complement strand
GTAAATGATGGTGTCCTGGGCAGAATACTGAATAATAATCGGACATTTACGCAGCTTGTGCAGTTTACGGGCATAGAATTTCAACGCCCGGTCATGGATATTGCGTTGTGGAAAGAAAAACTTCGCCGTACGTTCAATCCCTGTTGCACATTCTCTGACAAGATAGACTTCACTTTCCCATGATCCTGCCGGGGCGCAAATCAAACGACGTGATCTCAGATAGTTTCTGTTTTTTAGCCATTTTTTATAACAACATCAATCATTGCAATCCAATTATAGAGAACAGGAAAAATAAATCCGCTTTATTTTCCCTGTACCCTATGTAGCCCCGTTCAAATTCTATATAATTAATACACCAATATTGTAAAAAAATATTCCTGTCCTGGAAATTATCTTTACTGAAAATAAGAATGGCCCAGCGTAGAATTTAAGGATAACTGCCATGCGAAATTCCGGTATCTTCAACACTCTATTCTGGCTCGCGATTGCATTCGTCGGTGCTGGTGCCGTTGGTGGCATCGCACTCAATCGCGGCGAGTCAATTAACAGCGTCTGGATAATCGTCGCTGCGATATGCGTATACGCTATCGGCTACCGTTTCTACAGCGCCTTTGTCGCCACCAAAGTCCTTGTACTGGATGCAACCCGGGCAACACCGGCCGAACGGTTAAACAACGGCCGTGATTTCATGCCCACCAACAAGTGGATCGTGTTCGGCCATCATTTTGCCGCGATCGCAGGGCCAGGTCCCCTGATCGGTCCGACGCTGGCGGCGCAGTTCGGTTATCTTCCCGGCACATTATGGATACTGATCGGCGCCGTCCTGGGTGGTTGCGTGCAGGACTTCATTATTCTCTTGTTCTCCATCCGGCGCGACGGGCGATCGTTAGGCCAGATGGCCCGCGACGAACTCGGTGCAATCGGCGGTGCGGATGATCATTCTGATCGCGGTATTGGGCCTGGTTGTTGTGAATGCAATGAAACACAGCCCGTGGGCCACCTCGACTGTCGCCGCGACTATCCCTATCGCGATCCTGGTTGGATTATATTTGCGTAACATCCGGCCGGGCCGGGTTTGGGAAGCAACATTGATTGGCGTTTCCCTGCTGCTATTTGCCGTTGCCAGCGGCGGCTGGATCGATCAACAACCGGGTCTGCGCGAGTGGTTCAACTATGACGGGCCTGAACTTGCACTCATGATTATCGCTTATGGTTTTGCCGCGGCGGTGCTGCCGGTATGGCTGCTGCTCGCCCCGCGCGATTATCTCTCCACCTTCATGAAGATCGGGACGATTATCATCCTTGCGATCGCCATCATGCTCGTGCAACCGGAAATGAAGATGCCGGCCGTGACACAATTTGTTGACGGTACCGGGCCGATCTTCGCGGGCAAACTTTTCCCGTTTGTATTCATTACCATCGCCTGCGGTGCAATCTCCGGCTTTCACTCGTTGATTGCCTCCGGCACCACTCCCAAATTGATCATGAATGAGAAAGACGCCCGTTTCATCGGCTACGGGGCCATGATGATGGAATCGTTTGTGGGGATCATGGCCATGATCGCCGCGACCGTGCTCGAACCGGGAATATATTTTGCCATTAACAGCCCGGCGGGTATTGTCGGCGAAGAGGCCTACGAGGCCGTTGCCACGATCGCTCAATACGGATTTCCCGTTACCGAGGTCGAGATGCATTCACTGGCTGTGGCGATGGGCGAGTCCACACTCTTTGCCCGTACCGGCGGGGCACCTTCATTGGCGGTGGGGATGGCGAGTATCTTTGTCACGGCATTTGGCAGCGGCTGGCCCGCACTCTGGTACCACTTCGCCATCATGTTCGAGGCACTGTTTATTCTCACCACACTTGACGCCGGTACGCGCTGTGCGCGGTTCATGCTCCAGGACCTGCTCGGCAACGTTTTCCCCAAACTGGGCCGCACCAGCTGGTATCCGGGCGTATTGCTGAGCAGCGGGCTGGTGGTAGGTGCGTGGGGATACTTTTTATATATGGGCATTATTGATCCCCTGGGCGGTATCAACAGTCTGTGGCCGCTGTTCGGGATTGCGAACCAGATGCTGGCCGCCATCGCCTTGTGTGTCGGGACTACCATTCTGGTGAAATCGGGCAAGCTCCGTTATGCATGGGTGACTGCATTACCGCTTGCCTGGCTCGTTACTGTCACCACCACTGCCGCGCTGGAAAAATTGCTGAATGCAGAACCGCGCATCGGTTTCCTCGCGCACGCCAAACTGCTTTCTGAACAACTTGCCGCCGGGATATTACCCGCCGACAAAATAGCCCAGACCACGCAACTGATATTCAACGACCGGCTGGATGCATTGTTGACTGTTGTGTTCCTGGCCACCACCTGGGTGCTCGTGCTGGACACGTTGCGGGTCTGCTATCTGACCATCATCGGCCGCCGTCGCCTGCTCCGGCAATGGCTGTGCGCACTGTCGGGTGATGATGCCTACGAGTGTTATCTCGCACATTGGCAATTGCACAATCATGCATATGAAACCCGGCCACTCGATCGCAAGGAGTTCTACCAGATGGAACAACAGCGCAAGTGGTCCGGCATCAATCGCTGCTGTTAAGTACGTGAATCCGGATCAGGGCATCATCGAAAAATAAATTCATTTGTCTTTTTGCAGTTATTCCGGAACAAACGCTCGACCGATAAAATTCGTGTCCGTCCCGAACCAGATCTCGCGTGTCGCCGGGTGATAATACATATGTCTTACTGTGCCCCCGCCGCTGGGAATTTCTACAATATGGAAAAATTCTTTTGCCCCAGGGTCAAAACCAACGAGACGGTTTGGATTAACTCCTGTTTCCACAAACCATAACCGATCCTTGTCATCAACCGTCATGGCATATGGCTTGGCGCTGTTTCCGCCAGGTATGCGCCTTTCAATATAACTATCTGCTACCGGATCGAATCGGCCCAGACGGCCCGAAGCATAATCCACAATCCATATCTTGTCGTATGATGTGATTGCAAGGCGCCGAGGCCGGATCTCTTTACGCGGTAGTTCATATTCTCTTAACTTGAATGTTTCCGGATCGACGGTGGCCAGCTTGTTGGTACCGAACAATACTATCCACGGCCTGTCTCTGGAATCCACCTTGATCCCGTAAGGCCGTGCGCCTTCTGTAGGGATTGGAATAAGAATGATCTCGCCGGTCTCGACCTTGAGCTTGCCCACGATATTACTAAACTGCGCCGTAAACCAGATATCACCCTTGCTGTCGAAGACGAGTGTATGCGGATCTTTTACTTCAGGATCAGGCATCGGAAACTTCCTGATATTGCCGGTTTCAGGATCGAGCTTGCCGATGTAGCCACCTATATTCCCCGCAAACCAGACGAATCCTTCCTTATCCACAATCAGGTTATGTGGGGCCGCGCCTTCTTCCAGATCATATTTTTTGAATTCTTCAGTGTTCGGATCAAAATACGCAATATACTGACCTGTCTGTCCGCAGAACCAGACACGACCTTGCTGATCCACATACGGGTCCCGCGGCCGCGTTTTCTCCCAGGGTACCTGCCATTCGATTATCTCTACCGATTCATCGGCAAGCACACTGAGTGTCCCTGCAAATGCTAATAAAATCGGGATTAACAAACTTCTTATAGATAGCATATCTTCGTTTTATATCTTATGGCCACCCCAAGGTGTATAGCTTGCCTGAAGGCGACACAGTTTATTAAAAAGCACTGCCTTCGATATCGAATAGCCGGTATAAGACAGACAAAATTGAGGTCAGTTTAATCAACTTTATGACCATATTCATGACCATTTTGAAAGCCGTTCAATGACTTGGCATTAAAAATCCGTTTCACACAGCTTTTCATGGTAGTTGCTGACTCATCATCTTTGACATAGGGCCGAATTTTACTGTCCGATTTTCCAAGAATGATGAATAACTGACCTGGCTGTCTATATAGATAGACTGAATTTACTTCAGAAAACCATCCCCTTTTCCCCTTCCTGAGAGACGTGATTTAAGACACTGCTGTAGTGAACGACATTTTGCGGATAGCGAGTAAAGTTGAGTTCCTGGGTTTTATAGCATAAATAAATACTTGCTAACTGAAACTTAGAAACCCAAAATAGATAAAAACTCAAATTATATCTTATTGTATTTATTAGCAATATATACTAATGACCATATAAATGACTATAAAAAGTTTCATACGTTTATATTGTTCTCCAATTCCTTCACCTGGTCAGATAAGGTCTGCGATAAATTTTAACGGCTTTGTGTTCAAGATATGAACACAATGATCTACGATGAGGCCCATCCAGATATGACTAAATTTATGACCATAAGGATTTGTTTTTAACAGTTTAATAATTAACTTGAACTATAAGAAGTAGCAATAATATGGCCGTAATTTAGAAACTGGTCTTTTAGCAATTTTCTGGACTATTTCCGAGAAATGCAAAATACTGACGTGACTATAAAAATGACCATAAGGATTAAGAGTATGTACACCGTTACTGTGGCTGAAGCCAAGGCACGCCTGAGTGAACTCCTTAAGCAAGTCGAGGCTGGTGAAGAGGTGATGATTACCCGGCGTGGCAAGCTCATCGCACGCATCAAGGGGATAGGTAAAAAGTATAAACCTGTACCTTCGTTGGCTGATTTACGCGGTAAATTACCTCAATCAAAGTCCAGTCTCACAGAGACACTGCGCAAGGTATAAACAGGAAACAGCGGAATGGTTTACCTTGATACCAGTTATCTCGTGCCTCTCGTCTTGCCCGATCCCATGAGTGCGAGTATTGAAAGATTTCTGCATACACTCCCTGCGGGTAGTCTTTCTGTCAGCCAGTGGTCACGTGTCGAGTTTATGAGTCTTTTAGGACACCAGATCCGGGCGAAGGAACTGAATAGTCATCATGCCTCGCAGGCAATAAGTATGTTCGAGCAAATACTCAATGATTCATGCCAGGTAATTACACCGGACAACAAAGACCTGAAGTTGGCCACGGAGATTCTGCATGAATACTATGATGGTCTGAATGCCTCCGAGGCGCTGCATTTGGCTGTTGCACAGAACAACCATGCCGAGTTGTTTCTGACATTAAACAAGCAACTGATAAATGCAGCTAAATCATATAGATTACCCACCACCTGGGGAATATAACTGGAGGAACAGGGATTGTCCCCCTCATGTATTTATAAACCCCAGGTATTACCGGGCTTGCCGAAAGATCGATTTTAACCTCTTCCCTGTTACCTATAACAAATGACAAAAAAGGAAAAATGGGCTTATATAAATAATATCGGTGGCAGTGTCGTCTTTTACGGGGCAATTGCCACATGGTTCGGAAGTTATCTGGTTTATTTCGTATTTGACAGATACTTCAATTACCGCATGCCTGCCCTAATATATGCTTCCTGATTGCATTGATCTTCGGGGTTATTATGGGTATCGAAGTTGGAAGCTACCACGCCAGAAAAACCCTGAAAAAATCAGGCCATTAAAATTGCGAATAGATTAAATCAAGTGGAAGATTGGCTCCAGCCATCCTCTCTTTCAAATGAAATCCTGCTGAAATACACCCGGAATACCTCCTGCTTTGGGAACGTCTTGGCCACTGCCAATGTCTTATAATTAAGTTAGAAAGAAACACCGGAGGGGTGTTAGTCATGCAGGATCGGTATTGCGGGATTTTCCTGTCCTTGTTTATTCAGGTTTTGGTCAGTCTTGGTCTTATTGTCCCTGCGGCCGGCTACGCCGATAGTACAGCTAATGCCTACTCGATAAACCGTCTACCACAAGGGCTTTCCGGCAGTCATCGTGGACTTCACGGGTTTTCCGGTAGTAATCGCGGGCTCAACAGAACTCAGGGACAACAAATATCCCCTGTACAGGATAAACGTAACACTCAACAAGGAAATCCCAGACAACAGAATGACCCGAGACGGAATAGACATCACACTGAACAGGGAAATCTTGCACAGAATGGAAACGATGGGCAGATAAACTCTCAAAACCAGCAGGGAAATCCCCAACAGGCCGAAAATAATGATGACCGAAATCATCAAGGGCTTTCCGGCAGTCATCGCGGGCTCGACAGAACCCCAGGACAACAAATATTTCCGGCACAGGATAAACAACGCACACGGCCTGAAAATTTCAGGCAACAAAATGAACAGGGACAAAATAACCGCCATATAGAACAGGGGAATCTTACACAGAACGAAAAACAAGGGCAGATTAAACATCAGGGATCATGGGGAAATCTCAACGGCTACAAATGGCAGGGACAGCATACACATCCCAAACAACATGCGGCTATGAACCAACATAACAATGACGAACATAAAAAAGATCATTGGCATCATAAAAAGCATAAAAAACACAAACACCACGGGAATTTCGGATATTTAAGCTACAATCCATACAAATATTACAGTTACCGTCCTTATTCTTATCCGTACATATACTATTCCCCGATGTATTCCTACAGCTCTCCCGGCTATAGTTCCTCCAACTACAGTCCCCCTGGCGATAGCTACAAAGAAAACAAATATTCAAGCAGCAAAAATTATGGGATAGACAGTGCAGGCTGGACCGTCCTTGCACATGGTCAGATTCAAACCGCACTCGATATATTCGCCGAAGATGTAAAATATTTTCCAAATGCAGGGATACCAAAGGTGGGTTATGCAATAGCGTCTGCAGCAGCCGGTGACCTGACGAAAGGCGTGATGGCCATGCGAGAAGCATTTCATGCTGATCCGGATTCCCTCCATTACCTCCGTTTTGATGATCAAGTTCTCGCAATCATCAATGACCTGATCGAAAAATATGAAGATCCACTGCAAGAAAATATCAAACATCCGGACGAAGCCTTTATGGTGGCTGCCCTGAATTACCTCAAGCATAATTATGGGAGTGCTCATGAAGCCCTTGAGCGCGCAATTGTGGATGGTGATAACAGCCCAAGCGCAAATAACCTTCATGCATTAATCGATAATCAATTGCCAAATGATTATGCCGGTGAATACAACTGACTGATTCAGGTATGGTAGCCCCTGGCCCGATCGAAAAGGTCGGTGATCCAGAAGATTTGCGCGCCAACGGCTGCAAGTGGTAACAACACCCAGGTAACATTAAACACAGCTAGTAGTAAAACGATTAGGCAAAAATCGGCGCGGCTAAGCTCGTGAAATATATATATGAGCCAATCAAGTATATTCTCCGGTTGCTTTGGATCAATGGCTAATTCTTCCCGACTTTTTACCTCTGCTTTTCCTTTTAATCGAGTTTCTTTTATTTGTTCCACCAGGTAATCGATTATGGCCCCCAAGGCTGCCGCGAGCCCTAACCATAGCCATATCTGTTGCCCACTAACATGTGCTGTACCATAACCCAAGGCCACAAAGAAGCTCGTATCCACTATCGAGTCAACAATGTCATCCAGACGAGCACCAAGTTCGGATGACAGCCCTTTAATGCGGGCTACCTCACCATCACAATTATCAAGAGTATAGGACACTACCAGCAACAGACTGCCAATAACATCAATAGGCCAAATGCCGAATGAAAAAAAGGCAGCGCCTGCAAGTCCAAGTAACAACGAGATGACCGTAATTTGATTCGGTGTAATCGGCCAATTTAAAAGTATCGGTGTTAACCGGCAGGAAAAATGACGCACCAAAGGAAATAAATGTTTTGGTGGATTAAAGTAGCCGGTATTGTACGCGCGAGGTTCCATCCCGGATCATTTTATCCTGTTCATCCTGTATTGTGTCCACTATTTATAACATCCATGCCATATTCCTTAGTCAATTTTATATGTTGCCTGTCACCTTGGTATTATGATGGTATGCTGAAAACATAAAACAAAAAATTATACAACTCCCACTCTAATACCATTTCATATGTATATTCTGTCCTATGCCGGTCTGCTGTTAGGTTTGATTATTCTTACCTTGCTACTGACGTGGCACGGGTTCAGCGAAATTTTTTATTTACTTTTAACGTCTGGCTGGTATCTATTATTACTGCCGATTGTATGGGCTCCAAGTTTAATTTTTGCAGTCTTCTCCTGGCGCCTGTTATTTCCAACATCACGCACCCCTCCTTTTATACATCTTCTAATGTCACTCTGGATGGGGCGAGCAATCAATACTTTATTACCTGTGGCCACTATCGGGGGTGAAATTGCAAAAGCCCGATTAATAACACTATGGGGCACAAGTGGTATCGATGCTAGCGCCTCGGTTTTGGTCGATAAAACTGTACAGGCCCTATCGCTGATACCCTGGGGCATTATCGGTACTTTTTTACTTTTCTACCTGGCAATTGATAACGAAATTGCCGTGCCCGCCATAATAGGAATTTCTTTGCTTGGTATTGGCATAGGAGGATTTATCCTGGTACAACGGGCGGGCATGTTTAGCTATATGGCTAAATTCATGAGTAAGTTTATTCGTACCGGGAACTGGGCCAGCATTACAGACAATGCCGAGGAAGTTGACCTCGTAGTTCTTGATTTATATCGTAACCAACGAAGATTCGCCCTGGCTGTATTTTGGAGAACACTTGGTTTAATGCTGGAAACAACTGAAGTATGGCTGGCCTGTTATTTTTTTGGCCATACCATAAGTTTGCTTGAGGCCTTAATGCTCAAGAGTCTGACTTCCACAATGAACAATATTATCTTCTTTATCCCAAATGCCTATGGAATACAGGAAGGAGGTTACGTTATGGTGGGCGCCTTGCTTGGTATGTCACCAGACTTTTCACTGGCGCTTTCACTCGCGACACGCATTCGGGAACTATTAATAGATTTACCTGGGCTTTTGGCCTGGCAGCATATTGAAGGTAGACAGTTTCTAAACAAAAAGCGCACTGCTACTTAGCTAAGATTCAGGTACAATATAATATGAATTCTCAGGGAAAAAAATTGCTGTTTTGTCATCTCTTAACTGATTGGATTCGCTAATTTGGCTGTCTATATGAAGATGAAACTATGTACATAATCGCCGCTGTTGGCATCTTGTCCCTTGGCTATCTCATTTTTGCAGCCTTGTGTGTGGAAAAATTTCACAGGATCAGAAAAGATTCGTTTATCTCTCCCGCTTTTCAACCACCTGTTACTATTTTTAAACCAGTCTGTGGACTGGGTCCTGAGATGAGAGAGAACCTGCGTTCTTTCTGTGTGCAGGACTATCCTGAATATCAAATAATTTATGGCCTGCACGATGAAAATGATCCGGCTATATCCATTATCAGGGAAATTATGGCTGACTATCCCGGTCAGGATATAGAACTTGTTGTAGACAACCGATTACATGGAAGTAATTATAAAGTATCCAACCTGGTAAATATGTTTGGCCATGCAAAGCATGGGATTCTACTCATTGCCGACGACGATATGCGCGTCTCCGGAAACTATCTGAACGCTGTCGTTTCACCTTTTGCCGATCACAAGATAGGCGCCGTTACTTGCCTGTATTCCGGATCACCACGAGGCGGAATAGTTTCCTCTCTCAATGCGATGTTTGTTAATGAATGGTTTCTGCCTTCCGTGCTCATTTCACACGTTCTAAAAATTAATCGATTCTGTTTTGGAGCGACAATGGCCGTCAGACGTGAAATATTGGAACAGATTGGAGGATTTGATGCGCTGGCTGATTATTTGGCTGACGACTACATGCTTGGTAAACTGATTGCAGATCATGGCCATAAAATATATTTATCGCACTATGTAGTCGAAAATATTATTCAAGAACCAGACTTCAGATCGATGTTATTACATGAACTCCGCTGGGCGCGCACGGTACGCACTGTCGAACCGCTTGGCTACACATTCACCTTTCTCACCGATACCTTAATTATCAGTTGCTTTGCCGGGGCCGCAGCTTTTGTTTATACACATCAACTCTTGTGGCCTGTTTTGATCATCAGCTTCGTATTGTTGGCCCGAATTTTGTTCCACATGCGCTTGAAATTTGTGCTCAATTCAGGGGGTGCCGGCTCGATCTGGTTAGTACCAGTCAGAGACTTTCTTTCATTTTTCATTCGCCTGGCGAGTTTTACCGGGAATGAGATTGAATGGAAAAACAAGACCTTTTCGGTTGATAATGCCGGCTTGATATACGCGCCCGGAGAATAAGCCATTAATTGTTTAGTTAAATGCAGACAGCACTGATTTAGTTACGAATAAGCACTATCAAAAGAATACTGAGGAATACCTGAACCTATGATGAAGTCATTATTTCTTAACCCGCCTTCTTTTAACGGTTTTGATGGAGGAGCGGGTTCGCGCTATCAGTGTACACGCGAGGTCAGATCATTCTGGTACCCGACATGGCTGGCCCAACCGGCAGCGCTGGTTCCGGGCAGCCGGCTTATAGATGCTCCGGCACGCAATTTATCACTGGATGATGTCCTGCCACTCGCCAATGATTATGAATTGCTTGTCCTGTATACGAGCACACCTTCCTTTCCGAATGATATAAAAGTGGCAGAGGCGTTTAAGGCTGCGAATCCTGCCCTGCTCATCGGGTTTTGTGGCGCGCATGTCGCCATAAATCCGGAACAATCAATACTCGCCTCCGAAGCCATCAACTTTGTTGCGCGTTACGAGTTTGATTTTACGATCAAGGAGATCGCTGAAGGCCGTCCTTTGGCAGAAATAGATGGTTTGACCTACAAACAAGATGGCAAGGCGATCCACAATAAAGAACGCGCAATCCTGCATGATATGGATCAGCTGCCTTGGGTAACCAGGGTATATAAAAATAATCTGGTGCCGGAAGATTACTACAACGGCTACATGTTGCATCCTTATATGTCCTTTTACACAGGCCGGGGTTGCAAATCGCGCTGCACTTTCTGTCTCTGGCCCCAGACGATTGGCGGTCACAATTATCGTACCCGGTCTGTCGGGAATATCGCTGCAGAAGTAAAATGGGCACGTGACAACTTTCCGCAGGTCAAGGAATTTTTCTTTGATGACGATACATTGACTGACAATATCCCGCAGGTTGAAGCTCTTGCCAAAGAAATCGGCAAGCTTGGAATTACCTGGTCCTGTAATGCCAAAGCGAACGTCCCTTACGAAACACTCAAGATTATGAAAGACAATGGTTTGCGCCTGTTATTGGTTGGCTACGAATCAGGGAACCAACAGATTCTGGTCAATATTAAAAAGGGGATCAGAATTGATATAGCGCGTCAATTTACACATGATTGCCACAAGTTGGGAATTCTTATTCATGGCACCTTTATCGTTGGCCTGCCGGGCGAGACTCAAGAGACTATCGAAGAAACGATCAAATACGCCCAGGAATTAAATCCACAAACAATTCAGGTATCACTTCCTGCGGCATACCCAGGCACCTTTTTGTATAAGCAAGCCGTAGAAAATGGCTGGTTATTGACAAATGAATCACTGGTCGGCCAGGATGGAGTACAACACTCTGTATTGAATTATCCCCACCTGTCCAGCGAAGATATCTTTGAGGCGGTGGATAATTTTTATAAACGTTTCTATTTTCGCCCGAGGAAGATGGCCGCACTGTTCTTTGAGATGTGTCAGGACTGGGATGTCATGAAACGCCGCCTGCGTGAAGGTGTGGAATTTTTCAAATTCCTGTTTGCGCGCGAGAGTGCAATCTGAAAAAACTGATCGTTACAGGGGATGATTTCGGCCTCTCCATCCCTATCAATGAGGCAATTGCAAAAGCACATCAAAAGGGAATTCTGACCACAACGAGTTTGATGGTTGCTGCGCCTGCGGCAACTGATGCAATATCCCGGGCCAAAGCATTACCCACCCTCAATGTTGGTTTGCATCTGGTATTAGTCTCCGGGCGTCCATGCTTGTCATCTGCCGAGATTCCTGATCTCATTGATGAGCAGGAGGAATTTTCATCGAATCCTGTAGCAAGTGGTTTTAAGATGTTTTTTCTTCCAAAAATTCGCCGGCAACTCGAAGCTGAAATCCGGGCTCAATTCGAAGCCTTTAAAAAAACCGGCTTGCGACTGGATCATGTGAACGCCCATAAACATATGCACCTGCATCCGACTGTGCTTGAGATGATAATCCGTATAGGCAAGGACTATGATCTTAAGGCAGTCAGAGTCCCGGATGAACCTCCGCTTGATGCACTGATCGACAACAGAAAAGAAAAGATCCTGCGCTATGCCCGATGGCTGTTTCTTAAACCGTGGGTGTCAAGAATGAAAAAACACCTGCGGACAAACAACATTCATTACAATGATTTTGTCTACGGTTTACATGATAGTGGCCATATGAATATTGATACTTTAATACGCATATTGTCTCACCTGCCTGCAGGATTATCCGAGATCTACTCTCACCCGGCAACGCAACTCTGGGATGACATTGACCCTGAAGCTGATCATTATGAGTATGAAGCTGAATATAAAGCCCTCATCCATCCTCGTATTAAACGGATGATTGATAAGTTTTCCATTGAATTAATTGGTTTTGGCAACTTACATTAAGTACTTTCCACTGATTGCATTCAGTTGTCTGGTAAAATAAATCTGTCAGTTTTCTTATTCTTAAATATTGCCAATGAAATGCCCTGCATGCTCATCCGACAAGATATCATCCTGGATAGTATGGATCGGAGTGCCCTACTGGCAGATACACTGCCCCAGCTGCGGATCAGTATTCAAACCTGAAAAAGCCGGGATCGCCCGTTTCTCAACCTGTCTTTTAGCCTTACCGGCAGGAATAATGATTGTTTATGGTGTATTTGGTTTTTACTGGAATACGATGCTATTCCTGGCCATCTGTATTATCACCTTGGCGCTGGATTATTTAATCGACATGAAATATGTACGGCTCTTGTCTGAAAATGAGCAGTAGGGAAAACGTTGCAATGTGGTCATCGGACAAAAGAGCCATTTTAAGCCGCCTCATCCCCTCCACTCGGCCTAAACTGCTTCCTCAAGTGCTCAGCAAAACTTCTGCAGGCATCTGTTGCGGTAAATAGTCCGGCCAGTTTTCCATCGCGTGTTACCAATGCCGAACCAATATGTTTCTCGGCCATAACCGTAAGAACATTATCGAGCGATTCATTCAGATCGACGACATAGGGCTTATCCAGATAGACATCCCGGACTTTGGTTTCACTGGCCTTGGGATAATCCAGGTCCGGACCGAGGTAGAGTTTGATATCACGATCAGACACTACACCTACCAGTTTGCCACCAGAGATAACCGGTAAGTGGCGGATGTTTTGTCGTTGCATAAATGCCCTCGCCTCCTCGATCGGCGCGTCGATATCGATCGCATAAGGGAAAGGGGTCATTACTGATTTGATTAAGGGTAAATGCTTCATCCTGACTCAGTACACATTCATTTCATTACATACACATGTTGCTACTTCAAACCCAGTACATCTTGCATATCAAACAGCCCTGTTTTCTTTGTTGCAACCCACTGCGCCGCCCTCATCGCACCACTGGCAAATGTCTTACGGCTGGTTGCCTTATGTGAGATCTCCACACGTTCGCCGGAGGTTGCAAACATGACGGTATGTTCGCCGACGATATCACCCGCACGGATGCTTTCAAAACCGATGGTCTTTTTATCGCGTGCACCGGTAATACCTTCACGACCATAGATCGCACATTTTTTTAAATCACGTCCGAGAGTATTGGCAATGACTTCGCCCATGCGCAATGATGTACCGGAAGGGGCGTCTTTCTTTTCACGATGATGGGCCTCGATGATCTCGATGTCCGCATCCTCGCCGATCACATTTGCGGCCATCTCCAATAACTTGAAACAGAGATTCACGCCGATACTCATGTTCGGCGCAAAGACAATGGCGATCTCTTTGGATGCCTGTTTGATAACTTCCTTTTGCTTATCGGAAAGACCGGTTGTGCCGATCACCATGTTCTTTCCTGCTGCGCGGCACTTCCTGATATTGTCAGGCACGGATGCCGCCAGGGTAAAATCGATCAACACATCAAATTTATCAGCGACACGCGCAATGTCATCGACAATGGCAACACCGAGTTTGCCAATACCGGCCTGTTCACCGGCATCCTTGCCGATCATGGGTGATCCCCTTTGTTCTATCGCCGCGGCGATCTTTACACCCTTGGTCTCGCGACAGACCTCAAGGATCGTCTTACCCATCCTGCCACCGGCACCGCAGATTCCAACTCTGGTTGTCATATTCAAAGCTCGATACTAGTGACTAGTAATTAGTGATTAGTGATTAGTGATTAGTGATTAAATCAAGCGTATCACGCTTTATGTTCCATTTTTCATTTTTAACCAATCACAAATCACCAATTACTAATCACTGTTTTTAGTGCGTCATGTTGTCGAAGAACTTCTTCACTCCATCCAGCCACGAACTCGCCTGCGGACTATGTTGTTTGCCGCCTTCGTTCACAGAGCGATCAAATTCACGCAACAGGTCTTTCTGCTGACGGGTAAGATTGACCGGAGTTTCCACCATGACCCGGCACAACAGGTCCCCCTTCGATGACACCCGGATTGATCTTACGCCCTTGCCGCGCAAACGGAACAATTTGCCGCTCTGGGTCTCCGGCGGGACCTTGAGTTTAATACGGCCATCCAATGTCGGGAGTTCCAGTTCACCGCCAAGGGTTGAAGTGGCAAAACTTATTGGAACATCACAATACAAATCTGTTCCATCGCGTTTAAAGATCGGATGTTCCAGCACATTAACGTGGACGTAGAGATCGCCGGACGGCCCGCCATTTTCGCCTGCTTCTCCCTCGCCGGTGAGGCGGATGCGATCACCCACGTCAACACCGGGCGGGATCTTGACCGAGACGGTTTTGGTATCGCGCACCCTGCCCTGTCCATGACAGACACCACAGGGATCTTTGATGATCTTCCCTTTACCCCGGCACTGCGGACAGGTTTGCTGCAGTGAAAAAATACCCTGCTGCATACGCACCTGCCCTTGGCCGTTGCAGGTATGGCAGTTTACCGGCGAACTGCCTTTTTTCGCGCCCGAACCATGACACTCATGGCACGCGACAAGTTTCGGCACACGAACCTTGATGGTAGTCCCGGCAACGGCGTCTTCCAGTTTCAAATCCAGGTCGTAGCGCAGATCGGCGCCGCGAAACACACGCTGGCCACGTGGCCCGCCACGCACCCCGCCACCGAATATATCGCCGAAGACAGTATCAAATATATCGCCGATTCCGCCCGGGCCAAACCCTCCATCGCCAGGCCCGGCGCTCGCCGCGCGCTTGCGCTCATCAGAAAGCACATCGTAGGCCTCCTTGGCCTCCTTGAATTTCTCCTCGGCGCTGGCGTCATCTTTATTGCGATCGGGATGGAATTTCATCGCCAGGCGCCGATACGCCTTTTTGATCTCCGCATCAGTGGCATTGCGGGATATACCGAGGGTTTCGTAGTATTCTCTTTTATTCGCCATCAGAGCGTTGCTTTTGTCCCATTACAGCGTTGCTGTATCTACTCTGGCTGCTCATTATATTGATTCATAAACTGCGCTGCTCGCAGATACGGCGCCTTGTTCTGGAACAAAAGCACCGGCTCTGGTAAAAGCACAACTATTAATTCTTCCATACGCAGACAAGCCCGGAGAGAAGTAACCACCTCTTCCGGGCTGTGTTTCGCTTCTTGTTCTCAGTATTCGTTATTCTAATGAATATCAGCAACTAATCACTAATTACCAGTCACTTTTTCACTTCTTGTCGTCGTCGACCTCCTCAAACTCGGCATCGACGACATTTGCCTTGTCTTCGCCGTCACCTTCTTTTGCAGATTGGGCATCACCACCCGATGCCTGCGCCTGTTCTGCGCCTTGCTGGTAGACACGCTCCGCCAGCTTGCCGGCAACCTGCGTCAGCTTCTGGATCTTTTCCTCAATGGCGGCCTTGTTATCGCCCTGGATAGCCTCTTCCACCTGCTTGATGGCGGCTTCAATATCCTTCTTCTCCTGTTCCTCGATCTTGTCACCGAGTTCCTGCATGGATTTCCGGGTGGCATGGACAAGGTGCTCGGCCATATTCCGGGCCTCTACCAGTTCTTTTGCCTTGCGATCTTCTTCGGCGTGGGCCTCTGCATCCCTGATCATCTTTTTGATTTCATCTTCCGACAAACCGCTGGAGGCCTTGATAACGATCGACTGTTGCTTGCCCGTCGCCTTGTCTTTGGCCGAGACGTTCAGGATGCCATTGGCGTCGATATCAAAGGTCACTTCAATCTGCGGGACGCCGCGGGGCGCCGTCGGGATGTCCGTCAAATCAAACTGCCCGAGTAATTTGTTGCCTGCGGCCATCTCGCGCTCACCCTGAAAAACCCGCACGGTGACTGCCGTCTGATGGTCTTCAGCCGTTGAGAAAATCTGATTGGCCTTGGTCGGGATCGTGGTGTTCTTCTCGATCAATTTCGTCATCACACCACCGAGAGTCTCAATACCAAGTGACAGTGGCGTGACATCAAGCAACAATACGTCCTTGACTTCGCCGCCGAGGACACCGGCCTGAATGGCCGCACCCACGGCCACCGCTTCATCAGGATTGACGTCTTTACGCGGCTCTTTTCCGAAAATCTCTTTTACCAGTTCCTGCACTTTAGGCATGCGGGTCTGACCACCTACCAGGATCACGTCAGTAATATCCGAAGCAGGAAGGCCCGCATCATTGAGCGCGATGCGGCAGGGTTCAACCGTCTTTTCAATAAGATCTTCCACCAGCGATTCCAGCTTGGCCCGGGTCAACTTGATGTTGAGATGCTTGGGACCTGAGCTGTCCGCCGTGATATACGGCAGGTTGATATCGGTCTGCTGGCTGGAAGAGAGTTCGATCTTGGCCTTTTCCGCGGCTTCTTTCAGACGTTGCAGGGCCAATGGATCATTGTGCAGATCAAAACCCTGGTCCTTTTTGAATTCATCACAAATATGATCAATGATGCGCAGGTCAAAATCCTCACCACCAAGGAAGGTATCACCGTTTGTGGACAAGACCTCGAACTGGTGTTCGCCATCGACCTCGGCGATTTCGATAATGGAAATATCAAAGGTCCCGCCGCCAAGATCATAGACCGCGATCTTTTCATCGCCATGCTTTTTATCCATGCCATAGGCGAGCGCCGCCGCCGTCGGTTCATTGATAATACGAAGGACATTAAGACCGGCAATCTTGCCGGCATCTTTGGTGGCCTGGCGCTGGGAATCATTAAAATAGGCCGGGACTGTGACTACCGCATCTTTGACTTCCTCACCGAGGTAGTCTTCGGCGGTTTTTTTCATCTTCATCAGTACGCGCGCCGAGATCTCAGGCGGGGCCATTTTCTTGCCCTTGACCTCAACCCAGGCATCGTTGTTATCGGCCTTGACGATCTTGTAGGGCACCATATTGATGTCCTTCTGTACGACATCGTCAGTAAAGCGGCGCCCGATCAGGCGCTTGACCGCAGACAGGGTATTCTTTGGATTGGTCACCGACTGGCGTTTGGCCGATTGCCCGACCAGGACTTCGTCATTATCGGTAAAGGCGACAATAGACGGCGTGGTCCGCGCACCCTCGCTGTTTTCGATGACCCTGGCCTGCCCGCCTTCCAGTACAGCAACGCATGAGTTGGTTGTGCCGAGGTCAATGCCGATTATTTTTGCCATTATAAAACTCTCCAAAAATCAATAAGTTAATAAACTAAACATTAATCTAAAAGCTCCTGACAAATATTGGGCTGAATGCATTTTTTTCAAGCTGAAAAAACCGCTTATTTAGCGACAATAACTATGGCCGGTCTGACCAGTCTGCCGTTCAGTTCGTAACCCTTCTGCGCGACACTGATCACCGTGCCCGGTTCCACGTCTGCCAGCTCCTGCGTGTAGACAGCCTCATGCCGGTCAGGATTGAATTTCTCACCTTGCGGGTCAATGACCTTCACGCCGAATTTTTCCAGTGTGGTACTGAACATCTTCAAGGTCAGGTCCATGCCTTCACGCAAACCAGCGATATCTTCGGCATTGTCTGATGCGGAGATCCCGAATGACATACTGTCCATGATGGGCAACAACTCCGCGATGAATCTTTCCAGCGCGTATTTATGGGCATTTTCAATATCCCGGGCGGTGCGCTTGCGAACATTTTCCAGTTCCGCCAGGGCGCGCATCGCCTTGTCCAGATTTTCTGCGGCGGCCAGTTTGAGCGCTTCTATTTCCTGGGTCAGCGCTTCTATTTTGTTCTCTTCAGTGACAACTTCTTCCGCGAGTGGGGCTTCTTCTGTTTGTTCCGCTACAGTTTCGGTTTCATCAACAACCGTCTGTGCATCATTTTCCATAGATTTTTCTTCCGCCTTTTGTTCAGATTTCTTATGTTTGCGCGCCATTAATCTTTCTCTGTTCAAAATATCAAGAAAAAAGAAACCACATTCTGGCTTAAGCCGCAGTTACAGGTGGGGGTTAATTGTATGAATTCAAGGCCGATCCCAGCATCTTCGCCGTGATATCGACGATAGGGATGACCCGTTCATAATGCATGCGCGTCGGACCGATGACACCGAGGACGCCCAGGATATGTCCATCAACTTCATAGGGCGAAGTCACTACACTGCAATTATTCAGCACATCGTAACCCGCCTCCTCGCCAATAAAGATTTGTACACCCTTGGCGTGAATGGATTGTTCCAGCAAATGCAGTATGTCCCGCTTCTGGTTAAAGCTGTCAAACAGTTTCTTCAGTCTCTCGACATCACAGAGTTCGGCGACATCCATCAGATTGGTCTGTCCCGCGAGGACATAATCATCGCGAGTATCAGCGCTCATGAAGGCCTGTTGCGCCATCTCGATCGCAGTCTGCATGATCTGGTTGACGTTCTCCTTCATCTTTTTCAGTTCCTTCAGTATCTCACTCCGGATTGAAGGCAAATCCTTGCCTGCAAACATCTCATTCAGATAATTAGATGCCTGTTGCAACTCCGAAGAGGAATAGACACGCGCGGTATGGATGATGCGATTTTGAATTTCGTTGTCACTGATTACCAGGATAACCAGAATCCTGTTGTCGGACAGCGCGACAAACTCGACACGCTTCAGGGATCGCTGTTCGGTACGCGGGAGCATGACGACACCGGCCAGTCTGGTGATTTCCGATAATAAACTGGAAGTACGTTTTAACAAGGCCTGCTTGTCGTGTCCGGGATTAAGTTCTTCGGCGATACGCTCAATTTCCCTGTTATTGAGTTGATGCACGCGCAACAAGCTATCAACAAAAAGCCGGTAACCCTTGACCGTCGGGACGCGACCGGCCGAGGTATGCGGTGAATGTAGCAAACCCATGTCTTCAAGATCGGCCATAATGTTGCGTATCGTGGCCGGGCTCAGCTCCAGACCTATATCCCGTGCCAGCGTGCGCGAACCTACCGGCTGGCCATCGTGAATGAAATGCTCCACGAGTGACCTGAAGAGATACAAACTGCGTTCGGAGAGTCGGGGTGGATTTGTGGTCTGTGGCATACGTTAATGTCCGGTCAGGGCTGTGAAAATCTAGCACTCTCCTAATTAGAGTGCAAAACATGTAGGATGCTCCCGATATTCCATCGCAAACAGTGGCAGCGATAATACTACTAAAATGAAATTAATGCAGAATTATCAAAAGCTTAAATAAAATAATATTCTGATCGATAAAGTTGATAAACGAGAGATGGTATTTGTGCCGGCACTGTATTGGCGCACAAATCCCGTCATGCTAAGTTTGCCGGACGAAAAAACACAGTAAGTAAACGGACATGTTCAAGCGGATTTCCCTGATTACTAATTCCGGCGCGGCTGAAGTTGCCGACACTCTGAATTCCCTGATTGAGTACCTGCAGAAGCGTAATATTCAGATAACCCTGGATGAGTGTTGCGCAGAGATTGCTCATGACAAGAAGCTACCGGTTGCAACGCCGGAGAATTTCGGTCTCAACACCGACCTGGCCATCGCCATCGGTGGCGACGGCACCATGCTCAAGGCCGCCCACCTGGTCTGCAATCATGACATTCCGTTGTTAGGGATCAACCGCGGCCGTCTGGGTTTTCTCGCGGACATCCCCGCAGACACCGTCCATCAACATCTGGATGAAATATTCAATGGTCATTATGTCGAGGATGAACGCTTCCTGCTGCATGGCCAGATATTTCGCAATGGAAAACTCATGCAGGAAAGCTATGCCTTTAACGATATCATCCTGCACAAATGGAATATCGCCCGCCTGGTGGAATTTGAAACCTATGTAGATGATATCTTCGTGCATAAACAGCGCTCGGACGGCATCATTGTCTCAACACCCACCGGATCAACTGCTTATGCCCTGTCCGGAGGTGGACCAATCCTCTATCCTTCTCTTGATGCCCTGGTGCTGGTGCCAATCTGCCCGCACAGTTTGACCAATCGGCCTATTGTGATCCAGGGTAACAGTAAAGTTGAGATCGTGGTCGGAACGCGTGAGATCGATCACGCCCGTCTCACCTGTGACGGTGATGTTGCACTTGAACTCGCGCCGGGTGATCGTGTGCGCATCCACAAGAAAGATAAAAAGATACGCCTGATCCATCCCGCAGATTATGATCACTTCAGTATGCTCCGTGCCAAATTACGCTGGGGCTGATCATTTTGCTTAAACACCTGCATATCCGTGATTTCGCCGTTATTGAGGAACTGGAAATTCAGTTCGATTCCGGTATGACGGTCTTCACCGGAGAGACCGGCGCCGGAAAATCCATTATCGTGGATGCTCTCGGACTGGTGCTGGGTGACCGCTCCGACAGCACCGTCATACGGGGAAACTGCGAACATACCGAAATCACCGCCATCTTTGATATCGAAAATGACCAGGCAGTCCCGGCCATGCTTGATGAACAGGGTATTACGTTTGACGGCGAACTCATGTTGCGCCGTGTGATCAACCGGGACGGCCGTTCCCGCGCATATGTCAATGGCAGTTCCGTCCCCGCGCAAGTTTTGCGCGATCTCGGCGAACGCATGGTAGATATTCATGGCCAGCATGCACATCAGTCGCTTTTAAAACGTGATGTACAACGTGTCTTGCTCGACGAATCCGGTCAACATCAGACTGAACTTGATCAGGTCAGGAAATCCTGGTCGGGATGGCATGAGGCCACAACTGAACTGACGCAACTCAGTGGCAGTGATCAGGACCGTAATGCCCAGCTGGCATTGCTGCAATATCAGGTGCAGGAACTTGATGCCCTGAATCCCAAGCCAGCGGAGATCGCCGCACTGGAAAATGAACATGCCCGGTTGGCGAATGCCAACCGTCTGCTGGAAAACTGTCAGCAAACATTGAACCAGTTATCCGAAGATGATCACGCGCTGCAGAACCAGATCACCCACAGTACCCATGAACTGCGGGATCTATTGCGCTTTGATCAAACCCTGGCTTCCATCGTGGAAATACTGGAAAGTGCGACGATCCAGATCAGTGAGGCTGCATGCGAACTACGGCATTATCTCGACCGGCTGGAACTGGACCCGGACAGACTGCGGATCGTGGAGGAACGCATCACATCACTGCATGACATTGCCCGCAAACACAAAGTCCGGCCTGAAGAGCTTGCCGGACATCTGGACATGCTCAAGACAGAACTGAAAAAACTTGAGGACAGTGGACAACGCGTTGCGGAACTGGAAGAGATCAGGAACAAGGCATTGCAGGAATACTGGCAGGCCGCCGAAGCCCTCCATGCCTGTCGGAAGAAGGCGTCCAGGCGACTTGGCAAAACTATTACCGGGAAACTTGAAGAACTGGGCATGCCCAAAGGCCGTTTTGTGATTGAGGTTGAATCTCTGGAAAAAGATGCACCATTGCGTGAAGGAATGGACAAGATTGAATATCTGGTCACGGTTAATCCGGGACAACCCTTGCATCCGTTAAGCAAGGTGGCCTCCGGCGGCGAGCTGTCCCGGATCAGTCTGGCCATTCAGGTGATCGCGAGCAAGGATAAAGGCCTGCCTACATTGATATTCGATGAAGTGGACGCGGGGATCGGCGGCGGGGTTGCTGAAATCGTCGGAAAACTCCTGCATAGTCTGGCGAAGAACCGGCAGGTATTTTGTGTCACGCATCTGGCACAGGTTGCATCACAGGGCGATCATCATCTGCAGGTTAATAAATTCACACATGCAGAAACGACCCTGACCCAGGTGATTACGCTTGATAATGAAGAGCGGATTGAGGAGATTGCGCGTATGCTCGGCGGGGTCAAGATCACTGATCAGAGCCGGGCAC
>JAENIZ010000021.1:0-1835 GCA_016844485.1 Gammaproteobacteria bacterium | reverse complement strand
GAGATGCTGAATGCGTAAAGCGTATCCCGTATTACGTGAAATGCTGCAATTAGGTATACTGGTTATTACACATCCTGGGTAGCGGCCACAAGCGGTAACCGTCATATGCGTCAATCATCCAAGGAAACCAACGCGGAATCACAAGACCTGAAAAAGGCCGGTCTTAAGGCTACCCTGCCCCGGCTCCGGATTCTTCAGATCCTGGAAGAATCCAAACAAAAGCATATGAGCGCGGAGGATGTGTATAAAACTCTGCTTGATGGGAAAGAGGACGTTGGTCTGGCAACAGTCTATCGTGTTCTCACCCAGTTTGAGGCCGCGGGGCTTGTGATTCGACATCATTTTGACTCCGGCCACTCTGTCTTTGAACTGAACCGGGGCGGGCATCATGATCATATGATATGCCTGAAAACCGGCAAGGTGATTGAGTTTAAAAACGCGGAGATTGAACGACTACAGAAGGAGATTGCCGATAAACATGGCTATGTGCTGGAAGATCACAGCCTGGTGCTCTATGTAAAACCCAAAGATGACAAACGCTAAATATGATGTATTACTCATATCTCGTATCTCGTTACAAATATAGTGTTCTGATTTTCGCTCTCCTGCTGGCAAGCGGTTGCGCCGAAAATGTCGATGGCACCTGGAAGGCCCCTTTTGTTTACAGAGTTGACGTTCAACAGGGAAATGTTGTTGATCAAGCGATGATCAATAAATTAAAACAAGGCATGGACAAGAACCAGGTGCGTTTTATCATGGGGACACCACTGCTCATTGATCCCTTTCACACTGACCGTTGGGAATATATTTACAGCTTTGAACCCGGTGGCGGTGAACGTGAACAACGCCACATCATTTTATACTTTAAAGATGAAAAGCTTACCTATGTTAAGGGGGATATCGAAGTAACACTTGCCCCAGTCAACCCGGAGGAGGATCTCAGGGACAAAACGGTTGTCGTCCCCCTGGAAGAACACAAAGAAGGTTTCTTCAGCCGTATGATGGACAAAGTCACCCCCGGTGATGATGAGAAAACCGATAAGGCACTCTCCGAACCCACTGAAGAAACAGTCAAGGAAACTGCTGAAGTGCCATCTGAACCTGCCGGTGAAGTTACTGAAGAAAAACCCGGGGTGACCGGGAAAGAGCCACCGGCACTAACCGAAGAAAAGGAAACTGCACTTTTACATGAAACCCCGGAACCGGAATCTGAAAATAAAGTTGCAGAACCCTCTGATCCTCAGGCAACAACAGAGGAAAAACCGGAAGACGCTACGGCAGAAGATACTCAGGCAAAGCAGGAAAAAAGTTTGTTGCGCAGATTTTGGGACAAGATGACCACGGATGATGAAGAGGCGAAATCAGAAAAGGAAAAAGAGTCGGAGAGCGAACAGGATGCAGAGGTATTCAAAGAAGCTGGCGGCGGTTATTAGTCAGGCGAAAACTCAGTGATGACGTGCATGGATGATGTGCACGGATGCACGAATGTCGCGATGATATGGATATCAAAGATATAGGAGGTAGAGCAACGCCGGGAGCGGTTGCCGAGGACGACATACATGGATGTATTAGTGCCGCGGAAAGCATGGATGCTGAGAGCGGCTGCGCACGACTGCATGGCAAGGATTGTTCCCTACAATCCTTTTGCATTTCCTCCATCCATGGAGGTCAGATGCAGGAGGTACGACTCCAGGGAAGGACGATCACATGGATGTGGGAGGTAGAATAATGTCTGGAACTATTATCGAGGAGTTAGAGTCGCGTCGGGAACAGCGACCGAGAGAACGCCGGGACGCCTACATGGATGTAGGTGTTAGAGTAATGCAGGAGCAATT
>JAENIZ010000020.1 GCA_016844485.1 Gammaproteobacteria bacterium | reverse complement strand
ACCAGCCGACATACACTTGTCGATTTCCTCCCTGGTTGCATGTGCTGTCAAGGCAATAACAGTGGTTGCAGATTTATGTTCTTTTGCTTCCCAGGCACGAATCGTTCTGGTCGCCTTATGCCCATCCATTACCGGCATTTGCACATCCATTAATACAAGATCATAATTTCCCTGTTGAAACATATTGACAGCGATCTCGCCATTTTCTGCTTCATCGATCTCATAAGAGGTTTTTTTCAGGTAAGACTTAATTAACATACGATTGTCGAAATTATCATCGACCAGCAATAATTTCTTGACTATGCCTACATTTTCTTCAACTTCGATTTTTTTATCTGCAGTCAAATAGGCACTTTTACCCGACAATGCATTATTCACCAGGTTGAGTAATTCCAATTGTTTAACTGGTTTTACCAGATAGGAGTTGATTCCAATTGCTGTAATACGCGCCATATGCTCGTTTAAGTCGGCAGGGCTTACCAACATGGCTGTATTGATTTCCAGATTATCTGATTTCATTGCTTCTGCTAATTGAAACCCATCCATATCGGGTAGATAGCAATCAATTACCACTAATTGAAAGCTGTTTTTTTTCTTTTGTCTGAGTTTCAGTTCCTGCAATGCTCTATTCCCGTTTTCAACAACCATGACATTCGCCCCCTGGGCACTTAATATTTCATCAATTATGATGCGGTTAGTAGCATTATCATTAACTATCAATATATTAACTCCATCAAGTTTTATTCTTGCTTTTGGGGATCTCAGTTGTATAGATGTATCATTAACGGGTAACTTCACAATAAACGAAAATGTACTTCCCTCGTTCTCTTTACTCTCAACCCAAATCTTGCCCTGCATTAATTTCACTATACTTTTTGATATTGTCAATCCAAGTCCTGTCCCCCCATATTTCCGGGTAATTGATGAATCTGCTTGCGTAAAACTCTCAAATATAGTGTCCAGTTTTTGATCTGGTATTCCAATACCACTGTCTCTGACCGAAATTAACACCTGGTCCGGATCATCCTCATTTTCAATATTGCCTGCATTAATAATGATTTCCCCTCGCTCAGTAAACTTAAGTGCATTACTGATTAAATTGAGAATAATTTGCCGAAGTCTTGTAGGGTCACCTATGCGATAATTATTGACGGCAGGATCGATACGGCCAACCAGTTCGATCTTTTTTGTTGCGGCCTTAAGGGCATATATTTCAACAGATTCTTCAACAACATCAACAAGGTTAAATGGTATTTCTTCAAGCTTTAGTTGATGTGCTTCAATTTTAGACAGGTCCAGAATATCATTTACCAGACTGAGCAGTGTGTCGCCAGCACGTCTAAATACACTAATATATTTCTCCTGTTCATCAGTTAATTGCGTCTCTGATAGTAACTCAGACATGCCAATAATTGCGTTCAGTGGTGTGCGGATTTCATGGCTCATACTTGCCAGAAAATCGGATTTCATTAAAGATGCCTTTATTGCCTTATCTCTCGCCCAGGCAAGTTCCTTGGTCTGCTCCTTTACTGTGCGTTCAATGAGAATATTCCGTTCACGTAATTCCCTTGCCTGCAGATCCTTGGCCCTGACCAGGGCAATTAATAACAAGGTCACGCCAACACCGATGATTAATGCCGTGTATATCAAACCCTTTTCAACATCACTCCAATGAATATCCTTTGAGATACTCAGCTTGATCGAATAAGACGGGAGTTGTATCAGGCTCTCTTCTGTAAGAGGTGCTATCACCCAGCCTTTTGAGAGTGCTTGATTAGCTTCTTTTTTATATAAAAGTTGCCGCCCACTGATGCCGGACGATTCAATATATAAAGTAAGCGCCAAATCATCTGCGACTGCGCTTTGACCAATAATCTTCTGCGGGTCTGCAATAATCGAGATTATCCCTTTCATTGTTGCGGCCATTTGCACCGGCTCTTGCACCGAAGAATATCCACCATTCAGAAGAACCTTGAATAACCCATAATGAATAGTGTCACCTGTTGTAATAGCAGAAGATACCGGAGCAGAACCATCTGACATAAATACACTGCGTATCACGTCCTGGAATACACTGTCGGTATTTATATCATGCCCGGGAGGTAAGATATTTCCATGTCGCGATACCTGGTATAACACCGGCAGAAAGTAATGGGAATTTTCTTTATTGTTTTCACTGTCAGAAACAAGATGATCTGTATCAGAGCCTGTATACTTACTTAATTGTCTATTGAAATCGTCAATCTCGTTCTCTCTGACCAGGGGATAATAAATAACCGCATCGATAAAAGGATGAAATTTAAGAAGCTCCTGTGAAAACAGGTCAAATTGCTGTCCCGTTAATTCCGGATTGGCAGTAATATAGGCGGTGAGATTATTGATTACATCATTACTGACAAGGACATTTCGAGAAATCATCTCCTTCAGCGTGCTTAACTCATAGGTAAATTCCTTCTTTTTGGCCTCAAGGGCATTATTCGAGACTATTAAAAACAGGACAACCCCAAAAGCAAAACCCGATATAAAGGTAACTGCATAGCTGATCCATCGCGGTATTTGTGCCGCTGTCTCTGTAGTCATTATTTACCGGTGACGCAATTTATTGGTAGACAACCTCTACCCGGCCAAGATAATCAGCATAACTATCTATAAGTTCAGTTATCGTTTTTATATCATTAACTTTTGCGGCGGCTTCAATGTCCGCACCGAGATCCGTAATCCTTGCAAAACCATAACCGCCACCTACACCCTTCAGGTTATGGCCGATAGATTTTAATGTATTATAATCACTCGCTATAACTGCAGATTTGAGATTCTCGACATCCTTCCGCCTGTTTTCCATAAATACAGGTATGAGATCCTCCAAATCTCGATCAATATGTACAATGATTTTATCCTGACTCATCTATGTATTCTCAAACTGATCATTGTATTCGTGTCAAGATTCTTTCTTGAATCTGAATTGCGCCGGATCCAGATTATGCTGACCTAATAATTTGTAAAATTCAGTACGGTTTCTCCCTGCGATATGTGCCGCATTAGCCACATGCCCACTGGTGATTCGTAATACACTCATCAGGTAATTTTTTTCGCATGCATCTTTAGTCTGCTTTAATGTCTGAATTTCCCGCGGTTCATCCTGTAATGCTGTTTTAACGAGACTCAAAGAAATAGTATTTGTCTTGCATAAGGTAGCACATAAGTCGATTACATTTATGAGTTGGCGAATGTTACCCGGCCATGATGATGATATGAGGTAGTCCATTGCATCAGGTGCAAAATGCTTCTTTTTTTTATTATTCTGTTTTGCGTATTTCTCCAGAAAATGTTCGGCCAGAACAGGAATATCATCACATCGTTCCGCCAATGCCGGCATATGCAATGGGACTACTTTAAGCCGATAAAATAAATCTACCCTGAATTCTCCCGCCTTGACCGCCTTGTCCAGATCTTTATGTGTGGCCGAAATTATCCTGACATTTACGGGGAATGTCTTCACCGAACCAACCGGCCTTACTTCAAGATCCTGCAACACACGTAACAGCTTTACCTGCAGGGATAACGGCATATCGCCAATTTCATCCAAAAATAAAGTGCCGCCATTTGCCGCCTGAAACAGTCCTTCATGCCGGGTATTAGCCCCTGTAAAGGCACCTTTTTCATGTCCAAATAATTCGGATTCCAGGAGTTGCTCAGGAATGGCACCACAATTAACCGCAATAAAAGGGTGATCTCGCCGCGAGCTCGCTTCATGAATCGCCTTGGCAATAATTTCCTTGCCCGTGCCGGTGGCACCGCTGATATAGACTGTGACATTACTGTCAGCAACTGCCCTGGCCGACTCAAGAAGATCAGCCATCTGTTTGCTGCGATATACAATATTTTTTGCAAAACCATCATCCGATTCAGTGTCCCTGGTCAGACGCAGCACATGTTTCACCTGATTGACCAGGTCGTCACGTTCTACCGGTTTTGTTAAAAAGGCTGAACATCCAAGATGAGTGGCCTTGATCGCATCAGGGATTTGCGCCTGGCCACTCAACATAATTACAGGAAACAACGGATTGTTCTTATGGATTTCAGACAGTAATTGCATTCCACTCATACCATCCATATAGAGGTCAGTAATAACTAATTTCGGATTTGTCCCTGCAATTTTGGCAATCGCATCTTCTCCGGATTTTGCGGTAACAACTTCGAACCCTGCCTGTGTTAACCATGCAGATAATAATGACAACACATCATTATCGTCATCAACAATGAGTACTCGGTAATTTCTGTATGTCTGTGTCTCTGCCATTGAATCCAATTATCTTAATCCTGTAACAATATAATCATTAAATAATGCCTGGATAGATATATTACTATTCAACTGTGACCGATTTGGCAAGATTACGCGGCTGGTCTACATCGGCGCCTTTCAACACGGCAATATGGTAGGCAAATAGCTGCAAGGGCACAGTATAAATAATCGGTGCAATATAATCATCTACAGGGGCAATTTTCAGCACCTCTACATCGGCTGATGCTTCGACGCCTGTATTCGAATCAGTAAACACATATAACCTGCCTCCTCTTGCCCTGACTTCCTGCAGATTCGATTTGAGTTTTTCCAATAATTTGTTATTCGGCGCAACAGCAATTACCGGCATATCTTCATCAACGAGGGCAAGCGGTCCATGTTTTAATTCTCCGGCAGGATATGCCTCAGCATGAATATAGGATATTTCCTTTAACTTCAGCGCACCCTCCATAGCTACTGGCAACATGGTCCCTCTGCCCAAATACAGTGCATGGTGTTTGTTGGTAAATTGTTGTGCCAATATATTTATCTGATCGTTTAATTCCAGCACAGTATTAATCCTTCCAGGTAGATTTTCCAGTTGGCTGACTATCTGCCGTTCCGTTGCCTGTGACAGACCGTGCCGTCTGCCCAGCACAAGGATTAAAAGCATTAACGCCACTAATTGAGTGGTAAATGACTTGGTCGAAGCCACGCCGATCTCCGCACCCGCACGTGTCATAAAGACCAGATCAGATGCACGTATCAACGAACTCTCTGCAACATTACAGATAGCAAGGGTACTTTTATAGCCCAGTTGCTTTGCCATTTGTAAGGCGGCAAGAGTATCCGCGGTTTCACCGGATTGTGAGATGGTGACAAACAATGTCCCTGGAACGACCACAGATCGGCGGTAACGATATTCACTTGCAACTTCCACATTGCAAGGGATGCCTGCAATGGCTTCCGCCCAGTGACGTGCAATTAATCCGGCATGATAACTGGTACCACAGGCAACAATTTGCAGTGCCTTTACAACATCAAAAATTCTTGCGGTATCCATACCAAACGCCGTCTCATCCACCAGGCCATTTATAATTCTCCCCTCCAAGGTTTCGACCACGGCGGTTGGCTGCTCATAAATCTCTTTGAGCATGTAATGACGAAAACCGGCCTTGTCTACAGCATCAGATCCCAACTCTGATATAGACATCGGGCGTTTTACCACCTGGCGGTGGGCATCGTAGATTGTAACCTTGTCCCGCTGGACATCAGCCACATCGCCATCTTCAAGAAAAATAAACTGTTGGGTAACAGGCAACAATGCGAATACATCAGAGGCAATAAAATGTTCGCCAATTCCAATCCCGATTACTAACGGACTGCCCCGACGTGCTGCAATCAAACGATCCTGCCCTGCAGGACTGATCACTCCCAGGGCATATGCACCTTGCAGCATATCAACGGTATTCATTACTGCTGTCAGTAAATCATTTCCCTTGCCAAGAAAATCGTATACCTGATTGACGACGACCTCGGTATCCGTATCAGAATGGAATTCATAACCCTGCCGGATTTGTGTCTGTCTGAGTTCTTCGTGGTTTTCAATGATGCCGTTGTGTACCAGGGCAACCTGATCACGGCAGATGTGTGGATGAGCGTTGCTCACGCTGGGCTTTCCATGTGTTGCCCAACGGGTATGGGCGATTCCTGTCCGGCCGTATATTGGTTTTTGATTCAGATTCTGCTCAAGTTCCCTGACTTTACCGGCAACCCGGACTCTCTCCAGCCCGGTTTTCTTATTCAATATGGCAATGCCCGCTGAATCATATCCACGGTACTCAAGGCGTTTAAGCCCCTCCATGAGAATGGGTGAAACATCCCGTTGCGCCACAGCACCTACAATTCCACACATAAGTTATTCCCGATATTGAATCTACAATTACGCATTAACAAGATTTGAAGATCCTAACATTAGTAAATCAAATTTTTATCAATATAAGTATCATGACTCATGAACCGCTTTCCCGGATCCAGAATAAACTTGTTGGCCTCTAATTTGGCATGCATTTGCTGGTTAGGTGAGAGTTTATTGGAAGCTAGAATCTCAAGATGACGCTTGGCCGTTTCATTGCCCTGTTGTGATGCAGCGTAATACCAGATATAGGCATTGTAATAATCCTGTGGAACTCCTATCCCGTATTGATACATGACACCATAATTTCTCTGTGCATCAGGATGTCCTTTCTTTGCGGCTTGTTCATACCATTTCACTGCCTGACTGTAATTACGCTCCACTCCCAAGCCCAGATAATATTGAATCCCCAGATAATTCTGGGCCTCTGCATTACCCATCTCAGCCATCTCTTGCCATAACCTGAACGATGTCTCGTAATCCCCTAGTTCAAAGGCGATCTTGGGATCTGTTTGTTCCGCACAAGCGCCAATTAACAAAAAGAGGCAGGGCAAGATAAACATCCGGTATTTCACATGTCGAATATCCTAAGATAAGCAGGATTACTCATTGATATTCAGGGTATTTTACCTGAAGTCAAAAACAGTGGTGAGAAAATTTTAGTTGGTCGGGGCGAGAGGATTTGAACCTCCGACCACCTGAACCCCATTCAGGTGCGCTACCAGGCTGCGCTACGCCCCGTAAGTGTAGTTACAAAAAATACGAACGCGCAATGATAGTACCTCACCCGACCAGGGGCAATGTGTCAGGTCTGGGACTGTGTGGTTTTAAAGACGATTACGTCTCAGGAGATCGAGTACTTCTTCCAGTTCGGCACGTAATTGCCGGATGATTTGCTGGCTTTGATTGGAATCGTCCTTTGCCTCATCACCGGATAACCGTTGTCTTGCACCACCGATGGTAAAGCCCAGTTCATAAAGCAAACTACGTATTTGTCTGATGAGAATAACATCATGGCGTTGATAATAACGGCGGTTACCGCGCCGTTTGAGCGGTTTTAACTGTGGAAATTCCTGTTCCCAGTAACGCAAAACATGGGGTTTGACTGCACACAGATCGCTGACCTCCCCGATAGTGAAATAACGCTTGCCGGGGATAGCCGGCAATTCAATACTACTCGACGCTTCCAGCATATGCCTCTACTCGTGCTTTTAGTTTTTGCCCGGGACGGAAGGTGACCACCCGCCTTGCACTGATTGGTATCTCCTCGCCTGTCTTGGGATTGCGTCCGGGGCGTTGATTTTTATCACGTAAATCGAAGTTGCCAAAACCAGAGAGCTTGACTTGGTTACCAGATTCGAGCGCTGCCCGAATCTCTTCAAAAAACATCTCAACGATTTCCTTGGCTTCACGCTTATTGAGCCCTAATTCCTCATATAGCTTTTCCGCCATTTCTGCTTTGGTTAATGCCATGATTATTCTCTCAATTTCGCATCAAACTCCCGCTGGAGCCTGATCAAGATTTCCCCCACAATGGCCTCGACTTCCTTGTCTATAAGAGTGCTCGAAGATTTCTGAAAGGTCAAGCCCAATGCAAGACTTTTTTTCCCTAGATCAATACCTTCGCCCTGATATACGTCAAACAACTCTAGGTTAATTAATATTTCCGGGGCCGAGGTTCTAATACATTGCATAATATCAGTGGACTGGACATCTTTTGAAACGACAATGGACAGATCGCGTCGAACTGTGGGAAATTTCGATATTTTCCTGTATTTTTGGGTTATCTTCGTCGAAATTCGGTTAACTTGCAACTCGAATACATAGGCTGGCTGGGATAATTCCAGTGTCAGTTGGATCGCTGGATGTAATGCCCCTATATATCCAATGCCTTGATTTCCAAGAATAATTTCAGCAGATTGTCCTGGATGGAGCGCCGGGTGGGTTGTTGGCCTGAATTCCACCGTTTTTCCATTGCGGCCATTCATACTCAAAATCCCCTCAACATCTCCTTTAATATCAAAGAAATCACAAAGTATATCTTCTCTATCCCATTGTTTATTAGATATATTTCCATAAATAAGCCCACCGATCATAGGTATCTGGAGGAGGTCTATACCCGTGAGGTAGACCAGACCCACTTCAAATATCCGGCACCGTTGCTGCTGCCGTTTAAGGTTATATTGCAAGGTCTGTATCAGCCCGGGCCATAGGCTGGTGCGCATGACAGACAACTCTGCGGCGATCGGATTGGCCAGTGTCAGGAGTTTGGCCTCGGGGGTAATCAACCCCTGTAGTCTTTTATCAACAAAACTGTAGGTAATAACCTCCTGATAGCCACGTTGAACAAGCACCCCCTGTATCCTTTGTAATTGTTTGCCGGGGCAATGACTAGCGTGGAAACCCAGAGATGTTTGCGGAACCTGGTCCGGGATGGCAGTGTATCCGTGGATTCGGGCGATTTCTTCGATCAGGTCTGCTTCAATGGCAATATCAAACCGGTATGAGGGAGGCAACACCTGCCAGTTCTCTCCCTCTTCTCTCAACTGCATGCCAAGACACTGCAGAATCCTGGTCACTTCTGCAGGTTTTATGGAAATCCCCAGAATTCGTTTGATTTCTTTGGCATGCAAAATAATGGCTTGAGACATTGGAAGATGATCATTTGCCGATACCTCAATAACAGGTCCGGGTGTTCCGCCACATATGTCCAGAATCAATCGGGTGGCTCGCTCAATAGCTTGGCGTTGTAATGCATAATCGACTCCCCGCTCAAAACGGTATGCGGAATCGGTATTCAATCCATGGTGTCGGGCCTGACCAATAATGATGTGAGGACTGAAAAATGCACTCTCAAGAAACACAGCCTGACTATTTTGAGTCACTGCACTGTCTAATCCACCCATGATGCCGGCCATAGCAAGCGCACGTTTGTCATCGGCAATTACAAGCGTGCTATCAGACAATGTATATTCCTGGTTATCGAGTAACACCAGTTTCTCACCTTGTTTCGCATATCTGACGTGGATACTCCCCTGCAGTTTGTCATTATCAAAAGCATGCATGGGTTGTCCCAATTCCAGCATGACATAGTTGGTGATATCGACCACGGCATTAATACAACGCAGTCCGCTGCGATATAACCTTTCAGTCAGCCATAGCGGTGATGGCCGTTTAACATCTACATCTTCAATAATACGCCCGACATAGTGGGGACACGCCTGTGGGGCATCAAGTTTAACTGCACGATCTTTGGCATTGATAGCTGCAACAGATTCAATGGACGGCGCATTGAGTGGACAATCATTGATTACCGAAACTTCACGTGCGACTCCGGCAATACTCAGACAATCCCCGCGGTTTGGTGTCAGCGATAATTCAATAACGGCATCATGCGAAGTTAATAATTTATTTAGATCCTGTCCGGGAATTGTGTTTGCCGGTAATTCCAGCAAGCCATCTGATTCATCTATCAGGCCCAGTTCAACCGCCGAACACAACATACCCGCAGACTTGACGCCTTTGATTTCTGTTGAGGTTATCGATCTATTCCCTGGAAGCTTGGAGCCAACTTTCGCCAACGGTACGTGCATGCCTGTCCGTACATTATCTGCACCGCAAACTATGGTGAGTAAATCATTGCCTCCGCAACGTACCTCACATACCTTAAGTTTGTCTGCGTGAGGATGTGGTTCTACAGACTCTACACGTGCGACAACAACACCGGTGAACTTTATGCTGATTCGTTCGACATGCTCAACCTCCAACCCTGCCATAGTCAGTTGTTCGGCAAGTTGATTGGTATCAACCGGTGGATTAATCCACTCTCTTAACCATTGTTCGTTAATTTTCATAATTTCGTTATTGGTTATTAGTAATTAGTAAAAACCACCAATCACTAATTACTAGTTACTAATTACTATCAATTAAACTGTTCGAGGAACCGCAGGTCGTTTTCAAAAAATACACGCAAATCATCAATGCCGTATTGGAGCATAGCCAGACGCTCAACACCCATGCCAAAGGCAAGACCAGTGTATTTTTTACTGTCAATTCCCACATTTTCCAGAACCTTCGGATGCACCATGCCGCAACCCAGAACTTCAAGCCAGCCATTTTCCCCCATGATGTCGACCTCGGCCGAGGGTTCGGTAAATGGAAAATAAGATGGCCGGAATCGAATCTTGAGTTCCCTGTCAAAGAAGCGTTCCAGAAAGCCTCTGAGCAATCCTTTCAATTGTGCAAAATTCACCTGCTCATCCACCATCAAACCCTCGACCTGGTGAAACATCGGTGTATGCGTCATATCGGAGTCACAACGATACACACGGCCAGGCGCGATGAAACGCAAGGGTGGTTTACGCTGCTGCATCACCCTGATCTGAACTGATGAAGTATGTGTGCGTAATAAAGTATGCTCATTAAAATAAAAGGTATCATGCATTGCCCGGGCGGGATGATGCTCAGGTATGTTGAGTGCCTCGAAGTTGTGATAGTCATCCTCTACCTCAGGGCCTTCCACGATTTCGAAACCAATCTGGGTAAACAAATCTTCTATCTTCTGCAGGGTAAGCGTGATGGGATGCAGACCACCGGAACGCTGGCTGCGCCCCGGTAGAGTTACATCAATTTTGTCCTGTGCAAGCCGCGTTTCAATCCTTGCGTTTTCCAGGATAAGATGCTGTTTTTCAATAGCCTCCTCTACGGTACGTTTTGCATTATTGATTGCCTCACCGGCCTTGGGACGTTCAGCGGCAGGTAATTTACCTAATTGTTTCAGGCGCTGGGTCAGTTGACCTTTTTTCCCCAAGTAATCAATTCGTACCTGATCCAGGGCAATAAAATCCCCAGCCGCCTCGATCGCCGTCTTTGCCTGTTTAAGAAGTTTCTTTATATCGTCCATGGTGTATCAGAAATAAAATAGGGAAATAAAAAAGGGGAAAGCTGCTCCTTTCCCCCTGCAAGCAAAAAACTTTTCCGGCGATCAGCTTGCGAGGCAGGATTTCGCCTGGTTGGCAAGCTCTGCAAATGCATGTTTGTCCGATACCGCAAGTTCGGCCAGCACCTTACGATCAATCTCTATGGCTGCCTTATGCAAACCATTTATAAACTGGCTATATGATAACCCAAGTTCACGCGCTGCGGCATTGATACGCGCGATCCATAAGGCCCTGAATTGACGTTTTCTCTGCCGGCGATCACGATAGGCATACTGACCGGCCTTGGTGACCGCCTGCTTGGCGACACGCAATACGTTTTTGCGCCGTCCTCTGTAACCTTTGGCCTGTTCAAGTATCTTTTTATGTCTTGCATGGGCTGTTACCCCGCGTTTTACTCTTGACATTACGGCACCCCGCTAACTATACGGCAACATACGTGCAATCGCCTTCTGATCATGATCATGTATTGCGATTACGCTGCGTAGCTGACGTTTACGTTTGGAACTTTTTTTGGTCAATATGTGACTGCGGTGCGATTGACGATGTTTGAATTTGCCGGAAGCGCCACGCGAAAAACGCTTGGCCGCACCGCGATTAGATTTCATTTTAGGCATTAACCTTTACTCCAGATAATTAAATACGAAATCACTGTAACTATGTGTTTTCGTCCCAGGCTATCTTTTTGGGGTCAGAACCATGACCATCTGACGGCCTTCCAGTTTTGGATATTGTTCAACAATACCGTATTCGCGCAAATCGGTTTCTATCCTGTCCAGCATTTTTGACCCCAATTCCTGATGGACCATTTCGCGCCCGCGAAATCGCAATGTAACCTTAACCTTGTCTCCATTGGCCAGGAAACGAATCAAATTGCGCAGCTTGACCTGATAATCACCTATTTCAGTCCCGGGACGAAACTTAACTTCCTTAACCTGAATTTGCTTTTGTTTCCTTTTAGCCGCGTGTTTTTTCTTGCCCTGTTCAAATACATATTTGCCGTAATCCATTATCCGGCAAACAGGGGGATCAACATTTGGAACTATCTCAACTAAATCAAGTTCGGCCTCGTCCGCCATCCTGAATGCCTCTTTTATTGGCAGAATGCCTACCTGTTCACCATCTTTACCAATCACCCTTATTTTGGCCGATGTTATTTCTTCATTCAGACGAGTCTGCTTATCCGCAGTAATATGTTATTCCTCCAAAATAGTACGGCCGCGGTACGCGATATCCCCGGTGAGATGAACGATGAAGGCGTCCAGTGTCATGCCCCCAAGGTCATCACCATTGCGCGTACGCACGGCCACGGTGTTGTTTGCTACCTCGCGCCCTCCTATGACAAGCTGGTACGGGACGCGCTGTATTGCGTGCTCGCGGATTTTAAGCCCGATCGTTTCATTTCTCAAGTCAGTCGCTACCCTGAATCCTTGATTTTTCTAGGTTTCCACCACCTTTACAGCAGCATCTACCTGCTTTTCTGTCAAACTGATGACAACAGCCTGCACCGGCGCAAGCCAGGCTGGCATACTGCCGGCATGATGTTCAATCAGGATCCCGATAAACCGCTCCATCGAATTGACCGGGACCCGCTTGCCGCCATCTTCAGCAATATAACTGTAATCGAGTCTGCCGGGCATGGAAAAATCAACCTGGATGGTGCCACATTGCCAGGCCCGGCCAATACTGTCTTTCAGGACAAAATCGATTTTGGGCCCATAAAATGCCCCTTCCCCGGGCTGAAGTTTCCAATCCAGCCCTTTACTATCTGCGGCGATCTTAAGTGACCGCTCGGCCTTGTCCCATTGCTGGTCAGTACCGACACGTTGTTCCGGACGTGTCGAGATCGCAATCGCAACATCGTTGAAGCCAAAATCCCGGTAGACCTTGAAGGTCAGATCGATCAGTGTTTTGACCTCATCCTGCAATTGATCCTCGGTACAAAAGATATGGGCATCATCCTGGGTAAAGCGCCGGGCGCGCATCAGTCCGTGTAATGTACCGGACACCTCGTTTCTATGTACTACTCCGAACTCGGCCATGCGCAATGGCAGATCCCGATAGCTTTTTAAACCCTGATTAAATATTTGCACATGGGCCGGGCAGTTCATCGGCTTGACGGCATAATCGCGATTCTCCGAGCTGGTCGTAAACATTAACTCAGAAAACTTGTCCCAATGCCCCGATTTCTCCCACAGACTGCGATCCAGCATTTGTGGCGTACCCACCTCGCGATAGTCATGGGCCTTGAGCACATCCCGGATGTATTGCTCGATAATGAGAAACAGCTGCCATCCCTTTTCATGCCAGAACACCATGCCGGGGGCTTCCGGTTGAAAATGAAATAAATCCAGTTTCCTGCCCAATTTACGGTGATCACGCTTTTCAGCTTCTTCCAGCTGATGCAGATAGTCTTTCAGGTCCTGATCACTGACGAAGGCAGTGCCATATATACGTTGTAATTGCGCGTTCCTGGCGTCACCACGCCAGTAGGCGCCTGAGACCTTGGTCAGTTTGAAGGCCGTTCCCAACTTGCCGGTAGACACCAGATGCGGGCCTGTACACATATCCAGCCAGGTATCACCCTGGCGATAGATGCTGATCTCAGCATCCGGTGCGATACCCTCCCGAATCCATTCAGCCTTGAACTTCTCACCGTTCTTCTCGAAGAAAGCGATGGCTTCATCCCGCGGCCAAATTTCACGCTTGATGGCTAAATCCTGCTTAACGATTTCGCGCATACGTTGTTCGATCTTTTCCAGATCGGCCTCGGTGAAAGGCTGCTCGCGGGCGAAGTCATAGTAGAAACCCGTCTCGGTAGCCGGGCCGAAAGTGATCTGCGTACCGGGAAACAGTTCCTGCACTGCTTGCGCCAACACATGGGCGGCATCGTGGCGGAAAACTTCCAGTGCCTCAGATTTGTCGCGCGTAACGATCTCGATGATAGAATCACATTCGATAGGCCGGGTCAGGTCCCACAATTCACCATTAACTTTAACTACGGCGGCTTTCTTTGCGAGACCGGGACTAATAGACTTGGCGATTTGCAAGCCCGTTACCGGCGCATCGTAGTTCTTCTTGGCGCCATCAGGCAGGGTTATTGTCAGCATCTTTCTCTCCAGTGGCGACCGGTACAAAGGGCCGCATGTAAATAATTACGGGCATTGTTTGATAACACCGACTTCTCAGTACTGTAACCTTTCCGCACAAGGAGGCGCGGCGTAACGCGCCAGCGTCACGAAGGAAAGGTGAAATCGCAATTTTACCTTTCCGCTCGAGCCGAAATATATGGAGATATTTCGGCGGAAAACAATTGGTAGGCGCGATTGGACTCGAACCAACGACCTCTTCCATGTCAAGGAAGCGCTCTAACCAGCTGAGCTACGCGCCTAATGCGACTGGCGGTGCTACAGTTAGACGCCGCTCGTCGAAAACGGGGATAGGATACTCAAATTTACCACGAGTCGCCAGTCGCCAGTAATTAGTGACTAGTAATTAGTTATTTTTACACCAACTACCAATCACTAGTCACCAATCACTAATTACCAATCACTATTTTAACCCGCCCTTTCTTCCGGTAACCCCAGGCCAGATACCTGGATATGCTTGATCTCATCCCGCAATTTCGCGGCCTCTTCAAATTCCAGATCACGGGCATGTCTATACATCTGTTCTTCAAGTTGTTTGATTTTTTTCATCAGAAGCTCAGGGGGTTGTCCAATATATTGACCAGGTTCTTCAGCCACCTTGGCCCATTTCCCATGATATATCTTGCCCTGTCTGTAAGCCCCCTCCATGATATCGGTAACGGCCTTTTTCACTCCTTCCGGCGTAATGCCGTGGGTCTCATTATATTGATGCTGTCTGGCGCGGCGGCGTTCTGTCTCATTGATGGCCCGCTGCATGGATCCGGTAATGGTCTCCGCATAGAGGATCGCCTTGCCATGCAAATGCCTTGCGGCACGCCCAATCGTCTGTATCAAACTGGTCTCGGATCGCAAAAATCCTTCCTTGTCAGCATCAAGGATCGCAACCAGGGAAACCTCCGGCATATCGAGACCTTCACGCAGAAGATTGATCCCTACCAGGACATCAAATTTTCCCAGACGCAAATCACGAATAATTTCAACACGTTCAAGGGTGTCAATATCCGAATGCAGATAACGGACCCTGACCCCATGCTCAGCCAGATACTCTGTCAGGTCTTCGGCCATACGTTTGGTCAATGTCGTTACCAGGACACGTTCATCAACCGCTGCTTTTGCATTGATCTCGGACAACAGATCATCAATCTGTGTTGCTACGGGTCTGACTTCAACGGCCGGATCGACCAGACCCGTGGGCCTGACGACCTGATCGATAATTTGACCGGAATGTTCATATTCATATAATCTGGGTGTTGCCGATACATAAATAATCTGCGGGGCCAATTGTTCAAATTCATCAAATCGCAATGGACGATTATCGAGCGCCGAGGGTAATCTGAAACCATACTCCACCAGAGTCTCTTTGCGTGATCGATCGCCACGATACATACCACCCAGCTGCGGGATAGTGACATGGCTTTCGTCCACCACCAGCAAGGCATTATCGGGCAGGTAGTCAAACAATGTGGGTGGTGGTTCACCTGCCGCACGGCCGGAGAGGTAGCGGGAATAATTCTCAATCCCCGAGCAATAGCCAATCTCCAATATCATCTCGATATCGAATTTCGTACGTTGTTCGAGGCGCTGTGCCTCAACCAGTTTATTGGAAGAA
>JAENIZ010000019.1 GCA_016844485.1 Gammaproteobacteria bacterium | reverse complement strand
ATACCCGGGATATCGCATCAGGATGCGATCCGTGCCTTGGTTAAAGCAGGGTTTGAAATCAAACGCCAAGGCAAACATATAGTCATGTCAGACGGTTCCCGTATTATTACTATTCCAAGAGCCAACCCGATAAATGCATATACGATGGGTGGCATTGTCAAGGATGCTGGTCTGACAGTAGATGAATTTAAAGCTTTGCTATGATTTCTTTTGGTTAGCTTTCCAGATTTAATCTCCTGATTAACGGATTCATCGTCGTTGCCTGCACAAACAATGTAAACAGCACAACACCATAGGCAATGGACTGGATGGTGTACCAGTAACTCAAACTCAACGGCAGCGATAATGCGAGTGCGAGTGTCATCGTGCCGCGCACGCCTCCCCAGGTCAATATGATCTGTTGCTTGACCGGCACCGGTGTCATGCCCGGCAAATGATTCGCCAGTGGAAATACACCGAATATGATTATTACTCTCGCTGCAAGTACCGCGGTAATGCCAATCAGTATAGCCAGCCACTGATCAGTAAACATTGTTAAATTAATGGTTACCCCTGCAAGAAGAAATATCAGCGCTTCGGCAATATAGTGTGCAAGCCTCCAGAATTCATCGACAAAATGTTTTACCTCATTCCGCTGTAACCTGCGATCAAGAGACCCGATGACGAGACCTGCTGATAACACCGCCATCACGCCCGACAGGTGCAGAAAATTATCGGCAAGAATATAAGATGTATAGGCACTGACTACTGTAACAAGAACATAGACATTTGTTCCGTTGAATACCTTGAGAACAACATGCGCAATAATGCCGATCATTGCGCCCACCGCCAATCCGCCACAAAAGACAGATAAAAACTGCATTAATGCTGAACCCCAGGTGCTGTTTTGTTCACCGGACAACGCCATGGCAATCAAAATACTGAAGAGCACAACTGCGGTTGCATCGTTAAACAGGCTCTCCCCTTCCAGTAACAAGCTTAATCGCCTCGGTGCATTGGATTTTTTCAATAATGATAAAACCGCTGCTGCATCAGGTGCGGACAACAATGCACCCGTCAGCAATGCCGCAGTCCAGGGAAAGCCGGGATGATTAATACCATAGTAGACACCAACTGCTGTAATTGCAGCTGATACAAGTACTAAAGGTAATGACAATAATGATATCGGTATGATATCGCCCCAGAGGGATTTAATATCCAATTCGATCGATGCCCAAAATATCAGGATTGGCAGGATAACGTAGGAAATAATCGAATTAATATTATCCCAGCGTATGCCCGTATCCACACCAAATATCCTGATACAGGCTTCCGAGCCAATAAAACCAATCAACACCAGAAGAATGCTGAAAGGGAATCGAAACCTTTCGGCCAGAGGTTCGAGCAATGCTGCAAGGAGGAGCAGCGCCAGAAAAAAAAGAAAGGCCTGGGAAGTCAGCACAATTGGACCCCATCCTGAACGGGGGATGACCAATCGTTGTTAATCCGTCCAGTCCACAGTATCGGCCACATAGAAGAAATGTTTAGTGCCTGAATTTTCTGGCTATCCAGTAATCAACGCTGATATATCTTCCCCCACCGATGAAAAACAAGGCCAGCAGCAGAATAAAATATGTCGCTGGCCACTCGATGCCGTTATTCAGCGCAACAAAAGAACCGTATTCGGTTAACTGGTCATAATCGCCATGTTCCTTGAGTATTGATTTGGCTTCATCCAGTCTGTCGATGGCCTCTGCCACATACTCTGAAGCAAACGGACTTTTTATATCATGTATGGCCTGCCAGCCGTGATCGATATGAACAGTGACCGCAGCCACAATCATGGTAGCCATCAGAGGAATACATATCCAGCGTGTGGCAAGTCCCAGGGCAAGCAGGATGGCGCCGAAATACTCGGCCGACCATGCCATATAGGCGTTCAATACCGGAAAGGGCAAACCCAGTCCCCACTCGGTATCGCCGAACCAGTCAATCGTATCCATAAGCGAACTGTCCATGTTGAACGGATTCCATTTATTGTTACTTGCAACCCAGAATACAGGCACCAGATATATACGCAGTAACAATGGCCCGATAAAGTCGATGGATCCACGGATCTTGTCCAGAATATTCTGGGCGCAACCCAGACATTTGATTATCACCGCCATACTTCCCCCCTCATATTCATTTTTACCCTGGTGTCTTACAGCATTACCTTATGACCAACAATAATGCTCCGGGTTTCGCAAACCCTGGCTTAATTATGTAATGCGGAAGATTTTGGAGTTACATCAGGATGCAATCGATACAACGGAATTGACAGGCCATTATCTGTGACAATCCTTGCATGATTACGGCGTAACTGGCGGGGCGTCTCGACACCACAGGAATGTGCGATCATCCCGACCTCCTTGACCATATTTTTCTGATAGTGCATGACACGTACTGCTTTTTGTTCCGGCACCAGTCCGTGTTGCAGTTTTTTATTATGCGTTGTAATCCCCGTCGGGCAGGTGTTCTTGTTACATTGCAGGGCCTGAATGCAACCGAGCGCAAACATGAAACCACGCGCGGTGTTGATAAAATCAGCGCCCAGACACAACGCCCAGGCAACGTCCGCAGGCGTTATCAATTTTCCGGATGAGATGACCTTTATTCTTTCCCGCAGACCATATTCATTCAGTTTATCGACAAGCATGGGCAGACTTTCGCGTAACGGCAGCCCCACATCATCCATCAACGGCATCGGCGCCGCGCCTGAACCGCCGTCTGCACTGTCCACGGTAATAAAATCCGGGGCACTCTCAATGCCGCGCTTGTTTATTTCTGTGAATAATTCATCCAGCCAGACAGAGGACCCAATCACTGCCTTGTATCCGGTTGGGATGCCCGTCACCGTGCGTATATGATCGATAAAGTCCAATAATTCCGCATTATTTTTGACCTCCGGAAACCGGTTGGGGCTGATGGAGTCTTTTCCGGAAGGAATGCCGCGAATGCGCGCAATTTCCTCCGTGACCTTGCCGCCCGGTAATATGCCGCCTTTGCCCGGTTTCGCGCCCTGACTGAGCTTAATCTCGAACATTTTTATCTGTGGATGGCTAACAAGCTCGCGCAGCTTGTCGTCACTCAGATTTCCATCAAGGTCACGCACCCCATATTTTGCGGTCCCCATCTGGAATACGATGTCTGCACCTCCTTCAAGATGATAGGGAGATAATCCGCCTTCGCCGGTATTCATCCAGCAGCCTGCCATGCGTGCACCGTTGGACAACGCCAAAACAGCGGGTTTGGAAATGGAACCGAAGCTCATGGCGGACATATTAAAAAACGAGGCAGTAGTGTAGGGTTTCCTGCAGCCGGGGCCAACCGTCACTTGTTCAGGTTCCACAGCATCCTGCCCAAGTGTGGGGTAAGGACAATTAACAAATAATACCGTCCCCGATGGCCTCAGATCACGTGAGGAACCAAATGCAATCGTATTATCGAGATTCTTCGCCGCCCGGTATACCCAGGATCGTTGTGCACGATTGAACGGCATTTCTTCGCGATCCATGGCGAAGAAATACTGGCGGAAAAATTCGCCAAGCTTCTCAAAGAAATACCGGAAATGGCCAACGACGGGATAATTGCGTCTTATTGCCTGTTTTGTTTGACTGACATCGAGGATGTAGACGACGATAACTGCAATGACAGCAAAACCAATTGCCACAATAAAAAGCGCCGCCATGTATTGCAGGGTCGTTGTCAAAAAACCCTGCAGTTGTTCCGAGAACATAACCCATCACCCCCTCAAGGGCCGGTAATTGCTGAGTGGATCAACACACTGCGGTTATGTTATTGCATCTCGTAACAGGATGTACAGATCATTCCCAATCCATGGGCTGCCTGAATCAGATTTTCGTGCCTAACAGAACGTCTTTGCCGAGCATGTCCTGCATGATATCAGCGCCGCCTTTGATAACGACTTCAGGATTCGGATGTTGCAGTTCTTTGGCAATATTCTCGAGCAAGATACGCCCGGGTATATTCTGATCCTTCTGTACAAGTTCCAGCAGCCGCGCAGATACGGGGTTAAGTTCGATAAACCTGACCTTATCATTACGATCACGGTACACAACGAGATAAGTGGGCTGAGATGGCACTTCTATTGGTTGGATATCCGGGCTGATGGTATGCACAGGAAACAGGTATTTGAGCCGCCAGGCCAGCGGGCTGATTACGGGGATATCTTCGAGCAGATCACCCTCCGGGTCAATTCCCCCCCATTTAATCTCCCTGACATCTATGGATACAGCATATTCCACCCATTCATAATGCGCCAGCTCAAGGATGAATGGAGGATCATCATCGACATTACGTTCATGTTCCAGATACTGCAGAAATTCAAGTGGAATCTTGTTGAATACCGGGTTGTGTGACTGATGTCTTTTGAAAAAATCCCGTATTATCGAATGCCAGCGATCATCAGGTGTAATCTTGCGCAACACGGGAAATAAGTTACCTATCATGCGTCCAATATTGTTGTACACAAGATCGCGATAGATCCCCATACGGCGATCTTCAATATCTGCAGGCGCAGGATTATTCTGGGGATCACGCAGATGGCGTGTGAACGCGTACTGAACGTCAGTAAACGTTTCAGGCTTGCTGTTCTGAGATGGTTTCATCGTGCGTCGAATTATATTTCTGTTGAATCCTGGCTATGGTATCCACCTCTTTCAAAATCTTGTCCAGTGGAGGGATATCGAAATCGCGTTCCAGTAACGTCGGAAATACGCCAAAAGTATCATAGGCGACATCCAGTAAGCGCCAGACCGGGTCAATGACATCCGCGCCATGTGTATCAATTCGAATGTCTTCTGCCTCGAAATAGTGGCCCGCAATATGCGCGTAGGCAATGCGTTCACCCGGTAACGCCTTTAAAAAGGCCTCGGCATCATAACGATGGTTGATGCTGTTGACATAAATATTGTTGACATCAAGATGGAGATAACAATCTGCTTCTTCCAGAACTGCATTGATAAAATCAATCTCTTTCATCTCCTGACCCGGCGCCGCGTAGTAGGATATGTTCTCTATTGCCATGCGCCGGCCAATGATATCCTGCGTTTGCCTGATTCTGTTGGCAACGTAATGAACTGCATCCTCTGTAAAGGGGATAGGCAACAGATCATACAAATGGGAATCATCGGTACAATAACTGAGATGATCGCTGTAACAACGAACGTTATGCGCATCGAGAAATTGTTTGACCCGCATTAAAAAAGTCTCGTCCAGAGGGGCCGGACCTCCGATATTGAGCGAAAGCCCGTGAGCGACAATGGGAATTCTTTCGGCAATTGTCCTGAATTGGCGGCCGGTTTTACCCCCCACATCGATCCAGTTTTCCGGGGCAACCTCCATGAAACTGATTTGAGTAGGAAATTGATCTGCGAGCGAGTCGAAATGGACTCGCCGCAGACCTAAACCTGCACCATGTACAGGATGACTATTATTGCTTACTTGTGCCATGCAGCGATTAAGTGTTGTTAAGTTACCTTACACTACTCTTAATTGCCTCAGGGTTAATTAACAGCAGCACAAATGTTACCGCACTTGGCGATTTCAGTGTCCTTGCTGTCAGCACCTGCTTTTGTAGAAGCAGCGCCACCACAAATGCTGCCGCACTTGGCGACCTCGCCACAAGTACTGCCGCATTTGACCATCTCACCGTCCTTCATGGTTGGTTTTTCACCACCACAAATGGAGCCGCACTTGCCTTCATCGCCGGCGACCATGAAACCGCCTGAAAGTTCATTCAGTTGAAACGGGTTCTCTGCAGCATTGACGATTGGGCTGGCAGCCAGGGAAACAATAAAAGTTGTACCAAGTGCAGCCGCAATGGGTTTTAACGTATATTTCTTAGACATTGATAAATCCTCCTGAATATTTAAAGATGGATATAAGAATAAATTCCTGTTCCCATATCCTGTGAATACACACAGACCTATGGACACCTCGATGCTTAAAAAGTTTCTGGGGTAATGATAATTTCTCCCTGTTGATATATTGAGCCTGTCGCTGGAAAGCAAGTTGTTATAAAAATTGATATACAAAACGGATTCCCTGGCCGTGATACGTTTGCTTACACAGCCAAGGAATCGTTTTCTTTATCCTGGTACTTGATTTTGGTGCTACTAAAGATATTTCCCGCATTCAAGTCCAGGAAATTCTGGTGACAATATATATTGATATATTGTCTCTAAAAACTATTTATTACCGCACTTGCCCTCACCACACTTCCCTTCATGTTCCTTTCTTTTTTCACCGCACTTGCCCTCACCACACTTCCCTTCGGGGTCCATCTTATTACCACATTTGGCTTCGGCTTCCTTATTTTCACCGCATTTGCCTTCGCTTTCCTTCTCACCACCGCACTTTCCCTCGGCATCATGTTCCACAACCATGTAGCCATGTGAAAGTTCATTCAATGCAAACGGGTTTTCTTCGGCATTGACGATCGGGCTCGCAGCGAAGGAAACAACAAAGGTTGTGCCAAGGGCAGTCACTATAGGCTTAAGACCAGTTTTCTTGGGCATTGGGGATTTCTCCAGGTTGGTTAAAAAATCAGCCTTATACAGGACTGCATAAGGCTGGTTATGAGCTTCTTAATATATGCTCTCCTTGCTTGGCCTTATTTGGCATCACCACACTTGGCTTCACCGCACTTGCCCTCGGCTTTCTTCTCTTCGCTTTCCATCTCTTCACTTTCCATCTCTTCGCTTTCCATCGCTTCACTTTCCATCGCTTCACCACACTTGCCTTCGCCTTCCATCTTATCGCCACATTTGCCTTCTTCAGCAACCATGTAGCCTGAAGAAAGTTCATTCAGCGCAAACGGGTTTTCCGCGGCATTGACGATCGGACTGGCAGCCAAAGAAACAACAAACGTTGTACCAAGTGCAGCTGCAATGGGTGTTAAAGTAGTCTTCTTGGACATTGAGTTAACCTCCTGGGTTGGTTAAAGAATCAGCCCCAACAGGGCCGGGTAAACCTTGTAAGCGAGCTTGGCCATCTCTTTATTATAGTTAGTCATGAGAATCAAATTCCCACTCCAATTTTTATAATACAGGTCTATGGACATACCATAATTTAAAAAGTTTCCGGTATCGGGATTATTTTACAAATGAACAGATATTCATTTGGGACGCATATGCGGAAACAGTATTACATCACGAATAGAAGCGGAGTCGGTCAATAATACGACCAGCCGGTCTATCCCTATCCCTTCGCCCGCCGTCGGCGGCATCCCGTATTCCAGGGCAGTTATATAATCTTCATCATAATGCATGGCTTCTTCGTCCCCGGCCTCCTTGCCTTCCAATTGCTCTAGAAACCGTTTGGCCTGATCTTCCGGGTCGTTCAGTTCCGAGAACCCGTTGGCTATTTCACGGCCACCTATAAATAATTCGAATCTTTCGGTCTCGGACGGATCATTATTTGACCGCCTGGCCAACGGCGATACTTCCGTCGGGAAACCCGTGATGAATGTGGGTTCCTTGAGTTGCTGTTCAACCGTTTTTTCAAAGATCTCAATCAGTATCTTGCCGGGACCATGGATGTCTTGCACCGGTATACCGAGTTTATCCGCCGCCTTGTGCAGAGGTTCCCGCGATTCGAGGTCCTCCAGCCTGATATCTTTATTAAAATGCAGCACGGCTTGCTTGACCGTCATGCGCGTAAAAGGCCGGGCCAGGTCATACGTTTCCCCCTGATACCTGATACGGGGGTCACCAAGAATCTCCTTTACCAGGGAACGCATCATAGCTTCGGTTAATTTCATCATATCCTGGTAATCCGCATAGGCCTGATAGAACTCCAGCATGGTGAACTCGGGGTTATGCCGGGGTGATAATCCTTCATTGCGGAAACTGCGGTTAATCTCAAAAACTTTTTCGATCCCTCCGATCACCAGCCGTTTCAGAAACAGCTCCGGTGCAACACGCAGATAGAGATCCATATCCAGGCTGTTATGGTGAGTAATAAACGGGCGGGCAGTGGCCCCTCCGGGGATCACGTGCATCATGGGCGTCTCCACCTCTACAAAACCCGAATCTTTAAGATAGCGCCGGAGGAAGTCGATAACGGAAGAACGTATTGCAAAAGTACGCCGGGTTTCCTCATTGGTGATCAGATCCAGATAACGCTGGCGATAACGTAATTCATGGTCGGTCAGGCCGTGAAATTTCTCGGGCAGCGGGCGCAGTGACTTGGTCAACAGGTGGATATCATTGACCATGATTGAAAGCTCTCCCGTCTTGGTTTTAAATAACGTTCCTTCCGCTCCCAGTATGTCCCCCAGGTCCCAACTCTTGAACTCCGCATAACGATCATTGGGCAGGTTATCCCCTTTCACGTATAACTGGATTTGGCCTGACATATCCTGCAGGTGCGCGAATGATGCCTTTCCCATGACCCTGCGGGTCATCATGCGACCGGCCACTTTAACCCGCACAGGCTGGTCTTCCAATGCGTCGTGATCTTTTCCGCTGTAGTGGGCGTGCAGATCCGTTGCCAGGACATCACGCCGGAAATTATTTGGATAGGCATTTCCCTTTTCGCGCAAAGCCTTTAGCTGGTTACGGCGCTGGGCAATCAGATCGTTGTCGTTGTTATCCGTCATTCTTTATTCGTGATTGGTGATTTTTAAATTCAGTAATTAGTAATTGGTGATTTGTAATTAGCGACACACTTTTAAATTATTTATACGTTACCAATCACTAATCACCAATCACATTATTTATAATCCCGCTTTCAAACTTGCTTCAATAAATTCATCCAGATCACCATCCAGTACAGACTGGGGATCGCTCGTTTCAATTCCGGTACGTAAGTCCTTGACACGGGACTGATCGAGAACATATGAGCGTATCTGACTGCCCCACCCTATATCCGCCTTGGAATCTTCCAGTTTCTGTTTTTCTGCATTGCGCTTTTGCATCTCCAGCTCATACAGTTTCGCGCGCAACTGTTTCATCGCCTGATCCTTGTTCTTATGCTGTGAACGCTGGTTCTGACATTGCACTACCGTATTTGTCGGCAGGTGTGTTATACGGACGGCTGAATCAGTCTTGTTGACGTGTTGACCGCCTGCGCCACTGGCACGATAGGTATCAATCCGCAGATCAGCAGGATTGATCTGGATATCTATAGTGTCATCGACTTCGGGCGATACAAAAACAGAGGCAAAGGAAGTATGTCTGCGGTTGCCTGAGTCGAAAGGCGATTTGCGTACCAGCCGGTGTACGCCGGTTTCAGTACGCAACCATCCAAAGGCATGATCACCTTCATACCTGACCGTTGCACTTTTTATTCCTGCAACCTCCCCCGGCGAAACTTCGATGATCTCTGTTTTAAAACCATGATTATTACCCCAGCGCAAATACATGCGTAACAGCATCTCTGCCCAGTCCTGGGCTTCAGTACCCCCTGATCCTGACTGAACATCCAGAAACGCATTATTCGGATCCATTTCGCCGGAAAACATGCGCTGGAATTCCAGTTCCGCAAGTCGTTTTTCAAGAGCATCGACGTCCCGTGATACGGAATTAACCGCTTCGAGATCATCTTCTTCTTTGGCCAGCGTTAATAATTCTTCCGCCTCGTTCAGGCCGTCTTCAAGACGGCTGATAGTCCTGACAACCTGTTCCAGTGCCGCGCGCTCCTTTCCCAGGGCCTGGGCCCGATCCGGATTATCCCAGATATTCGGGATTTCCAGTTCGCGCTGCACTTCGACAAGCCGCTCCGCCCTGTTATCGTAATCAAAGATACCCCCTCAGGGATTCTGTACGTCCCCGCATGTCTTTGATCTGGGATAAAATAGAATTTATTTCCTGCATAGTGAATTATTTATTTTAATATCCGTTATAAAAACCATGTTTAAGTGGCGTCATTGTAATCAGCTATTAACATTGCGTTAAGTATTATTTCCATGTCCTTCAGGAGAGAGGCTTCAGGTAATGAACGACGAGTTGTAATTGCCGCCTGCCCGAGTATTCATTGATATCGAGTCTGTACACGGTTTTCACATATCCAGCCACCCCGGGATGGCAATCATCTGTAGCATTAAAGGCGATGGCCTCAATGACTTTATCGTGTCCATCGGGGCGCAATTGCAGTTTGAGGTGTTTATTGCCAACGATTCTGCTGTTGATAATCTCGAATTCACCGTCAAACACGGGTTCCGGGAATCCCGTTCCCCAGGGCCCCGCACAGATTATCTCTTCCGCCAATTCAAAATTCAGTTCGTCATTCGATAATGCCCCGTCCGTCATCAGAATTCCGCCAAGGTTATCCATTTCAATGAACTGGCTCACTGCTTGATCAAACAGCTGGCTGAATTGTTCCAGATCATGTTCCTTTATAGTCAAACCAGCGGCCATGGCATGCCCGCCAAATTTGTCAATGAGTTTCGGGTGCTGGCTGGCGATTGTATCCAGTACATCACGGATATGCACATCGTTAACGGATCTGGCAGATCCCTTGATAAGCCCTTCCTTATCCCTGGCAAAGGCAATGACGGGACGATTGAGTTTGTCCTTGATCTTTGATGCAAGGATACCAATCACACCCTGATGCCAGTCAGCATTAAAAAGACAAAGTCCCGCCGGTAATTGCTGTTCGGCATCCAGATCAAGATTTTCAATATCAACAAGGGCCTGTATCTGCATCTCTTCCTGTATTTCCCGCCTTTCCTTGTTCAGTTTGTCGAGTTGCAGCGCCATCTGTCTGGCCTCCCGTTCATCATCGGACAACAGGCACTCTATCCCCAGTGACATATCCGTTAACCTGCCCGCCGCATTGAGACGCGGTGCAATGGCAAATCCCAGGTCCTGTGTTGTAATGTTATGCAGGGTACGGCCGGCGAGCTGAAGCAATGCCCTGATACCCGGGCAACCATTCCCGGCACGTATGCGTGCGAGTCCCTGTGCCACGAGAATGCGATTGTTATAATCCAGCGGTACGACATCGGCCACGGTACCCAGGGCAACCAGATCAAGCAGGTCCGCAAGATTAGGTTCCTTGATTTTATTATGGTTAAACCAGCCGTGTTCGCGCAGATGGGCCCTTAGCGCCACCAGGACATAAAACATGACACCTACCCCTGCCAGACATTTACTGGGAAATTCATCTCCTGCCTGATTGGGATTAACAATGGCAGTGGCATCGGGTAACTGCTTGCCGGGTAGATGATGATCGGTGATCAAGACATTAATTTTTCTGGAACGCGCAAGTGCAACGCCTTCGATGCTGGAGATGCCATTATCGACGGTGATCAATAATTCCGGTTTCTGTTGTGCAGCGACTTCTACAATCTCGGGGCTGAGACCATAACCATATTCAAACCGGTTTGGTACGAGATAATGCACGTCGTTTGCACCCATCAACCTGAGCCCGCGTATGGCCAGGACACAACTCGTGGCGCCATCGGCATCATAATCGGCCACGATCAGAATCCGTTTATTACCAGCGAGTGCATCGGCAAGTAACTCGACTGCCTGCTCCATACCAAACATCGATTGATATGAAAGCAATTCTTTCAGGGAATAATCCAGTTCATTAATAGATTGAATATTCCGTGCGGCATAAATCCGGCGCAGGACAGGGTGAATATCTTCGGGTAAATGAATGTTATCCGGGGTTGTGCGACGTGTTATGACGGGCTGCATTATTATAGGGTTAAGGTTCAAGGTTTAAGGTTCAAGGTTGAACTTTAAACATTGAACATTTCTATTTGGCATAGGCGCGAATCGTTTTGCGTTTCTTCCATATTTTGTACAGAGACAGTCCGGTGATCGTTATCTTCTGGTATTCGGTAATAACAGTCAGTTCACCAAGCTCACCGGTCTTCAAATAATCCAGCAACGAAGAAAACCAGAATTGTTCAAGGTAGACAACAAAATCCTGCCATCCTTTGAGATCATGATATTGGGTATGACGTAGCCCGAATGATATCACGGCGAGTACATTATCCGTTGCTTCCACCTGATCAGGCATTTCATCAATAGACTCAGGCAGTTCTGACCAGGGGACGCCGGCATGAATGGCAAGACCCCGTGCGATTTCTTCATCACTGAATACCCTGGACCACTCACATTCAACCCGCCCTGGAAGTTCTCCGCTCCCCCAGAACCAGATGCTGTTGACGGGGAATTCTCCCCGTTGCTGACGTTTCTCATTGACATCGCTGGCATGCATGCACATTTGTATCTCATTAATTAACTGCGCCCAGTAAGACTTGTCCGCGCCGGCCGGCATATGCTGATGAATATCCTTGCCCGCCACTTCGTGTATGGCCGTTGTCTTGACATCCGGTAATACTTTTAACTTTACATACCAACGATTGACTGTCGGTACTTCCAGTTCCAGATCATGTTCAGCCAGGATACCCCTGATATCGGCTGCGAGCACGAGTGCATCATGTTGATCCAGGGTGAAGGTTGATTGATCCATAAGCACAACTCCATCCCTGTCTGCGGCAAGATGCACGGGATCAGCACGCATCCAGATCCCTTCCACCGAATGATCGTCATCAACAAGACGGCTGATTGTGGCAACAGGAAGATCATATCCGGGTTCTGCAAGCAAATTGAAAAGTCCGCATAAGACATCGCTAAAACCGGACGGCGTCCACTGCTCACTCTGTCCGCAGGCAAGGAGCCGTTCAAGTGAGGGTGTTGCGGGGAGATCCTGATCAGTCAAATCCCGCGTTGGTTGCAACAGGCCGGGGATAAACAAGGTCAGGCTGCGCATTGGAACTGCAGTGAATAGTGATTTGTAAAAAATCAGATTTAACATACGTTTCACAAGACATCCTTCATGTAATACAAGCAACAATTAGCTAATCACAAATCACCAATCACTAATCACTAATCACAGATTATCAAGTATTGCCTTCTTGACCTGGTTTAACTTTGCCT
>JAENIZ010000018.1 GCA_016844485.1 Gammaproteobacteria bacterium | reverse complement strand
CAAAGGCGTTGATTGCCTGCTCCTCGTCCATCACATACAAGGCAGGCCGCGGTGTGCCGGAGGCGATGGACATTTCTTCCACAATGTTGATGAGACGAATTTCGGCGGGGTCCCTGGTACTGGAATTAACCGGTCTTGCACCCACCATCTCGGCCACGGCCTTGCCGCCGCCTCCGAGCCGGATGATGTCCTTGAGACTGCCAAGCCCGATGACCGCTACGGTAGCGAGGGCAATCCAGATCCAATACGGTTGCGCCAGCCATTGTTCCGGCGTTTGTTGCTGATCCGCCGCGTAATAAAAAATGAAAAAGACAACGGTGTTAACGGCTGCAACGATCAAGACGATGGCCAGAATAAAATATACGACCAGAATGAAGGTCTTTTTCCTGGCCTTGTCTTGTTGCACGAAGAAGTTCATGGATTATCGTTTTCAGTCATGCCGGTGAATATCGGCATCCAGTAGAAAATTATATAGACTAGATTCCGGCTTAAGCCGGAATGACAACATAGAACAATTCAGGAATCATCCAAAGTTTTCTTAATTAAATGCGACCTTGACCGCCTTCTTGGCCTCCGGCGTCTCAATATCCAACAACTTCGCCTCCTGAAAGTTGAACGGCCCGGCGATGAAGGTATTCGGGAACTGCTCGCGCTGGTTGTTGTAGGCCATGACTGAATCGTTAAAGAACTGGCGTGAGAAGGCGACCTTGTTTTCCGTCGAGGAGAGTTCCTCCATGAGTTGCTGGATGGTCTGGTTGGCCTTGAGATCGGGATAGGCCTCCATTACTGCAAACAAACGCCCCATGGCTGCGCCCAAAGCGCCTTCTGCGCTGCCCAGCGCACCGATGGCGCCGGGGTCTTCCGGATGTGCCGCCGCTGCCTTCGATGCCGTCTGTGCCTGGTTGCGCGCGGCGATGACCGCCTCCAACGTCTCCCGTTCATGCTTGATATAGGCCTTCGTCGATTCAACCAGATTCGGGATCAGGTCATAACGCCGTTGCAACTGGACGTCTATTTGGGAAAAGGCGTTTTTGAACTGGTTGCGGGAGGTGACGAGCCCGTTATAGATCGCAATACCGTAGAAAATTGCTCCGATAACAACCGCCAGGAAAATAGTCGTGCCAATACCCATGTTGACCCCCTTATTTAAAGGCGTTATGCCCGGGTTGCTTGTTGTGGAAGTAAGGATTCTTGAGTAAAACTAAGTCATACCCCGCCTCTTGGCAAGTTAATAAGGCCGTGCATAGATAACAAGTTAATGTGACAGGTCTCGACAGAACGGGATGAGACTGTCAAAATTACCTATAACGCTATGCCCCAGGGTGCCTAAGGCATCCGGGGTTGTGCGAATGATTTCCAGCTATTTTAACTGCATAACAAAGGAAGGAACGAACATGAAAACCAAAGCATTTTCCATTGCCTTGCTCGCCGCCCTGACGGCGGCTGCATCGCCCATAACCAGTGCCGAAGAACAGTCCGGGATCCAGGTCGGTATCATTACCTGCGCCGTTATCGCCGGCTCGCGGGTCAACCTGCTGATCCATTCAACCGCAGATGTAAGGTGCGTATACGAGAATCAGGGTAAGACGGAAAGATACGTTGGCGAAACCGGCATTGCCCTGGGTCTGGACTTAAGCTTTAAGGAAAACGAGAAATTTGCCTTCACCGTGATTGCAGCCTCGGCTGACGTGCAACCTGGTGCACATGCCCTGGCCGGCAAGTATGTCGGCGGCACCCTGGGCGCTACAGCGGGTATCGGCCTGTCCGCCTCGGCGTTGATCGGCGGCGGTGACAAGAATGTCAGTCTGCAACCACTCGCCCTTGGCACCAACACGGGTATCGGGGCTTCCGGCGGGATAGGCTTTCTGTATATCGAAGCAGCCAAATAATTACCGGTAACTTTCAGACTAACCCCGCGGTTCACGCCGCGGGGTTTTTATTTGGGAATTGGACAGGTATTTTGAGTTACGGTGTGTAAGCCTTGATGTCGCCGGGCTTGCGCAGCATCTTGTTCACTTCATCCTCATGCATTTCTTCCTGAACAATGAGTTCACGCGCATATTCCTCCAGCAAAACCGATTTGCCCTTCACTTCCTCGAGTAACTTATAGTAGACCGACTTGGCATTTGATTCATTCTCCAGAGACTCCTGCAGGATATCGCCGATATCGTGTTTATGGGTTTCAAGCAGAGGGCCAATAGACAATGACGGATGCCCACCTAAAAGCGTAATCAACTCGCCCGCGCGATCAGCGTGTTTGAGACTTTCCTGTGCCTGTTCACGCAGCCACCCGGTAATGGGAATCCTGTTATAGCCGTACACCATCAATGCGTAATGCGTGTAACGGACCACTCCCGCCAGTTCAAATTCCATGATTTGGTTGAGTAAACCTATGACTTTATCTTTATTGAGGTTCATGATGTTTTACCCTGATTGAATCAAAAATAACCAGCTCAAGTCTGGTGCCAGTAAATGTACATCGCTGCGTCTGATCGTTACAACCTTCCATGCCGGCGCCCTGGGCCATGGGCAGGATGAAACAGCGGGATGCGGCGATATTTGAACACGGAGATGAGCAACATCCCGGCGATAAATCCGCCGATATGGGCGAACCAGGCAACGCCGCCTCCTTCAGAACTCGCCATTGCGGAGCTCAGCAACTGGATGACAAACCAGAATATGAGCACCCAACCCGCCGGGAGCCTGACCATTTGCGAGACAAACCCCAGGGGAATAAGCACCAGAACTCGCGCGTGCGGATAGAGAAGCAAATACGCCCCCAGCACACCGGAGATGGCGCCGCTCGCGCCGATCATCGGGATCTGCGACTCCGGGTTTTGCAGTGTCTGGCCGATCACGGCGGCGATGCCACACAGAAAATAAAAGATCACAAAGCGTACATGCCCCATGGAATCTTCCACATTGTTACCGAAGATCCAGAGATACAGCATGTTGCCTGCAAGATGCATAAATCCGCCGTGTAAAAACATGGAGGTAACCACAGTGAGTTCTGCCGGGATAATTGCGAGTGCCTCAGGTAGCTGGACCTTATCCAGCAGTACGGCGGGGGTAACGCCAAGACTGTAAATTGCCGCCTGATAGCCTTCACTTCCCAGAGATGCCTGCCAGAAATAAACCAGCACACAAATGACAATAAATACAATCGTCACTATGGGGGTAATTTCGGTAGGGTTATCGTCGTGTAACGGGATCACCTTCTGAAAGACTTCCTGATAAGGTTACTGTGTCTGCTCTTCGATCAGTTTACGCTGTTCGTCCGCGCTGTCCTGAATCACACCTTCGACTGCCTTGGCCTTCTCCAGCGTGTCTGTCTGCCCCTTCCAGACATGATCGCCTGTTTTGCCCTCATTGCTGTCGGAACCATCGGAACAGGCGGAAAGAATAAAAATGATTGAAAAGAGAATGTAGATAATATTTTTCATGATCATACCGTCTAAATTTTCATATAACTGCCTTGAAGATATCATTGAACTAAAAGTGGAATCATATACGATTTTCACTCATAGACAGACCGGATTTTGAACAAAACATCAAGCCCGCATTAGCGTCCAGACACCAATCCCTATAAATCCAATTCCCGCGATCAGATTAAGCTGCTTCATACTGACATAGTTTGAAATCGCTGTTCCCGCAAGGACACCGATGCCCGCAGCAATGATTAAAGCAAACGAAGCGGCGGTGAACACAGTCAGTTTGCTTACGCTTTTGTCCGCAGCGAACAGCAGCGTGGCAAGTTGCGTTTTGTCGCCAAGTTCGGCGATGAACACCGTCGTAAAAACGGTCAGGAAGACTTTCAGGTCCATACGTTTACCTCAGTTCTGGAATAAAGATTAAACGCTTGCAGCCTCCGCGCCGAGCGGCCGGAAGTCGCCGTTCGCCGTGCGGGCATACAGCTCACCCTGCTCGATATCAAAATACCAGCCGTGCACGAAAAGATTATTTTTGGAGACCATGTCACTGATCCAGGGAAATGTCATTAAATTATTCACCGAGATTTCAATTACAGCCTGCTCACAGGCCTTGCATTGATCGTCGAATGTCGCATTTCCGTGTTCCTTTAATACTTTCTCCCGCGCCGGTGCAACAATATCCATCCAGGAATCAATAAAGCCATGTTTATGACCCTGATGTTTGCCCTCCATTAAACTCCTGACGCCCCCGCACTGGCCATGCCCGAAAATAATAATATGTTTCACCCCGAGAAGTTTCACCGCGAATTCGATTGCGGCACTGGTGCCATGTGACTTGCCGTCCTCCTGGCAGGGGGGAACAACATTGGCGACATTGCGTACCACAAAAATATCACCCGGATCAGTATCCATGACCTGGGCAGGGTGCACACGTGAATCACAGCAGGCAATCACCAACGCTTTGGGAGTTTGCCCTTTATAGACCAGCTGCTGGTAAAGTTCAGGCTCATCCTCGTAATAACGTTTTCTGAACTGCCTGAACCCTGCAATCAGTTTATCCAGCTCTTTCATCTTTTGATTATTATCATTTGGTCAGGCGGTCCTGGGCTTCCCTGTATTTCGCCGCGGTATTCCTGATTACCTCTTCGGGTAATGGCGGGCCGGGAGGCGTCTTGTCCCAGTCCAGGGTTTCCAGGTAATCACGCACATATTGTTTATCAAAACTCGGGGGGCTTATGCCAACCTGATATGAATCCGCCGGCCAGAAACGCGATGAATCAGGCGTCAGGACCTCATCAATGAGCACCAGTTTGCCTTTTTCATCCATCCCGAATTCGAATTTGGTGTCCGCGATAATGATGCCGCGCTTTCTGGCGTAATCCGCCGAATCTTTATAAATCCTCAAGCTCAAATCACGGACCTGCTCCGCCATGTCCTGCCCCATCAAACCGGCTGTCTTTTCAAAACTGATATTCTCATCGTGGTGCCCGAGTTCCGCCTTGGTTGAAGGCGTAAATATGGGCTCAGGCAGTTGCTCGGCCTGTTTCAGGCCTTTTGGAAGCCTGATGCCGCACACAGAACCTGTTTTCTGATAATCCTTCCAGCCGGAACCGATACACTCCGTCCCTCGACCGGCGCCCTTTCCTTTGCATCGGGTAAAACGCTTTCGAGCGTCCGCGAACTCAGATGATTCGGCACAATAGTCCGTGTCCGGTCAAACCAGAAATTGGACAAGGCCGTCAACACCTTGCCTTTACCCGGAATGGGATTAGGCAGAATGACATCGAAGGCGGATATCCGGTCGGTGGTCACGATCAGCATGTGTTCGTCATCCACGGCGTAGATATCACGCACCTTGCCGCTGTTAATCAGGGGCAAGCTGCTGATACCGGATTTATAGAGTGCGTCTGAGAAATTTTTCATCCCGTTTGTTCCCGTGTTTTTCCGGAATTTTCCCATACATTTTATCCCGTGCCTATCCAGCAGATATTTTTTCTTCCATATTGGTTCATGCTGTTGTAATGTGCCGCATCTTTGTCGATACCGTCGGCTTCAGGAATGGAAAGACCAGCGCCCACCAGCGGCATGCACCATGTGGCATTGAATGTCATCAACCTGGAGGAGTGTGAGCAATTCTATGTGGGCTTGCTCGGCATGAAGATAGAGTGGCGACCGGACAATGATAATGTCTATTTATGCTCAGGCAATGACAATCTTGCCCTGCACCGCCTTCCGGCCGGTAAACGCCCCGAAGGAACGCAACGGCTGGACCATATCGGCTTCGTCCTCAACGAACCCGGCCTGGTGGATGAATGGTACGAATATCTCAGCGCCCATGAGGTGAAGATAAAAGCGGCGCCGAAAACACATCGGGACGGTGCGCGAAGTTTTTATTGTGAAGATCCTGCTGGTAATGTCGTGCAAATGATCTATTATTTACCTTAACAACATCTCTAAAGGGAGGAGGATCAGCCTTAATGACAACATCCTCAGAGAAAATCTGTCTGCAGGGTTTTAATAACCTGACCAAGACCTTGAGCTTTAACATCTACGATGTTTGTTATGCGCGCACGGAAGCCCAGATGAACAAATACATGCAATACATCGACGAGGCCTACAACTCTGATCGCCTCACCCAGATCCTGGAGCATGTTTCAAAAATAATCGGCGCCAATATCCTGAATATTGCGAAGGCCGATTATGATCCTCTGGGCGCAAGTGTAACCTTGCTAATCTCGGAAGAAGGGCCGTCATCGATTGAGGTTACAGATGCCAGGATACCCGGCCGCGCGCCGGAGGCAATCATCACCAATTTGGTTGAGGTTGCCGATACCAAGGTACCCGGGCGCACACCGGAGGCTGTTGTTGCCCATCTGGACAAGAGTCATTTGACCGTGCATACCTATCCCGAAAGCCATCCGGATTTCGGGATATGCTCCTTCCGGGCGGATATTGATGTGAGCACCTGCGGCACGATCTCGCCACTCAAGGCGTTGAATGCCCTGATACACTGTTTCGAATCCGATATTGTCATCATGGACTACCGCGTGCGGGGGTTTACCCGTGACACTACCGGCACGAAACATTATATCGATCATGAGATCAGCTCGATCCAGAATTTTATCGCCAAGGATATTAAACGGCATTACCAGATGATCGACGTCAATATTTACGAGGAAAACATCTTTCATACGAAAATGATGTTGAAGAAGTTTGACCTGAATAATTACCTGTTCAATGTGACCGTAGATGAGCTGGAGCATGAACAACGCTTGTCAATCGAGCAGCGCCTTAAGGAAGAGATGGCGCAGATCTTCTACGGCAGTAATAGCGTTACGACAAACAACTGACCTATTTCACCTGTTTATCCACCTTCGCCCAGGAATCGCGTAAGGTCACAGTCCTGTTAAACACAGGCTTGCCTTGTGTTGAATCCTTGTGGTCCGCGCAGAAATATCCCAGGCGCTCAAACTGAAAACGTTCTTCCGGTTTCGCCCCTGCAAGGCCCGGTTCCAGACAGGCATCTTTTAAAACCTCAACCGAGCCTGGATTGATAACTGACTTCCAGTCACCTTCACCGTCAGGCACAGGCACAGTAAACAACCGGTCAAACAAACGCACTTCCGACTTAAAGGCATGGTCCGCGGACACCCAGTGCAATGTCCCCTTGACCTTGCGTCCATCGGGGGCATTACCGCCTTTTGTCTGCGGGTCATAGCTGCAACGCAGTTCGATGACCGCGCCCGTCTGTTTATCCTTGATGACCTCTTCACACTTGATGAAATAGGCATAACGCAACCGGACTTCGGCTCCGGGTGAAAGACGGAAAAATTTCTTCGGCGGGTTTTCCATGAAATCATCCTGTTCAATATAGATGACCCTTGAAAAAGGCACCCTGCGGCTGCCCATCTCCGGTTTATTCGGATGATAAGGCGCATCAAGTTCTTCGGTACTGTTCTCCGGATAATTGGTAATGACAACACGCAGGGGCCTGAGTACAGCCATAACACGGCGCGCAGTTTCATCCAGGTCCTCGCGCACCGAGTTTTCCAGTACGGACATATCGATAACAGTGTCGTTTTTTGTTACGCCAATACGTTCACAAAAATCCCTGATGGCCGCCGGCGTATATCCCCTTCGCCGCATACCGACTATGGTGGGCATACGCGGATCATCCCAGCCGGTGACGTACCCTTCATTGACAAGCTCGTTCAGTTTGCGCTTGCTCATGACGGTATAGTTGAGATTGAGACGGGCGAACTCGATCTGCTGCGGGTGACAGGGCACGGGCAATTGATCCAGACACCAGTCATAGAGTGGCCGATGGTCTTCAAACTCAAGTGTGCATATTGAATGGGTGATGCCCTCCAGGGCGTCCGATATACAATGCGTATAATCGTACATGGGATAGATACACCACCTGTCCCCGGTGCGATGATGATTAGCTTTTTTGATCCGGTAGATAGCCGGGTCGCGCATATTGATATTGGGTGACGTCATATCTATTTTTGCACGGACTAAATATTCGCCTTCATCAAATTCGCCGGCGCGCATTCGCCTGAACAAATCCAGGTTCTCTTCGACACTGCGATTGCGATCAGGTGACTCGCGGCCGGGTTTCGTCAATGTGCCGCGATATTCGCGCATTTGTTCGGCGCTCAGGCTGTCGATATAGGCCTTGCCGTCCTTGATCAACTGAACGGCATAGTCATACAATTGCTCGAAATAATCCGAGGCGTAATACAGCCGGTCTTCCCAGTCGAACCCCAGCCAGCGGACATCCGCCATGATGGCTTTGGTATATTCGACGTCTTCCTTTTCCGGATTGGTATCATCGAAACGCAGATTGCACAGACCGCCTTTGTTTTCAGCAGCGATGCCAAAATTAAGGCAGATCGATTTTGCATGCCCCACATGCAGATAGCCGTTCGGTTCCGGCGGAAAGCGCGTGTGCACGCTGCCGTTATTTTTATTTTGTTTCAAATCCTCCCTGATAATATTGCGAATAAAATTCGGCGGCGGTATCTTGTCCGTTTCAGTCATACCTCATCTCGCATAATTAAATTTCGGCCGTCGGATGGTTTCAAAAAAATTGCGGAAAAATAGTTGGCGGGATTGTACCTGATTACAGGATTGCACGCGCAGACGCAGGCAGATCCCCTGCCAACCCCATGGCATAACGCATAATCATGTGCTTTAACGGTGTTGCCGCATCAGTGAGATCGAGTCCCATATTTCGACAATGTCTTATAATTTCCAGATTGCTCTCGAACAAATATTTGAATCCCTGTAGAACCTTCAGCATGATGTAATTTTCACCCTTGCGCCAACGTTCGTAGCGTCTCAATACCTGATAAGCGCCGATGTCCCTGTTCCGGTTTCTTGCATCAAGCACAACCTCGGACAGCGCCGCAGCATCCAGCAGACCCAGGTTCGCGCCCTGACCGGCCAGGGGATGCACGGTATGCGCGGCATCACCGACCAGTACAAGACGCGGCCGGCAATATTGTTTTGCCTGGGCATGTTGCAGGGGAAAACTCGCCCGCGGCCCGCTCGATAATACTTCACCCGGAACTTGATCAAATGCCTGCGCCAGCGTCTGATTGAACTCCTGTTCATCCATTGCCAGTAATGCGCTTGCATGTTCGGGAGAAGTCGACCACACGATGCCACATTGTTTTTGATCCGCCATGGGTAAAAATGCCAGTGGCCCGTTGTGCAGGAATCTCTGTCTTGCTACCTGTACATGAGGCTTCTCTGTTTCAACCACACAGGCAACGGCCTGCTGGTGATAATCATGTTGTGGATAATCAATACCGGCGAGCGTCCTGATCCTGGATCTCGCTCCATCCGCAGCCACCAGGAGACGCGCATTCAAATTGCTTCCATCTTCCAGCACTACAGTGATCCTGTTTTCTTCCAGAGCGAGCGATGATGGTATTGCCGGCTGATACCATTTGACGTACTCGTTCCCTTCAAGCGATTGCCTTAATGCCTGCTCCAATATTGTCTGTTCAATGATATAGCCGAGTGCAGGTTCACACAGCTCCGCGCTGTCGAAATGGATCTCGCCGGTTCCGTTTTCATCCCAAACATGCATTTCGGAAAAATAGCCGATCCTGTTTTTGGATAAATGTTGCCACGCCCCTGCAGCACGCAGAATATTTACAGATGCGCGGGTCATGGCGAGTGCCCGCGGGTCTATTCGTGTTGCGGAATTTCCAGTGGTATCGCGCTCTTCAATAATGAGGCAGCGGAACTCGTTCTTCGCCAGGAGTGCAGCCAACGTGCATCCGACGAGACCGCCACCCACAATAATGACATCAGCATCAAGTTTGTCCTTTTTCCTCACAGGGCAAGACCTCGCACGAGAGAGGGTTGTCTGCCATAGATGCCCATTGCCCTGCGCAGAAATGATCTTTTCAATGGCGGGCTCATATCCATGAACAGCATGCCTGCATTTCTGATAAATACCTTATGCGGCAGCTCATTGTAGAAGAGTGTTGCAAGTCCATCGCTGAATTGCATGACACATTGCTGGTCATTCTGACGTGCAGCGACATAGGTGTTAAGCAACTGTCGTTCTCCCAGGTCTTTGTTTGCACGCAATGCAGGGATCAACACCTCAGCCAGACCGGCAACATCACGTAAAGCGAGGTTGAATCCTTGTGCGCCATTGGGATGCAGTGTGTGCGAAGAATTACCCAGGATAACAAGCCGCTCGCGTACCTGTTCACGCACAGAAACCAGTTTTACAGGATAAGATTTGCGTGCGCCGATGCGTTGAAATTTTCCCAGTCGTCGTCCAAACCGGGATTGCAGACAAATCATGAATCCGTCGTCGTCCATTTCAGAATAATGTCCCGCATCCTGCGTGTTGACTGTAAACACAACCGCGCAACGCTGTTCCGGTAACGGCAACAAAGCGAGAGGGCCGGATTCGGTAAACCGTTCATAGGCGGTATCGTCATGCGGTCTTTCGGGTGTGACATTCGTGACGATGGCGGTCTGGCCATAATCCTTGATCCTCGCATCAATACCGAGCAACTCCCTGACCCGCGAGTGTGTACCGTCCGCGGCAACGATTAACCGGCTTGTAAGCGTTTTTGACTTGCCGTTAACACTGACTGTTGCCGTCGCAGAGGCTGGCTCAATACTCAAACCCTCCACGGTTGCCGGACAAAAGAAATCGACGTTATCCGCCTCATGCAGACGATCCAGCAGGACCCGTCCAAGCTCACGGGCGATAACGACATACCCCAGAACCGGGATACGCAGCATATCGGCATGCAGGCGCACAACACCAAAATGTTTTCGATCGGAGACATGCACATGCCGTATGGGACTACAGCAAAGTGTGTCCCACAATCCCAGACCGGCCAGGATCCGTTGTGAAGAAAGCGACAGGGCGAGACCGCGGTCGTCATAACTGGGTTGATCTCCGGCACGCGCTGGCACGGCTTCAATAACTGCAACACGGATTTGTTCTGCGCTCAATGCAGAGGCGAGACTCGCACCCACCATCCCGCCGCCCACGATCACAACGTCATAATCAGGCAGCGATTTCATGGGCCATTAATTTTTCGATCTCTTCCACCGTCTTTGGCGCGTCCCTGGTCAGGACTTCATTGCCGGTTTCAGTGACCAGGACATCATCCTCTATACGTATGCCGATATTCCACCACTTCCTCGCCAGACCCTTGGAGTGTGCAGGAAAATACAAACCCGGCTCAACCGTGAGTACCATGCCCGGTGCGAAGGTGCGCCATTCACCTTCGATCTTGTAATCACCTACGTCATGCACATCCATGCCGAGCCAGTGTCCGGTCCTGTGCATGTAGTACGTCGCATAACTTTGTTCCTTAATAAGTTTCCTCACTTGGCCTTTCAGGATACCGATATCGACCAGTCCCTGTGTAAGTACCCGGATCGCGGCCTCATGCGGGTCATTCCACTGATTACCGGTGCGTACCTTGCTGATCGCCGCAAGCTGCGCCCGTAACACTATTTCATAAGCAGCACGTTGCTCCGTGCTGAAGGTGCCATTGACAGGGAACGTCCGGGATATATCACTGGCGTATCCTTCATATTCTGATCCGGCATCGATCAGTAACATATCGCCGTCCTTGAGCCTGTCCTTGTTTTCCGTGTAGTGCAGGATACAACTGTTCGCCCCGCCACCGACGATAGGCGGGTATGCCGGGTAGCGCGCGCCATGATGCATGAACACATATCTGAGCTCCGCTTCGATCTGGTATTCAAAGAGACCGGGACGGCAAATCTGCATGGCCCTTCTATGGGCTGCGGTGGAAATTTTAGCGGCCTTGCGAATGGCGGCGATCTCATGGCGGCTTTTATACAGGCGCATCTCATGCAGAAAATGTGTCAGTGAAATAAATTCGTCGGGTGCATTAACGCCGGTGCGCGCACGCTTGCGTACCTGATTCACCCAACCCAGGACGCGTTGATCAAACACAGGATCATTAGCCATGGTGTAAAAAATACGTTCGCGGTCCTCCAGCAAACCGGGCACTATTTCATCGAGATCTTCAATCGGAAAGGCATCATCTGCTCCATAGATTTCACGGGCCCCTTCAAGTCCCGCACGCCGGCCATTCCATGTTTCCATGACCGGATCATTCTCGCGGCAAAACAGCACATATTCACCGTGACGGCGATCAGGGATCAATACAGCGACGGCCTCCTGTTCCGGATAGCCGGTCAGATAATAGAAATCGCTGTCCGGACGAAACGGATATTCGACATCACGATTACGCACCCGCACCGGGGCCGTGGGAATGATAGCGATGCTCTCATGCCCCATCATGTCCATCAGTTTCTTCCGGCGGCGGCGGTATTCTTTAATATTCATCAGTGCAATACCTCGGGACGGCTCGCCGCGAGAGGCAAACTGTGAAACTCTTCATGTATCATGATCGCGCCCATACGTACATATTCAATCAACTCGATTAAGGCAGATTCCTCTTCCTCACCGGAACCATTTATTTCATCCGCATCCAGCCGGCATATTTTGTACAGATCATCGATAAGATCCCTGCTTTCAGCCGAGATTGAACCGGTATCCACTATCCCGGCAACGCCCATACCGCTTAAAAACCCCTGACACCATTGCATAAGCGCAATACTGCGCTCTGTCAGCGTCCTGTCGTCATCAGGTAACAGCAACTGCAGTTCAAAATCAGACGAAGATATCTGTGTGTTGATGTCAGCGGCGAGTTTTGCAATCTGTGCACTACACTCATCAAATGTTACATCGTCTATGGAATCGGCCAAAAGAAATTTGCTGAACATTTCTTCTTCCACATTGTTGGTTATGCAGAGATATCCACACAGAAAACCATGACATTCAGCGGCGCGGCTGCCCGCCCGTGCATCAATAAGCAATTTGTTCAGATCTTCAAAATTCAGCATTGCATTAACTGTCCAAACAGTCCTGGATTATATAATTCCTGAACGATTTCATTACTTTGCAGGACAACATGTATTCTAACATCATACTGTCTTACACAATAATCACACCATATCTTGACCGTCATCAACTGCGGCTCTATATTGCATTATCAATAATAAATAATCATCAGGTCTTGTCCATCGAATAAGACGGGTATTCGGAATTTATCATGATTGATAAACACAGTGACAATAACGACCTTGCGGCCCTTGAAACCCGCGTTGATGAGCTCATTCGCACCGTCGGTCAGCTGAAGACCGAAAATTCGGCATTGCGTAACCAGCAGGAAAATCTTGTTAATGAACGTGCCACGCTTATCGAGAAGACAGAACAGGCACGAAGCCGGATTGAATCCATGATTTCGCGTCTGCGGGCCATGGAAACACGTTCATGAATAAAGGGGGAAAGACCGTCAGCGTCACCATCCTGGACAAGGAATACCTTATTTCATGCGATGAACAGGAGCGTGATTTACTGCATCGCGCCACGGAATTACTCAACGTCAAAATGAAAGATATCAAGCGTTCGTGAAAGGTCATTGGTACGGAGCGGATCGCGGTAATGGCCGCGCTGAATGTCGCACATGAACTCCTGCAATACAAACAGGAAAATGACAGCTATACTTCTCAAGTAGACAATTTAATACGCCGGTTGCAAAATAAAATTGATGATGCCCTGGTAAAGGGCAAACAAATGGAAATGCAATAATCAGAAACAGGGATACCCCTGATTTCACAGTACTGATTTATAAAGCTTGGGTATCGACTGCGGTGCCCGTATACAGGCGTGTGGTAACTTGAGCCTATAATGCACTACACAGGGAACTAAACCGCGCCATTGTTGTGCACGTCCGTAAAGGATGTCCTGATATGACGCCAGCTGTTCCCACTTGGACCCTTGGTTCAAGTTCAAACCCTGTAATACGTCACTGCGGTTGATACCCACCTAATTTGTTCCTCGTGTTTCATTTGCTTGCCGCTTCACATTTCACGTAATACGCTCCACGTATGCAATATTGGTTAATGAAATCCGAACCGGATGTATTCAGCATTGATGATCTGATGAAACGGCCAAACAAAACCTAACCCTGGGACGGTGTGCGCAACTATCAGGCACGAAATATGCTAAGTAATGAAATGAAAAAAGGTGACCTCGCGTTTTTTTACTATTCAAGCTGTGAAGTACCTGGCATCGCCGGCATCATGGAAATTGCAAAAGGTGGCTACCCCGATCCCACTGCCTTTGACCGGAATCATAAACATTACAATCCGAAAAGCGATCCGGACAATCCCACCTGGTATCTCGTCGATGTAAAATTCAAACGCAAACTGAAACACATCATTACACTGAATGAACTGCGCACACATAAACAATTACAGAATATGAAACTACTGCAACGGGGCAATCGCTTATCTGTAATGCCTGTAACGAAAAAGGAATGGGATTATATACTCCAGCTTGAGTAGCAAAATGGATTTTTGTGATTGCTGCTGATACGCGATGCTTATTTCCTTCTCGAGAACAAATTATCCGATTAAGATCTGCTGGTATGCGGGTTCCAATTTTAATTCGAATCTTTTTTTTCCCCGCCTGAAATCGCGTCTGGTTGATTCAGCTGTTTTGGTTCGCCAGGTTGTTCCTCATCATTCAGGCCCCCGCGAAAACCTTTGATGGCTGCCGCCAGATCAGCCCCCAGCGTCCGCACACGTTTACTGCCGAACACCAATAAAACAATTACAAGAATAACCAGCAGCTTGCCTATGCTGATTCCCATGTCAGCCAGTCCGCGATCTCAGCATATTATCATCGCGCCAGCGCCGCATAATCAGCCGGAAGATATCTGATTCCGTGATTATTCCGGTCAGTTTGTCATTGGCATCCAGTACAGGGATGCCGCCGATCTTCTCATCCAACATGATCTCGGCGGCATGGCCCACGGTATCAGTTTGATAGATCGTGATTGGTTTGCGTGTCATCACATGCTCAACGATCAGCTTTGATAACATCTGGTTAAGCTCCCAGATGCTAAGCGAATGAGTTACGTCCGAGGGTTTGGCCTCCAGGATATCGCGGTGGGTGATGACTCCGACAAGTTCATTATTGTTCACCACAGGCAAACGCCTGATCTTGTTTTTCTTCATAAGCTCATAGGCTTCGGCTAGAGAAGCATAGGGATCAACTGTAAGCAAATACGGGTTCATCACCTCGCTGATTGCCATATGCACCAATTCTTGCCGTTTTATTGAGGCATTCATGTTTCCTCCTCGTGTATAAATAGCCGACTTCCGAATGAGTATAGTACCATCCACGTGCGATCAGTTGATCTGGATCAAGCCAGGCAGGGTTCCTCCGTTTACGGTTGCTGCAGTTTGTTTGCCAGCACGCTTTTTTGAGCGGCGATAAGCCGAGGCTGCTGCGCGGATCGCAGCGATTTGCCGTGGCCGTATACTCACCATTTGTACCCGGCAAGACATGATGCGTCCGGTGTAACCCGGATCGTTTACCAGTTCGCCACATAACGACAGAGGCTTTCGCTTTTTGCGCGCGGCCCGTGAGATGGTCTCAATCAACGACCACAGGGCAGGCTGGTCGAACAAGGTAGCCTGTCTGTTGTAGTCATCTTGCCTGTCGACAGCAAATAGATATTGTGTCAGGTCGTTGGTACCGATACGCCCGAAGTCGGCATGCTCAAGAATCTCCTCGCATTGCAGTCCTGCAGAGGGCACCTCGAACATTACTCCGTGATAGAGCTTGCCTGAGGGAAGATCCATGATCATTTTCTGAAACAGTGCCCGCAATTCAATAAATTGATCCAAAGAAATGATCATGGGATAGATGATGTGGATGGGGCCATGTTGTGAGGCCCTGGCCAAGGCGCGTGCCTGGCTGCGTAATAATTCCGGGCGGGCCAGCAGGAGACGAGCACCCCGGCAACCGAGTGCGGGATTTTCCTCACGCGGAAGTTTTAACAGCGATGGGCATTTGTCCGATCCCAAATCCAGCAGGCGGATATAAACAGGTTTGCCGCCCATTGCGGAGATCATCTGTTTATATAGCGCAAACTGCTCGTCTTCATTTAATGTTCCGCCTCGACGTAATACCTCGATTTCCGTGCGGTATAATCCTATGCCTTCCGCGCCGGCCTTGATCACACCCTCCAGGTCTTCCGGGCTGTCAATATCAGCGAGTACCTGTAGCCCGGGCACTGGCTGGCTTATGTACAAACGATTCTGTGATTGTTTAAGCTGGCGCTTTTTATACATGGCAAGCGTGCGTACATAAGGGTTAATAACCAATTCTCCTCTATCTCCATCTACCACGATAATACTGTCAAGAGGAACAGTAGTTTCCAGGTGCGGGATTTGACTCACCACGGGAAGATTAAAAGCGCGGGCAATGATTGTTGCATGTGAATTACAGCCTCCGCTTTCCACTACAACACCTTTGGTGGAAGGGCAAGGGCCGATCTGGACTGCAATGCTTGCCGTGAGTCGCGGTGTAACCAGTATATGATCATTACCTAGCCTGCATTGGCCAATAGTGCAACCCGATGCCTCTTTGCAATACAGATGCGCAGTTTGGCCACGGAGTATCCTCAGCAGATCATGTTTGAGGTGTTCAAAGTCTTCCGCACTATTCGAAAAGCATTCCGCATCAAGACAGCGCAGATGCGAACTATAGATTTCAAACTGGTTAATCAGAGCTTCCTCGGCAGTCTGAGTATTCTCAATCGGAGCTTCTTCCTCCAGTGCATTGAAAAGCGTTTGCTGCAGTCCCGTATCTTCAAGGATCATGCGGTGGGCGAAAAAAATATCAGAGACTTCAGGGTGTAATGAGTTACGTGCTGCCAGGGCAAGATGTTGAAGTTGCCCAATAAGATCATCAATGGCCGAAGACAACCTGTGATGCTCACATCCGCCCTGCTGACGTGCCTTTGCAACGGGAGCCGGGGCAGTCTCGCGATAGAAACAGGGCCGCCCATAGCCCACACCTGCCGACAGGGGCAATCCCTTTAAACGAATTTCCGAAGCATTGCTGACTGGATTACCCTCCCCTCAGCAGAACGATTAACCACAGGATTCATCTCTATGAGACAAGCGGTAACGGTAATACCTGTCTTTATTATTTTTAAAGATAGCATCGCCGCACGACCTGGCTTTGATGTAGATCAAGTCCCGGCGAATGTGCGGCGCAACATGATGCGGTAATTCCGGCAGTAAACAACTGGATGTTTTACAGGTTCCGGTTAATCAAGATTACGGTGATTGTAGTGGAAATAACAGGCGCTCTGATCTGTGTTTCCGGCAATGATGACTAGGGGCGGCCGGTTCCTTTTTTTACCGATTCCAGTGTCCGGATTTTCGGATCATTCGGGCAGAAAGAGTAGTCCGTTCCCTGGGATTCAGGTTTGGACAGAGTATCTTCACACTCGGCGATATGAGCGCAACTTTCGCAGCTGTGCAGGGTTTCCTCAAGCTCGTTGAGGGGGGTCAGGAGCACATAGGTTTCGAAGAACCTATAGCGCCTCTTCAGCATCCGGAAAAACAACGTGCCCCGCAATCTCTGCGCGAGTCGCGCCCGTAACCGCTTGCTGGCCGATGCCGCGCCTGAGAAAGCGAGCACGCCCGTGGCGACGATTATGGCGAGCACCACGAGGGCAAGGAAGATCGCTAGCAAAATGGTTGAATTCATCTCAAAACTCTGCAATCGATAAAATTTAAATTTATCCCAAAGCAAAACCACCGTATTTGATCTGGATCAATAAGTATATTTTGAAATTGCAGCGCACACATATTGGTGCAGCTTCAATAATCTGACCAAACCGCTGGCGGAGATTGTGGCGGGTCTCTGTTATTTCAGGGTGTCAACCCGGAGGGTTGAATAAACCCGAAAAAGCCGGCAAGAATCAATAATACGAATAATATGAGTGCCAGGGTAACGCGGACAGACAGAGCCTGCACAACCCGGGTTTTATCCTTGTCGCCATGATCCTTCGATAGAAAATACAGGGCTTCACCCAAGGCAAAAAGAATCAGGCCGAGCAGGATTAAAGCTGGCAGCATAAAAGTCAGTGACATTGTGATTCTCCACTTTGAAAAAGGTTGTCTTGTATTACACCAGGTAAATAAACAGAAATAGTGCCAACCAGACTACGTCAACTAAATGCCAGTACCAGGCGACTGCTTCAAAGGCAAAATGATTTTTG
>JAENIZ010000089.1 GCA_016844485.1 Gammaproteobacteria bacterium | reverse complement strand
CGCGTACCGGAACCCTGCTCCCGCATGATGAAAGGATATTTGGCGATGTCATTCACTCCGACACGCTTGCGGGTAGCCAACTGGTGATCAGCCGGGACCACCAGTAACAGTCGATCCTCCCATAATTGTTCAACGGTAAAATGTTTATCCGCCGGACGCGCCCCGACCAATCCCATCTCAACTTCACCGTTGCGCACGTATTCCATGACTTCAGTACTGTCATGGATACGGATGTTCAGCTCAACATTGGGATATTCGGCGCAAAATCTTGGTAATAATGGCGGCAACACATATTCGCCGGGGATAGTGCTGGCACCGATGTGCAGGGAGCCGCGGACAGCACCAGACAGTTCGGATAATTCCAGACAGATAGCCGCCTTATGCTCCAGTAACTGTCGCGCCAAAGTATAGAAACGGTTACCCACCGAAGTGGTCTGGACCCCGCGTGGATTTCTGTCCAGCAGCCGCATGCCAATGGCCTGCTCCAGTGTGGCGATACGCTCGGATACTGCTGCCTGCGACAAGTGCAGGTGCCTGGAGGCCGCGCCGAATCCCCCGTTATCCACAACACTGACGAAGGCGTGCAGTTGCCGCAGATCAAAATCAGTCATTGCAGTTTATCCCGTTTAAAAGAGCTATATTATCGGTGCTACCGATTTTATCAATCGTATATGTTAGGTAATACGACAGGATCAGATTAAATAAAGCGATAAACCGGTTAACCGGGGCGGGACATTATCAATTGTGAATCGCGGACCGTAGCAAGCGCGGGTTTACACTATGGGGCCAGGTTCAATGCTTGTCTTACGTTTTTTTCAAGCTCTTTCTCATAACCGGTTTTGTAACCTGTTTGCTTGAATAAAATTTCCCGATCCGCGTTCACTATAAAGTGTGTGGGAGTCATCTGCAGATCGTACCTCCGCAATAAATATTGCTGGGCAGCTCCAACCAGAACCGGCACGGTATACTGATGCTTCGCCAGCCAGTCCGGGATCAGTTCCTCTTCCTCCTCGACAATGTTGATCCACACCATGGACAGTCCCTGGCCCTTGTACTTCTCGTAGACCTTCACCGTTTCCGGAAATGCCTGATTACAATAGGTACACGATGGATAAAAAAAAGCAATCAGGGTCGCCTTGTTCCTGAAATCATCGAGCGTCCGTGTCTCACCGCCCAGTGTCTCGAGCTTGAATGTCTTGAGTTTTTCTGTAGCCTGCGCGGCATTCACATACACCAGTAGCGAAACGGCGGCGATGCTGCACAGGAGTTGAGGGATTCCAGTCAGCCAGGACCGGAACAATCGAGTTAGCCCCTGTGTGTTGTTACCGCGATATCGCGAGTGTGCAGCAGTCATATTTTTTCCAGAAATTTCCGAATTTCAGTATCTCACTCACCAAAACGGTAGCTGACACTGAACTCAATCAGGTGATCCGCGAAGGTAGAGTCCCTAACTGCTCCAAATGAATCCTCCACGTATTGATGCACGCGGGTCGGTACGGTGAAAGTAAATGTTGCTCTCTCGGTGCTGTAGTTTATGCCCGGATCGAGAGTCACATAATATCCAGGACGGCGGAAACCAATGGTATCCCCGATGGCGTCATTCACGGGAACACCAACGATCCGGCCGGCCAGACTCAACGATAATCCAGGTATGGCCATGATGGGATAGGCAGCCCCTACCCTGCCGATGTAAGAATCTCCGACGGTGTTGTAGCGAATATTTTCGGCCACCAGCTGCGGTCCGACGGGATTCAGAAATGCGGGGGGAGACAGTGTGTTATTCTGACCCTTCGGATTGAAGATATAAGCGCCACTGGCAAAGAGCGTGAAGTCCCCCACTGTTTTAAAGGCCTCGAGGGACAATGCAAAACCCCACCCGCCATCACCCGGCTGGATGGATTGGTCAACATCCCGCATCTTGATATTCAGACCCCTCCGGTCAGGGAAGAGATCCTGCGCCTTGCTGTCACCCGTGGGGACCTTGACGACCAAACCTAACCCGATGTTCTGGTCCGGATTGTCAGGACAGCTCATCAGCCAGTAACGTGATCCGAGAGTCATGTCCCCTATCCCCGATGCCGAGTGTTCAAAACGGGGGCTGCCAACTACACCGGCCGGCAAGGCCCGGTTGGAACTGCCATCCAGTACGTACGGAAGACTCAGGGTCAGGTTGAGCTGCTGGTTCCAGGCATAGACAAGTCCGATATCCATGGACTTCATCTTGCTGATGACCTGCGTGTTAGTATTCATAACGACGGGGTTTAATTCAGAACCACCACTATATTGTTCGTCCGCTGTGAATTGCCGATAGCCGGTATACAGCTCAAACTGACCTTCATCGAGGCAGGGACTGCTTTGTGCGCCAAGCACGGGCGCACTACTGCGAGCGAGAATTCAACCCTGTGCGTAGCTGTGTATCGGTATAATCGCTCCCAGCACTGACACCAGACTCACAACAATTTTTATTATTAAGTTATACACTGTGTACACTCTGCTTGCACGGTGATATCCCCTGGATCGTGGTAAAGAAGCTGAATACTATCCGAAGGAATTTAATGAGACTAATCGAATATATTGATAGTAAAACTATCTTTCATCGGAACCGCCGATTCATGAGCATCACAATGTTGTCATACGCGTGACTGGCCTGGGGATTTTTCAGGCAGTTGTATAGCATTCGCCTTTACGGGTGAAGCCGGATATGTTTCAATCTTAAAGGCTAACGAAAACCTGCGAAATCCTGCGTATGCAACCACAAAAAAAAATCGACGTCATGTATGATGCCGGCGGCAATGCCTGCGGACAACTGCTGATCTACCTGAAGGTGCTGTTTGACGGCCTCGCTCCGGGCACGACTGTCTGTATTAAAACGTATGACTCGGGATCGCCACGGGATCTGGAAGCATGGTGTCGAATGCGTAACCATACCCTGGTAGAGGTCGACGGACAGTACGTCACCATCAGAAAATAACTAATAAGTAAATTAGGAGTTAAATTTATGTCGAACACTTTTTGCGTTTCCATTACCAATTGTCATAAAAATACGGACAAATGCACTGTCGGATTCGTCGTTGCCAATGCCGCGCTGGGCAGCGACAAGGAAACCGTCGCCTTTCTGAGCACCGATGGTGTCTGGGCTGCTGTCAAGGGCGAAGCGGAGAAGATCAATGAAGGTGAACCATTCGCGCCATTGAAGGAACTGATCGATAAATTCGTGGAAAATGGCGGTAAGATCCTGGTCTGCTCCCCCTGCCTGAAAAAACGCAAAATCACCGAGGACCAATTGATAAAAGGCGCGACCGCTGTTGGCGGCGCGACCCTGGTTGAGTTCCTGTCCAAGGGCACTCCCTGCGTCACTTATTAGAGCAACACTGAAATATTCATCGATGAATGTGAATGCCGACGCTGTCCCTGAACAGGGCGATGTGTTGTTTGACGGCGGGAATCTGGATTGCGGGTCGGGCCTGGCGTTACTGATACGGCAGCAGATGAGCAAGGTTCCAGAAGGCGGGGTCTTGGAGCTGCGCAGTATTGAACCCAGCGTGGAGCTGGACTTGCCACCCTGGTGCCGAATGGTTGGCCATACCCTGTTGGGCTCTCGTAAACAGGGGCAGATCACCGCCTTTTTTATCAGGAAAGGTAACTCTGATCTTGCGCGCCGGGATGAGAAGATGCTGGAGGAAGATAAACAGAAGGCCCGGGAGTACGTGTGGCAACTGCGTACCCGCAGCAGTGAGGCGCTCAAAAGTACTGTTTATTGCCGCAATTTTTCCTTCGCCGTGGGACAGCCAGCCAGCTTCGAGGAACAGGATAAGCATCCCTCCGCCATTGAGTATCTGCTGGGCTCTCTATCCGGCGCCCTGTGCACGGCCTTTGCAACCGCCTGTTCACAAAAAGGCATCAAGGTCGATGATATCGAACTCAGCGTGCAAAGCCGTATCAACAATATACTTTCACATCTGGGCCTGGAGGCAGGCGATCCGTCACTGGCTGCCATCGACATTACCTGTTATGCCTCCACTTTTGATGATGCCACGGAGGTACGGGGTGTATGGGAAGAAGTCGTGGCGCGATGTCCCATCACCCAGACCCTGAAAAAGGGCGTTTCGATACATTCGAAACTGAACATCATCTGACGGGTAGCGATATGTTCCAGGTAACCCAGGTTGGCTCCTGGCCCCGTTCCAGAGAACTCCTGCGAGCCCTGCGCGCTTATCAGAAAAACGAGATTACTGAAGAAGACTTCAATCGGATAGCAGATGGTGAAGTCAGACAATGTCTGGACTACCAGTTACGCGCCGGCGTGGACATCGTCGTCGATGGCGAACTGCGCCGGGACAACTTCTACTCCTTTGTTACGGAAAAACTCGACGGCACCCGCTTGATGTCGCTGGCGGAAATGCTCGACGTCGTAGAAGACAAGTCCGGGTTCGAGGAGATGTTGCAGACCCTGGATGTGCCGGCCTCGGCCATTCGGAACCCGACCTGCGTGGACAAACTTTCGCAGCGACAACCATTTGCCCTGAACGATTATCTCTTTCTCAAAGAGCACACGGACAAACCGGTAAAAATAACGCTGCCCGGTCCGTATCTGCTGACCCGCTCAATGTGGGTGGGCGCCTTCACCGGGAATGCCTATGCCGACAAGGTGGAGATGGGAGAAGAAATCGCCGGATTGTTGCGTGATGAAGTTATCGCCCTGCGTGATGCGGGCTGCGCCTTCGTGCAGTTCGATGAACCAGTCCTGACGGAGGTGGTGTTTTCCGGTGAAAATAACCGGCGTACCTTCATGTGAGCTACACTGGCCACCCGCCGTGACGCGGGTTCGGAATTAAAATATGCCGCAGAGCTTATCAACGCCGTAGTACATGACATTGAAGGGATCAGGATCGGGATCCATGTGTGCCGGGGTAACTGGAGCCGCAAGGAGGAAGTGCTGCTGTCCGGCGATTACGAACCATTAATCCCGGCTTTTCTGGATATGCAGGTCGATCAGTTCGTGCTGGAATATGCCACACCTCGCGCCGGAGAAATCGCAATCATTGGCAAAGCCCTGGCCCACAAGGAAATCGGTCTAGGGGTGTGCAACCCACGAACATCGGCGGTTGAAGCCCCTGAAGATATCGTCGGGCGCGTCCGGGAGGCCTTGCGCTATTTCAGACCGGAAGCTATTTTCCTGAATCCTGATTGTGGCTTCGGTTGTTTTGCGCAACGCTGCGTGAATGATGCGGAAACCGCCATCCGCAAACTGCAAAGCATGGTCGCCGCCGCGAGATATCTCAACGATAATGCTAATTGAGATATCCCATCTCAGACACGAAAAATCTGGTTAATCAGGCCTGGTAGTCACGACTTCCAGGATCAGTTGCTCCCGTCGGTACAGCCAATCGGCCTGCACATCGAGAATGATGGTGTACAACCATAGCGTCAACGCGGCCTGAATGAGCGCGAAAACCAGGAAGGCCGGGAACCCGGTATGCCATGCCAGCAGGGACATCAGGTATTCG
>JAENIZ010000088.1 GCA_016844485.1 Gammaproteobacteria bacterium | reverse complement strand
AGTCTGAGAGTAACCCCGGCAATGGAAGCGGGGATTACAGATCATATCTGGTCACTGGAAGAAATAGCCGGACTAGTTAAAGAGGAAGAACCGAAAAAACGCGGCACTTACAAAAAGAGAATTTCAAACTGAGCCACTACCGATTTTTGCTTTTCTCCGTTGTTCAAGCACTTATTATGCTCGAACACGCTGGTACATCCGTGTACCCGGCACAGATCGCTGAAAAGCAGAGTTTTTCAACGCCCTGTCCAGGCAGGTTTAACAAAATTCTGCGTCATGGGCGCCTTGAAAACAAGGGAAAATAACCAGATATTCTATATTGGTGTCGATCTTGCCTGTTCTGCATATTTAGTAAAAACAGGGTTAAAATGCTACCATCGAAGAGGAGAAAACAGTTATTTCATCACTGAACGCGGAACGATTGATAATTACAGCTTGTCAATCTCATACTGGATTACTAAGGTTTCAACTATGTTCAAGCCGGTCAACAGAATAAGCCATATTATCAGTCACGGTTCTGTGTTGTTATCACTGGCCCTGATTGTCAGCGCCTGCAGTACTGTCCCGACCCAGACCGGACCGGCAACATCACTGGAAATCCCCGCACCACAGGTCAGTCAGGATCCATATCAGCCCACGCCGCCCAAACGGCCGGACCTGGAGCTGACAGAAGATATCCTTTTCAAATTACTGGTCGCCGAGATTGCCGGACAACGGGGGCAACTGGATGTTGCCGTGAAGAATTACCTGGAGCTTGCCCGCAGTACCCGTGATCCGGAGATCGCCAGCCGCGCGACCCGTATTGCAGTCTATGCACGCGACGATCAGTCTGCCTTCGAAGCCGCAAAAATCTGGCTGGAACTCGATCCTGTGAATACTGATGCCCATCAGGTGCTGGCGGTGATGGCCGTACGTGAAGGGGATATAGATACGGCGCTCGCTCACTTTGATCATATTCTGAAAAATTCAGACGCCCTGTTTGACCAGAAACTATGGGTGATTGCCAATCTGCTCGGGAAAGAACAGGACCAGGCCATGGCAAAAGAAATCATGGATCGTTTAATGGCGGGTCACCAGGATGATCCGGAGGCCTTGTATGCATACGCCCATGTTATGGCACGGATGGATGAAGTTGATAGGGCGCGTGAATTACTGGAACATGTTCTGGAGCTCGTCCCGGACAATATCAACGCCGCAATGAGCTATGTCTCCATCCTGCAGAAACAGGGCAATACCGGCTCCGCGATTGAGTGGCTGGAAAAGTCACTGAATAACAAGAAGGATAATTTTAATCTGCGCATGATCTATGCGCGTCTCCTCACAGACGAAAAACGCTTTGGTGATGCGCGCAGGCAGTTTGAGATCCTGGCGACTGAGGCACCCAATAACACGGATGTGTTATTTGCGCTCGGATTATTGTATTTGCAGGACAATCGTCTGGATGAATCCGAAACTTACTTCCAGCGCCTCTCAGATCTGGGGGAACGCAAGGAGGATGCAAATTATTATCTGGGCCGTATTGCCGAAGAAAAAAATGATTTGGAAAAGGCGGCAGTCTGGTATCAGAGTTTGCAGCAAGGCAACAATTATTTTGATGCACAGGTCCGTTTCGGCATGATCCTGGCAAAGCAGGGGAAGATCGAAGAGGCACGCCAGCATTTGCAGGGCATCCGTGTGGAAGGCACCGAGCAGAAAAATATACTCATCCAGGCCGAAGGTGAATTACTTTCAGAAGAGAAACGATACGATGACGCCCTGGCGATCTATAATGAGGCGCTGAAGGACAATTACGATGCGGATCTGCTTTATTCCCGTGCCATGCTGGCGGAAAAGATGGGACGGCTGGATATTCTTGAGGCAGATCTCAAGGTTATCCTGGAACGCGATCCGAAAAATTCACAGGCCCTGAATGCCCTGGGTTATACGCTTGCCGATCGGACCGATCGTTATGAAGAGGCCTATGAGTTCATCAAACAGGCCCTGGAGATCAATCCGAATGATTTTTACATCCTCGATAGTATGGGTTGGGTACTCTATCGGCTGGGCCGGCTGGAGGAATCGGAAGATTATCTCAACAAGGCGCTGGCCGTACGCCAGGACCCTGAAATCGCGGCGCATCTTGGGGAAGTCTTGTGGGTGAAGGGAGACAAGGCCGCTGCGAAGGAAATTTGGGAAGCTGCCTTGCAGGAGACACCAGAAGACGCACGTCTCCTTGACGTGATTAAACGCTTTAACCCGTGAATAAAATCATTCCCTTGCTGCTGGCCGTGGCATTGGCCGGTTGTGCCGATCTGTCAATTTCACCCGTCCCGGGTGATATCAGTGCCGATCACTGGAAAACGCGGCAGGATTATCTTGTCAAATTGCGGGCCTGGACTCTCACAGGCCGTCTGGCTGTCCAGACTGAACGTGAAGGATGGACCGCGACGCTGCACTGGATACAGGACAATGAAAACTACAATATGCGATTTATCGCCCCCCTGGGTCAGGGTACCTATGAACTCAGCGGAGATGTCCACAAGGTCTCGATGTTGACGGCCGATAATCGATTTCTGCAAGCCAATGATCCGGAGAGACTGATGCTGGATAACCTGGGATGGAATGTGCCTCTCAACGGCTTGAAATACTGGATCAGGGGTTTGCCCGAACCCGGAACTACCCCGGACAACATGATCCTTGATGATAAGGGCAGGATCACTGATCTGCAGCAGTCAGGTTGGCGGATCAGCATACTGCGTTACGCGGAAGTCGAAGGCATCGACCTGCCGGGTAAACTCTTCATGCAGAATGATCGGTTTAAATTACGGTTGGTGATTCAGGATTGGAAGACAACCTCATAAGCAGCCGCAGCTGGCCGGCGCCTGCAAAATTGAATCTGTTTCTGCATGTCACCGGACGCCGTCCCGATGGCTATCATCTGTTACAGACAGTATTTCAATTTATTGATTACTCCGATCTGCTGGATTTCACGGTGCGTCCCGATGGAAAACTTCTCCGCAATTCAAACTATGCGGGCATCAGTATCGAAGATGATCTGGTGATACGGACGGCCAAATTCTTGCAAACCGAGACCGGTTGCGATTTAGGTGCCGAGATTAGTGTGCATAAACGGATACCTGTTGGCGGAGGTCTTGGTGGTGGCAGCTCTGATGCGGCAACTACACTGGTTGCGCTAAACCAGTTATGGGGTCTTGGATTGTCAGCGGAGAGACTGGCCCGGATCGGACTCCAGCTCGGCGCGGATGTCCCGGTCTTTGTACATGGCCACGCGGCCTGGGCTGAAGGGGTGGGGGAGAAATTGGCCCCGATTGAACCCGAGGAATGCTGGTATCTGGTCATATGCCCCGATTGCCATGTATCTACCGCGGAGATATTCGCTGCAGCGGAATTGACACGTAATACACCTGCAATCACAATACGCGACTTCCTGACGTCTGGCGGCCATAATGATTGCGAGCCTGTGGTGCGCCATCGATACCCGCAAGTAGCAGAAGCACTGGACTGGTTGGGGCAACATGCGGATGCCCGTATGACCGGGACCGGGTCATGTATTTATGCAGGATTTAATAGTCAGGAGCAGGTCGTGACTATCAGCAGGAAGATGCCGCATAGATGGCTGGGATTTGTCGCAGAGGGGAAAAACCGTTCACCACTTCTGCAGCGTCTGGAACGGGAAAATAACTAAGTCGAATACATCCTGCGGGGGAAGGGGTTAAAACATTGGGGGGTGTAGCCAAGCGGTAAGGCACGGGACTTTGACTCCCGCATTGAAGTACAGGATGTACAAATGCCGCGAGAGGCGGGACGCCGATAGCGGCCCCAGGTTCGACAAATTTGTCGGGAACAGGAGTGATACATGGACGTATCGTTTACGGAGCTAAGGACGTAAATTTGAACAACGCCGCAAAGCGGCGTTGGCCCGAAGGGCGCAGGACAGGATGTCCGGAGTAATCCTGGCACTGTGCCAGGATGAGAAACTGTTGGATTCAACGATATTGGGGTGTAGCCAAGCGGTAAGGCACGGGACTTTGACTCCCGCATTCCCAGGTTCGAATCCTGGCACCCCAGCCACTTTGGATTTGAATGTAGAACAGGATGAGAACCTGGAAGGTTCGACAAATTCGCCGGGAGCGAATTTGAATCCCGCTTTAGCGGAAGCCCGAAGGGGCGAAGGGCAGTATGCCCGGAGTAATCCTGGCACCCCAGCCATAGTTAATAAACCGAGGTAGTTATGTCATTAGCCAACATGATGATATTTACCGGCAACGCCAATCCGCGTCTGGCATTGGAGACTGCCGGCTTCCTGAACCTGTCCCTCGGCAAGATCAACGTAGGCAGGTTCAGTGATGGCGAGGTCATGGTGGAAATCGGGGAGAATGTCCGCGGGCGTGATGTCTATATTATGCAATCCATCTGCGCCCCGGTGAATGACAATCTCATGGAGTTACTGGTCATGGCGGACGCATTGAACCGCGCGTCAGCTGCACGCATCACTGCAGTTGTTCAATATATGGGATATGCAAGACAGGATCGGCGGCCGCGATCGGCGCGCGTGCCGATTACGGCAAAAGTCGTGGCAAACATGATCGCAGCCAGTGGTGTAGACCGGGTTTTAACGGTTGATCTGCACGCTGATCAAATACAGGGTTTTTTTGACATACCTCTGGACAATGTTTATGCCTCGCCGGTGTTATTGGGTGATGTCTGGAAACACAAATACCCGGATTTGATGGTGGTCTCGCCTGATGTGGGCGGCGTAATACGCGCCCGGGCGCTGGCTAAACGTCTGGACGATACTGATCTCGCCATTATTGACAAACGCCGGCCGAATCCAAACGAGTCAGAGATAATGAATATCATTGGAGATGTTGATAATCGCACCTGTGTCATTATCGACGACCTGGTGGATACGGCAGGTACCTTGTGTAATGCCGCAGGGGCATTAAAGAAAAATGGCGCCAAAAAAGTGGTCGCTTATTGTACGCACCCGGTACTGTCGGGTAACGCGGTGAAAAATATTGAATCATCTGAACTCGATGAACTGGTGGTCACCGACACAATACCGTTGCGGTCTGAAGCCGCGACATGTGATCGCATAAGACAGTTGAGCGTCTCTACCATGCTGGCCGAGAGTGTGCGCCGCATCTGTGAGGGCGAGTCGCTGAGTTCAATGTTTATAGATTAGTAAAGCTCTGAATAAGTCCATCCTGGACTTTTCGGAGTACGGAAAGTGAAAAGCGTGCCATATATTATTAATCAACTTGGCACTTTCCTTCATTTTCAGTGGCCTGCGGCCAATGAAAATGGCGATACTTCCCTGTGTCGCTTGACAGGCCGTTGAAAGTTTTTCAATAGTCTGTTCAAAGAATTTTGGGAGGAGATATTTGCCTTTTCCCAATTTAAGGACAATACGTATTGTCTGATAAAATGTGATTGCATTTGGTCGCGAATGCAATCTTGAAATGTTTAACCATAATATATAAGGAGCAGTAACATGAAAGAATTTGAAATAACTGCCGAGCCACGGGAAG
>JAENIZ010000087.1 GCA_016844485.1 Gammaproteobacteria bacterium | reverse complement strand
AGCGCGAGTAGAACGGCAATCGCCGCCCACTGCTTCCAGGTAGGCATCGAGAGGACCGCGCCAGTCATCGGGAATTTCGGTTCGCGTTCAACGTTGTAGATTCCCCAATAAGGACCAACCGGGCCTTCAATATTAATCTTCCACGGCTGATCGAAGGCCTCGACGATGTAATAAACAATGTCGCGCGATTTGACTTCGTTCAGGAATGTGCGGAGAAACTTGGCCTGATTAATGAGCGAGGGCACTGCCTGGCCGATGGCGGGGCCCGCGCTCGGCCAGCCTACTTCCGAAAAGATAATGGGCTTGTCAGGATACGTGCGCCGCAACTCTTCATACGATTTGAAAACATGAGCCACAGCCTGATCGACATGCACGCCTTCCCAATAAGGCAGGGCGTGAATCGCGATGAAATCAACTGCCTCGGCGAGTTCCGGATACTTGAGCCAAACGCGCCAGGGCTCGGCGGTGCTTACCCGTCGTCCAACCTGTTTCTGTGCTTCGCGGATATAACCTATCAGTTGCTCAACCGGAATATCATTGCGGAGCAGGGCTTCATTGCCGACCATGAGCCGGACCACGTTCCGGTGATTGCGACCGACCCGTATGAGATCGCGCAATTCGCGTTCGTTGCTTTGCGCATCAGGCCCGATCCATGCCCCTGCCACTACATTCAGTCCGTACTTTGCAGCGAGTTCCGGCACCAGCTCGAGACCGCCGTCCATGCCGTAGGTGCGCACCGCCTTTACCTTGTTGGCAAGAAATTGCAGGTCAGCCTCAATTTCCGCCGGTGTTGGTATGCGGCCCTGTAGTGGATTGTCATCCCTGCGCATGGGACTGAAAGACAGACCTGTGATCATACCGGACCAGCCGACGGCTGGTTCATGCGGGCGGTTGAGCCAGGCCCATACCGACAGATTGACGGTTACTACAAGCAGTAAGCCAACCAGAGACTTAAGCAGGGCTTTCACGAAAAAACTCGCTGTTCCTTGGACATGGATAAATTATTGCAGTGCAATATAACATTATACTTAGGTACGCGCAAAAGGGACTCGATCCAACCACGGGATAAGATGCAGGACGAAGAATGCGCGCCTGAGATCAGCTAACTTTGACAGCGGAGTTGGCGGAGGTTCAATCAGGCCGGGCTAGGTCTTCCGGCAGTGGTGGCAGTCAGGGAGTCTTCTCGAGTTCAGCTGTTTCGATCTCGATGTGAAGTTTGTCGTTCTCCATAGAGATAATGACATGACCGCCATGAGCGAGCTTGCCAAATAATAATTCTTCGGCAAGAGGTTGCTTGATCTTTTCCTGAATCAGCCGTTCCATCGGACGCGCACCCATGATCTTGTCATAGCCATGTTGTACCAGCCACTTGCGCGCAGATTCATCCACATCAACATACACTTTCTTGTCGTCAAGTTGTGCCTGCAGTTCTACGAGGAACTTATCCACCACATTATGGATGGTTTCAATATCCAGTGGTTTAAACTGGATAATTGCATTCAAGCGGTTACGAAATTCCGGATTGAATATTTTTTTGACGACTTCCATTGCGTCACCGCTGTGATCCTGCTGGGTAAAACCAACAGAAGTCCGGCTGATACGGTCCGCACCGGCATTGGTAGTCATAACTTATTGATGGCATCGGTCAATAGTCCTCCCTGATCAAAGCCAACATAACCTGGAGGTGCGCCAATCAGGCGTGATACTGTATGGCGTTCCATGTATTCCGACATATCAAAGCGGATCAATTCAATACCCATGATCTTGGCGAGTTGCCTTGTGACTTCCGTTTTCCCCACACCGGTGGGTCCCGCAAACAGGAATGCCCCAATCGGCTGTTGCGGATTACCAAGACCTGATCGCGCCATTTTGATTGCGCTGGCCAGTGTTGCAATGGCCTCATCCTGGCCGAAGACAACCATTTTAAGATTGCGTTCAAGGTTCTTCATAATATCCTTGTCAGATGTAGAAACATTTTTCGCAGGTATCCGCGCAACTTTCGCGACAATGTTTTCAATATCTGTTACTCCAATTGTTTTCTTCCGCCGTGAGGGTGATACCAGTTGTTGTGAGGCACCGGCTTCGTCGATGATGTCGATGGCCTTGTCGGGCAGGTGCCGATCATTAACATAGCGATCCGTTAATTCGGCGGCGGAACGCAACGATTGATGGGTATATTTCACCTGGTGATGCTCCTCGAAGCGTGATTTCAGACCTTCGAGTATCTGTACAGTCTCTTCAATCGAAGGTTCGGTGATATCGATCTTCTGAAAACGCCTGGCAAGCGCGCGGTCCTTTTCAAAAATACCCCGATATTCCTGATATGTAGTGGAACCGATACATTTCAGATCGCCGGAGGCAAGCACTGGTTTGATTATATTCGATGCATCCATCACACCGCCTGAAGCTGCGCCGGCGCCAATAATGGTATGAATCTCATCGATAAACAGGATTGAACCTGCCGTCTTTTTGAGTTGCGCAATGACATTCTTCAGCCGTTTTTCAAAATCACCGCGATATTTAGTGCCTGCAAGCAGGGCGCCGAGATCAAGCGCATAGATAGTGCTATTGGCCAATACATCGGGCACATCGCCATCAACAATCATCTTGGCCAGACCTTCAGCAATTGCGGTTTTACCTACACCGGCCTCGCCCACATACAACGGATTATTTTTACGACGCCTGCACAGAATCTGGATGGTGCGATCAATTTCCTGCTGACGCCCAATCAGTGGATCAATTTTGCCCAGTTCAGCCTGATGATTCAGATTAAGAGCATATGCCTCAAGAGGATTTGTTCCGGATTCATCAGGACGCAGGTCCTCTTCAATAGGTGCATCAGAAGTCCTGCCCTGGTCATCTTCAGAAATTTTTGCAATACCATGAGAAATATAATTTACGATATCAAGACGGGTTATATCCTGTTTGCTCAGAAAGTAGGTCGCATGTGATTCGCGTTCCGCAAAGATGGCAACCAGAACATTAGCGCCATTAACTTCTTTCCTGCCGGATGATTGCACATGAAATACAGCGCGTTGTAATACGCGTTGAAACCCCAGGGTTGGTTGTGTATCGCGCTCGTCATTATCAGTCAGGAGAGGGGAGTTCTCCTGAATAAATCTCGTCAGGTCGTTATGCAAGGCATTCAGGTTGGCGCCACAGGCACGCAAAACCCTGGTGGCGGATGGATTTTCAAGTAATGCCAGTAACAGGTGTTCTACCGTCATGAATTCATGACGATGCTCGCGCGCATCCTTAAAGGCGTTATTTAATGTCAGTTCCAGTTCTTTATCCAACATGACCTGTTACCTCTTTATGCCTTTTCCATCGTACACAGAAGTGGATGTTGATTCTCACGTGAATAAATGTTTACTTGAGACACCTTGGTTTCGGCGATCTCATGCGTAAAGATACCACAAATACCTCTGCCGTGCGTATGTACTTCCAGCATAATACGCGTCGCGTTATTTCTGTCCATGGAAAAAAATAATTCAAGTATATGAACAACAAAATCCATGGGCGTATAGTCATCATTGTTCAGGATGACCTTATAAAGAGGGGGACGCTTGAGTTTGGCCTTGGTTTCCTGCAGTGCAAGACCATCGTCGTAACTGTGATCGATCTTCTCAGGCATGCTGTTAGTAATTACTCCGAATAAAGAAAGTCATTTAGTTACCTGATAATTATACTTCTACAATTTATAGTTTCCATATCATCTAGTCCGCCATAACCACTGAATTTGCTTAGGCATGATTTATGCTTCCTTGCGGTTACTTCATTGTTGAGTTGTTTAAAATGTGCAAATGTATTTTTATCCTGCATACCGGGGAAGGCCAAATTGTTGGTGGCAGAATTTCCCCCGGCGGATCTGCCCGGCCATAGTTTGCATTTCGGGCAATACTTTTGCAGCGGAATTTTGACAAACTTTTTCCTCCCGGAAAAATAGCTACGGTTACTATGGGTTGCCCAGCCCCGGTTAGGCATGTCCGGTGTGGGCATCCTGGTCTTAATCTCCTAATGTAACTGAAAATTTGACTTTTTGTGCATTGCAACGTAGTGTTTATTTTCTGAATTATTTCAAGGCGATTAAAACCCTGAGTACCCCACAGAATGCCACTAACAGCAACAGAGAGCCATGAAGAGACGCCGGCAATAGCCCATGCGCAGCCGGTAACGATGGGCGGGCTTGAGATCCTTGGAATAATCCTCCCTGGATACCGGGAAATCCTTCCCACCGAGGCCCTGAATTTCATTGGGGAACTGGAAAGACGTTTCGGGTCACGCCGCAAGCAACTGCTTAATATCCGCAAAATGCGTCAGCATGCCTTTGATGGCGGTACCTTGCCGGATTTCTGGCCCCAGACCAGGGAAATACGCGCGAATGACTGGACCGTCGCCCCCATTCCGGCAGATCTCAGGGACCGCAAAGTTGAGATGACCGGGCCGGTCGAACGCAAGATGGTCATCAACGGACTTAATTCAGGCGCAAGGATGTATATGGCGGATTTTGAAGATTCCTCTGCGCCGACCTGGAAGGCCATGGTCGATGGCCAGATCAATATGCGTGATGCAGTCAATGGAACGATCAATTACACAAGCCCGCAGGGAAAGCTGTATCAACTCAACAGGGAAACCGCAGTATTAATAGTCAGGCCCCGCGGCTGGCACATGCGGGAAAAACATGTATTGCTGGATGGTGAGCCGATTTCCGCGAGTCTGTTTGATTTTGGCCTGTTCTTTTTTCACAACGCCAGGAATCTGATTAATAAAGGCACCGGCCCCTATTTTTACCTGCCGAAGATGGAAAGCTATCTGGAAGCGCGTCTCTGGAATGAGGTGTTCGTGTTCGCCCAGAATTATCTCGGTGTGCCACAGGGTACCATTCGCGCTACTGTTCTGATTGAAACGATCACCGCGGCGTTTGAAATGGATGAAATCCTGTGGGAACTCAGGGATCATTCTGCCGGATTAAATTGCGGCCGTTGGGATTATATTTTCAGTTTTATCAAGTGTTTTCGTAACCGTCCGGAATTTGTCTTGCCGGAACGCAGCCAGATTACGATGGGGACGCATTTCATGAATGCCTATTCGGAGTTGTTGATCCAAATCTGTCACCGGCGCGGTATTCATGCCATGGGCGGGATGGCGGCTCAGATCCCGATCAAGGAGGATCAGGAATTAAATGAAAAAGCCATGGCGAAGGTTCATGCCGATAAGGAACGTGAGGCAAGGAATGGTCATGACGGCACCTGGGTGGGTCATCCCGGGCTTGTTTCTGTTGCCATGGAAGTGTTTAACAAATATATGCCGGGGCCCAATCAGATCGACAACAAACGGGAGGATGTCAAGGTGACCCAGGCAGATCTGTTAAAGGTGCCGGAAGGTACGATTACGCGCGCAGGTTTCGAAGGTAATATCAATGCGGCATTGCGTTATACTGAATCCTGGCTGGGTGGTCAGGGTTGTGTGCCAATCTTTCATCTGATGGAGGATGCCGCTACGGCTGAGATTGCACGCGCCCAGATCTGGCAGTGGATTCGTTATCCCAAAGGTGTATTGGATAATGGCAAGAATATCACTATCGAGATGTTCCGTGAGGCACTGGCGCGCCACCTGCTCAGTATCCGCGAAGAACTTGGCGATGAGGTCTATGAATCGCGTAATTTCCAGGCAGCGGGCGAATTACTGGACAGATTGATTACCAATAAGAGTTTACCGGCGTTTCTAACTCTGGAAGCCTATGGTCAATTATGAGAATATGAACAGCTTATTGTTTTATATCTTTAAGTTGCACGGCAGGAGAGGATGATGACGAGAAAAGAACAAATAAAACAGCTAGAGCAGAATTGGGCGAAAAATCCCCGCTGGAAAAACGTCAGGCGTGATTATAGTGCGGAGGATGTTGTACGTTTGCGCGGCAAGGTACACGTCGAATATACACTCGCGAAGCGTGGTTCCGAACGGCTCTGGAACCTGCTGGAGACCGAACCGTTTGTAAACGCCCTGGGTGCGATGACCGGAAATCAGGCCATGCAGCAGGTCAAGGCCGGACTCAAGGCAATTTACCTGAGCGGTTGGCAGGTCGCGGCGGACGCCAATACTGCCTATGAGATGTATCCCGATCAGTCGCTTTATCCCGTCGACTCCGTCCCCACCGTTGTCCGCAAGATCAACAATACGTTGTTGCGCGCTGATCAGATTCAGCATTCCGAAGGCAACGACAGCATTGAGTGGATGGCGCCCATCGTGGCAGACGCCGAGGCCGGTTTTGGCGGCGTGCTGAATGCCTTTGAACTGATGAAGCACATGATCGATGCTGGTGCGGCAGGGGTGCATTTCGAAGATCAGCTCGCAGCGGTGAAAAAGTGCGGTCACATGGGCGGCAAGGTGCTGGTGCCGACCCAGGAGGCCATTCAGAAACTGGTCGCTGCACGTCTGGCCGCCGATGTCATGGGCGTGCCCACGATCATTGTGGCGCGCACCGATGCTGAGTCCGCGGCACTGCTTACCTCAGATGTTGATGAGCGCGATCAAAAATTTGTTACCGGAGAACGCACTCACGAAGGTTTTTATGCCACCAGGGTCGGTGTGGACCAGGCCATCGCGCGTGGTCAGGCATATGCGCCATACGCGGATCTGATCTGGTGCGAAACGGCCAAGCCCAATCTGGAAGAGGCCAGGAAGTTCGCGGAAGGGGTGCGCAAGGTGCGTCCTGATATCATGTTTGCGTACAACTGTTCGCCTTCGTTTAACTGGATGAAAAACCTCGACGATGCCACCATCGCGAAATTCCAGCGTGAACTTGGCGCGATGGGCTACAAATTCCAGTTCATCACTCTGGCGGGTTTCCATGCGTTGAATTACAGCATGTTTATGCTGGCCCACGGATACGCCCACAACCATATGACCGCGTTTGTCGAGTTGCAGGAAGCGGAATTTGCGGCGGCGGACAAGGGCTTTACCGCAGTCAAGCACCAGCGCGAGGTGGGCACCGGCTATTTTGATGACGTCATGAACACCATCACAGGCGGGTCGTCCTCGGTTACCGCCCTTAACGGTTCAACCGAAGAGGCGCAGTTCAAAAGCAAGATATCCGGACGCAAGTAAAAATATTTACACAACCTAAAACGAAACCGATTTAAAATTAGCCGGATGTTTTCACCGATAAATATTTGCGGTTGAGACGGGCGAAAATCCAGCTTTTTTTCGAGTGCTTCTATTTGTGGTCGGGTATGTTCAAACGCAGAGATTAAATCTTTGGAGTGGTTTAAATTATCTTTAAAAAAGGCCTTGCCGAATTGCGTAAAATCACCGTGATGCCCGCAACCAAAAGATGCCCTGTCTATATTGGCCGAAGTAATGATTATGGTGTTTTCATTCTTTAAGGTGTCGATAAATCCACCGGAAAAGCACGCGAGTATCAGGATAACCCGCCACTTGATATTATTTTTCTCAAACAAATGCTTGATTGTTTTCGCATCAATATCCTCGATATTTAATCCGGAACGTTTCGCCTCATCAAAATTCATCAATATTCTGTGGTCCTGCGAGCCATGTGACGTTATATACAGAACAACAATATCTTCTTCAGGATCAATGATGGAACTGATCCTGTTCATTGCACTTTCCAGGTTCTTTAAGCTGGCTATAGGGTAGATATCCAATGTTTTTAAATTATTGACCAGCAATATCGAACGGTTCAGAGTGTCATACTGCAAATCAAACAGGTTTCTGACGTAGGTCGCTTCATGCATAAAAACATCTTCTTCCGCATAAGGTGAGAAACCAACAAAGTAAAAGTCGTTTATATTTTGTCTGTTATCCGCCAGATGATTGAGTTGGCTATTAATTAACTCAATCTGATTAATAAACAGGTTTTTCTTGTTATTTGTGTCTGTGGCGCCGGCCGTGACCGGATAGGCAAAGATTAAAAGACTGAAAGCTATGAGCCGGACAGGAGAAGAGAAAAAAATCATTTTCCAATATTGAGTGTGATTCATTCAATTTCTTTTTCCGTAAAAATGTTCTGCACTTATCCTGAATTAAGGCCTCCGGGAATGGGGATAGTATATCCTGAGGAGAAGGGCCGGTGCGGATAAATTATAAACAATAGATATAGAAATGCTCCTCACCCTGACCCTCTCCCGGAGGAAGAAGGGATGCGGGCATGTAGTTTCTGCCATGGGTAGAGGCGGTGTAGGCTGGTGAGGGAAAATAATTTTCATAAAACATTTAAAGATAACTACCACAGTGCTTTATAATCACAATCTTATTGTTTCCATAAATTAATCAGGTAAGTCACAGTGAAACTCACGGCAGAAGAATTCAGAAAGTGGGGGAAAAGGGCGATCACACTGCTCGGCATGTCCGGCGTGGGAAAGACACGGCTTGCCTGCATTCTGCGTAAGTACCACTGGTTTCATTATTCCGGGGACTACCGGATCGGCACACGCTATCTGGATGAACCGATCCTGGATAATATCAAAAAGGAACTGATGCAGATCCCGCTTATGCGGGAACTGTTGCGGTCTGATTCGGTGCAGATCAAAAACAATATTACTGTGGATGATCTGAGCCCGGTATCCACCTTTCTCGGCAAACTGGGCAATCCGGAGCAGGGTGGGCTGGGTTTGACTGAATTCAAACGCCGTCAGGAATTGCACCGTCAGGCCGAGATCGCGGCCATGAAGGATGTTCCGGCATTCATCATCAAGGCGCATGAGATTTACGGCTATGATCATTTCATCAATGATGCCGGTGGAAGCCTGTGTGAGCTGGATGACCCTCAGGTACTGGAGACACTCGCTGCGCATACATTGATCATCTATATCAAGGCCTCAAAGGAGGACGAGAAGGAATTGATCCAGCGCGCGAAAGATGCACCCAAGCCGCTGTATTTCAGAGAGGCTTTTCTGGAGGAACAGCTGGCGGATTATATGAAAGAGAGAAAATTACAGTTTGTCGTGCTCATCGATCCGGACGATTTTGCCCGCTGGGTCTTCCCGCGCCTGTTCTATGCACGTATTCCGCGCTATGAAACCATTGTGCAGCAGTATGGGTATGCCATCACAACCAAACAGGCCGAGTCCGTCGAATGTGAAGAAGATTTTCTGGCGTTGGTAGAGAAAGTATTGGACAGAGGGAAATAACATGCCGCTGGTTGCCAATACCTCATTGCCGAGTTTTGCGAGACTCCAGGAAGAAGGTGAGACGGTCATCGGGCGTGATCGGGCCATCCATCAGGACATCCGCGAGCTGCATATCGGTTTGCTGAACATGATGCCGGATGCCGCCCTTGAGGCGACGGAGCGGCAATTTTTCCGGCTGGTGGGTGAGAGCAACCAGATTGCACAATTCTATGTGCATCCCTTCTCGCTCAAGGAACTCGCACGCAGTCCGGAAGGCCAGGCGCATATCGATCAATATTACAAGACTTTTGATCAGATCAAGGCAGAAGGGCTCGATGCGCTCATTATCACGGGGGCCAATGTCACCAGTCCGGAATTGTCTGAACAGCCCTTTTGGAACCCGCTGATTGAGATCATCGATTGGGCGAATGAGAACGTGACATCAACATTATGTTCCTGTCTTGCGACGCATGCAGTGTTGCAATTCCGTTATCAGCAGAAACGCGAACGACTCTCGGCCAAGCGCTGGGGTGTATATTCACATAAAGTGGTAAATCAGTATCACCCGCTGATTTCCGGCATGAATACGCGTTTCAATGTGCCGCATTCCCGTTTCAATGAGATCAGAAGGAAACAATTTGCACAAGCCAAGTTGAAAATTCTTGCCGAGAGCGAAGAGGCCGGTGTGCATCTTGCGGTAAGCGAGGATGGTTTCCGCATCGTGTTCTTTCAGGGGCATCCGGAATATGACGCCATCAGTCTCCTGAAGGAATACAAGCGCGAGGTCGGGTGTTATATCCGTGGTGAGATCAATGAATACCCGCCAGTGCCGGAGAATTATCTCACTCTGCAATCCACCGCCATCCTTGAAGAATATCAGGAACGAATCATCGCGAGTCGCAAGTCGGGCAGGGAACCGCTGGAATTTCCGGATGACCTGATTGTGCCCACGCTGGATAACACCTGGCATGATAGTGCCGAGGCCGTCATCAACAACTGGATTGGCAAGGTCTACCAGATCACCCACATCGATCGCCGCAAACCATTCAGAGACGGGATCGATCCGAATGATCCACTTGGATTGAATGAGAATAGCTCGTGATGATAATTTTGAGTCGAGTGAGTTGGTATATTTTACTCTGACCTCGAATTATAAAAATTGCTTGATTCAAGACGACGTACACGGACGTACTAGTGCTGCAGGCGAAGGGATTCGCAGGAGCGGCCGACGTACACGGACGTACTAGTGCTGCAGGCGAAGGGATTCGCAGGAGCAGTGAGCAGGAGGTAGAAACGCGTCGGGAACAGCGTTCGAGGAGGCCGATAGCGGTTGCGCAAGACGCCTACACGGCAAGGATTGTTCCATACAATCCTTTTGCATTCCCTCCATCCATGGAGGTCAGATGTAGGTGGTACGATTACATGGATGTAATCGGTAGGGTCGAGTCAGGAACAGAGACCGAGACAACGTCTGGAACAAGTTGCCTACAGGACGTAGGTAAGGGGCGTAAGCAGGAGCGGAAGCTTTGTCGAGCTACCCTCACCCCGATCCGGAAGCTGCCTCCCACCAATGCGAACATCGCGGTTTTCATTCCTAGTAGTTCATCACGTTTTTGTTTGGCTGTTTTCATGGCACCAACGCAGTTGCTGTGGTCTAACGATTGACATGAGCGGCAGACACCGGCTTGCCAGTGGCTGTCCGCTCGGTGGAAGGGTTAGGCGCATATTGGGCCAATATACAGAACCTACCGATCTTGCTCCCAGTGGAACTTGTGCAGCACACGGTGCATTACTGGCGTGAAGACGAGGCCCGCCGCGACCAGGAATACCAACCCTGCGTACAGTGCATAGCAGCCAGCAAACAACTTACCTCCATCCGTTCGCGGCGCATCTACAGGCCCCATTCCGCCCATGAGCATTGCAGCATTCAAGAATGCATCGCGCCATTGAAGTTGTTCGAAGTACTC
>JAENIZ010000086.1 GCA_016844485.1 Gammaproteobacteria bacterium | reverse complement strand
CTTTGCAATATCGCTCAAATTCTTCTCCAAATTTGTCACGTAAGAATGATTCTTCTGCCGTAACAATGGCGCTGTAGGAGAGCAAGAAAAAACCACCACCCAGTAAATAAACCCATGTGTTATTATGAATAACCAGGAACCCTGCAAGGATCAGTTCGTTACCGATATACAATGGATTCCGGCAATGTGCAAAAATCCCGTGCGTGACAAGATTGTCTGCGTGTATCTTTTTGTTGACGCCACCGCGTTTGATATATGCCAGGCCAATTACCGCGGCACGCAAGACCTGGCCAAGGATTATCAGTATCAAGCCGAAAAAATCGAGCCAGTAATCTGCATGTTCATTGCCAGCAAAGGGCATTGGCTTGAACCCGAGGAGCAGGGCGATCAGTACAACCGGAAACAGGATATTGCGATAACGGAACAGAAACTGACCGTAACGGATCAACATGGATACAACCTGTTATATTAATGGTTGTGCCTGAACAGGTCAGGCATTATTTCACGGCAACCAGGCCGGAAAAATTATACCAGTGGAAAAATTCCTCAACATGTTGAAATCCCGCCTTTAGAAGTAAATCACGGTTTTCTTCCTGATGATAGGGGATAAGCACATTTTCGAGCGCCTCGCGTTTCTGAGCGATCTCTAAATCCGAATATCCTCTGCGACGCTTGAAATTGTAATGTTAATAACATAATTACAACTGAAGCGTTCTCGATTCGAGGAGGATCGTTCAGGTCTGCATTTACAAAATCTATTTTTTGCCGTGTGCCGGAGTCTTTAAGTTTTGCACGCGTCTTCTCCAGCATTTCATCTGAATTGTCCATACCGATAAGATGTACCGCAGGATTGATGACCTTATCGAGCGCCAGAAGAGTGGTGCCGGTTGCACAACCGATGTCATACAGGTTGGTTCCGGCGACGGCGAAACCTGTGGCAATTTCACAAACCATCCGCTGAATCTCGTCATAAAATGGCACTGAACGGCTGACCATGTCATCAAAAACCGTGGCTGTTTCAGCGCCAAAATTGAAATCATGGGCGGTCTGGTCAGTAGCGTAAAGTTTATCGGCGCCAGCCGCATCAGGTGCCGGGTCAGTATCTGATTTAATCTTTGATATTTTTTCAGCCATTAGCGCATTTTAATCTCATGAGGCAGAATTTTAAACAGAATTTTTACCTGTAATCATTTGACACATTTAGTATTAAATATTAACGTGTATCCCTTACGCTTCAGGTGCCCGGAGGTTATCAGACCGATGGGTTAAACGGGAAGCCGGTGCGGCATAAATTTAAATTCTTATGCCAAAGCCGACGCTGCCCCCGCAACGGTAAGCGAGTCAAGTTTCAATTTATTACGCCACTGTGTGTAACACGGGAAGGCAATTGAAACGGATATCCGCTGGATATCACTCGCAAGCCCGGAGACCGGCCTGCAGCAATAAACCATTTCGCGGAGGGCGATACAGGTGACAGTAGGTTTGTCATTCCTGTTGTTTCTCTCTGCGAATCTAAATTATGCGTTTGCGCGCGGGTGAGAGCAGATGAGAAACGTACTATTTGTTCAATTAGTAGTTGCAGGTTTTATAAGTGTATTTGCAACGTATATCCATGCCGAACCTGTTGAATTACTGGAAACAGTTGTTGTTAGTGCCACACGTTCGGAACAGGATTCGATAGTTACTCCCAGCAGTATCATAATCATTACCGACACAGATATTCAAGCGAGCGGGGCCTCACATATTGTTGATATTTTAAGGAATCAGGGCGGTATACAGATCTCTGATTTGTTCGGTGATGGCAGTCGCGCGACGATCAGTATGCGTGGTTTCGGTGGCAATGCTCAGGCAAATGCCCTGATTCTTGTAGACGGTCGTCGCCTGAATAACAGTGATCTTGGAATTCCTGACCTTAACAGTGTGTCGTTAAAGGATATTGAACGTATCGAGATCATTCGCGGCAGTGCAGGGGTCCTGTATGGCGATCAGGCAGTGGGCGGAGTGATCAATATAATTACCCGCCGCCCTGAGGCATTGCATGCCGGTGTGGATGTTAATTATGGAAGCTATGACAACCGTTCGGCGGATCTGGAGGTTTCAAATCGGCATGAGAACGGACTTGGTTACCGGTTTACCGGCGAAAAAAAGAAATCGGACAATTACCGGGATAACAATGAATTGTCTTATACCAATTTGTTCGGCCTAATGGATTTCAGGCATGAGACGGGAACGGTGTTTCTGGAATATCAGGATATTGATGAAGATCTGGAGACGCCCGGCGCCTTGTTTATAGACATGATCAAGGCAGACAGGCAACAACCCCTTAATCCGGATGACTTTATCAATACAGATACGCGTAATTTCCGGATTGGTTTTACCCAGTCATTATGGTATGGCTGGGATTTGCACGCTGAATATACCAACCGTATGGCAACAAGTGATGGACTGCTCAGCTTCGCCGGTGTGCCGGGGCCGTTTTTGACCAAAAGGGATCATCGTGAATTAACGCCAAGATTGATCGGAAAAATTGACACTGGAAATGGTCCGGCTTTGTTAACTTTCGGCGCTGATATTTTTTCAACCGAGTTTTTCCTGAATTCCATCCTTGGCGCGATTGATAATGACCAGTCACAGTACTCTTTTTACGGGCAGGGTGTGGTTCCTCTCACCGGAAAAATCTCCCTGACATTGGGGGCGCGTCATGGTGATGTTGAAAATGACATCATTGGCGCACTCTTGCCGCAGGGGACGGAAATTAATGATGATGTAAATGCCTTTGAGGCAGGTCTTTCTTACCGTGTTGACGCGAACTGGCGGCTGTTTGGACGTGTCGACACAAATTACCGTTATGTACTGGCAGATGAATTCACCAGTGCAAGCTTCGGTGGTGTTATCCCTGACACACAGACCGGACGTTCCTACGAGTTCGGATTTGACTGGTTACATACCAATGCAAATGTTAATTTTGTTTTTTACCGGCTGAATCTCAAGGATGAGATAGATTTCGATCCGGTATTGTTCATCAATACCAATATTGGTGATACCAGAAGAAATGGTTTTATCGTAGATGCCAATTATTCACCGATTAAGCAATTGTTACTGGGCTTCAGCTGGAGTTATGTAAATGCAGAAATAGAGAATGGGGCATTGGCCGGTCTGGACATTCCGTTTGTCGCCAAACATACGGTAAGACTGACCTCGGGTTATCAATTCTCGGATCGCCTGCGCGGTCAGGCTGAAATACTTGGCATCACTGAACGTATTGCAACCGGAGATTTTTTCAATGCCAATGCATCTCTTCCGGGTTACGTGATCAGTAATATTTATCTGTCTTACAGATATGATCCGGTCACAATCGGATTCAGAATCAATAATCTTCTTGACAAGGAGTACAACGATAATGCCCAGGCCGCCCTTCGTCCGCCATTATTTACGCCTGAAACCGCATATTACCCTGCGCCCGAACGGAATTTCATGTTCACATTTCTTTATGAATTCAATTAATCTTGTACTAAAATAGAGTGATATGAATACAAATTCACTGTTTAAATCCGGTTTATGGGTATGTTTTCTTTTAATCTTGCTTGCAGCAGCATCACGTCTTGTTCCTCACCCGACAAATTTCAGTCCCATTGCCGCCCTCGGGTTGTTTGCAGGTGCTTATATCGGTTTGCGCAGGTATTGGCTGGTGCCGCTTGCAGCGCTTCTGCTCAGCGATTTGGTCATCGGTTTCTACCATCCTGTTGAGATGTCATTTGTGTATATTGGATTCGCAACAAGCGCGATCATTGGCCGGTTTCTGTTGCTGCAAAAGCGGAATGTGATCCGGATTGGCGCGACGACATTGGTTTCAGCAACTGTCTTTTTCCTTCTTTCCAACTTTGGCGTCTGGTTGACGGGACTTCATTATCCCCTGACAACTGAAGGTCTGCTTCAATGTTATGCGATGGCGATCCCGTTTTTTGATAATACCGTGCTTGGCGATTTGCTTTATGTGGCAGTTCTGTTTGGTGTATATGAAAGTATTCATGGCTGGACACCACACCAGCACCGCACCGTCTGAACGACGCCCGCCTGCTTATTAATTAATTTCGAACAACTCAGAAGCCTGGCCTGCATAAATTTCTGAAATGGGGAAACGCCTTACAAAAATTTATACACGTACAGGTGATGATGGCACTACCGGTCTCGGAGACGGAAGCCGTACGGACAAGGACAGTCTGCGCATTGATGTCATTGGCGATCTCGATGAACTGAACAGTTTGATTGGTGTTCTGATCGCGAGCAATTTATCCGATGATATTGGCGGTTATTTACTGAATATACAGCATCGTTTATTCGACATTGGCGCTGAAATGGCTGTGCCGGGAAATGCGGTTACTCAACCTGCACACATCAAACGGCTGGAAGAATTGCTTGATACGTACAATAAGGATTTGAAACCTTTGAAAGAATTTATCCTGCCCGGTGGCCACATGTCCGGCGCCCTGTGTCATCTGGCGCGTTCTGTTTGCCGGCGGGCAGAACGGAAACTTGTAAAACTTGGCAGATCAGAATATTTGAATCCCAACACACTTTGTTATATGAACCGCCTGTCTGATCTTTTATTTGTTTTTTCCCGTGTAATCACCCTGAAAAAGGGCGGCAAGGAAGTTTATTGGGATAAGGATCGTTTAAAACGTTCCGTATAGAAATGGATTCTATGAAAAACCAAGTATGGTCTTGTTCAGAGATTACAAAAACTATTTTTTTTGAAGTTGCAATATTCTGCCTTCGCGGTTCATATCAACTTTGCTGAGGAATGAATTACCGAGGAGGATAATTTCAGGAAAGTCACTGTCATGGACAGCGCCTTCAATATCACGCAGTTCAATATCACCCACTTTCACTTTTTTAAGTTTAACCAGATAGATTTTTGCAATCCCGGCAGCGGTGTGCGATCTGCCTTCTTCGCCATCAAGTTTGTAATTCAGACCGAGCCGTTTGGCCTGGTTCCGGTTCATTGCGATTAGGGTAGCGCCGGTATCAACGACAAAATTCACTTGAAACCCGTTAATGCTGCCATTAACAAAATAATGGCCATTTTCATCCGGTGCGATGGTTACAATGGTTCCTTCCGATGCTGCATTGAAACTGCTCCCGATATGAGTCCCGAGCGTATAGGTTTTTTGTTCGCCATCGATCTCGAGTACCGCTTCCTTGCTGTCGGCTGATATCAGGGTGACGCCTTCGGGACTGGTCTTTCCGGCAATAAGGATGCGTTGTTTGCCGTCCAGCTCAACAATGGCCTTGTCCTTGAACAGCCCGACAATCACGATCTTTTCAACAGCGATGCTGTATGGGGATATGCTGAATAGCAGGATCAAGGTAAAAATTTTTATCGGCATAACGGAGATAGTCTATTAAAATCGCCTTTATTGAACATTTTATATTTTATGAGACCTATTCTTATTTTTCGACATATTACCTGTGAAGGGCCGGGTTATCTTGCCGATTTCCTGTCAGCACGGAATATTGCGTACGATATTATCAGTATAGATGATGGTGACCAGGTCCCCGATTCATTGGATGGTGTTGCCGGACTGGTGTTTATGGGAGGATCAATGAGTATTAATGATCCCTTGCCCTGGATCGCAGATGA
>JAENIZ010000085.1 GCA_016844485.1 Gammaproteobacteria bacterium | reverse complement strand
CCATCATCTGGAAAACGTACCTGCCCGGACAGCGTGTGGTTGATGAAGGAGAGCCCAATGTCGGGGTTCACGTGGTCTGCAATGGAGTGGGGATGCAGACGATTCTTGATGGTAGTGGAAAGGAATACATGGTTGATCTCTTGGGGACAGGAGACCTTATTGAATTAGCGGACATGGTTCTGGCGACAAAGACGTACTCGGCCTCAGCCTCTACCCTCGTGAAGACGCAAATTGGGTTTGCCAGTCGCGAGATGATCAGCGCGCAAATCGAGAGGGATAACGCGTTCATCCTCAAGATAGCCCAACAACTCTCGCGCAAGATCAAACGCTTAGAGGTTCTCTACAACAATCTGCAATCTCGGACTGTTTCCGACCGGCTCGCTCATATCTTCCTGCAACTGGCCGATATGGTAAGGCCCGGCATCGTGAAAGAGATCGGACTACCGATCCGCTTGAAGCGAACGACTCTGGGTCAACTGGTTTGCACGGCCCCCGAAACCGCCAGCCGTTCGTTGATCCGCTTGCGGCAAAAGGGCCTCATCTCGCAGAAGGATCACGAATTCATAATTCCCGATCGCAAGAGACTCGCGGACGCGATTGGCCGTATAGATTGACTACATTGATTAATTGGACCGATCGCTGGAGTGAATCACCCGCCGGTGGAAGAGCCTCACCGATAATGTGTGCTGCGGGACGTTTGGCTAATGCAGACACTTCAACATCAGGGATGAAGCACCTGCTTCAATATGGAGATTGTTTGTTACGGTAGTGTTGCATTAATGCAGCACACCGTAGCTGTATGAACTCCAACAGATACAAACAAACTTATTCTCAAAATCATTTAAATAAGTATATATCTGAATAAGTATAGGAAACAAAACCATTTATTAGTGTACAAATCTGTCCTACATGAGATTACAGATTTGTCCTACATCTTCGTCCCTAATAATTCTCCGATAAGCGCCAGCAACTGGTTTGCCTCTATCGGCTTACTCAAAAAGGCACTAATGTTCAATTGTTTCGCCCCCGCCTCATCGATCAGATCGCTATAACCCGTAGCGAGGATCACAGGAAGATCCCGGCGCAGTTTAAATATTTCCTGCACCATCTCCGTGCCTGTCATCTGCGGCATGGTCTGATCAGTGAGCACCAGGTCCACTGCATCCGGGTTAGCCTGAAAGTAAACCAGGGCCTCGACAGGATCGTTAAAGGATTTGACTGTATAGCCATGTTTCTCCAATAGTTCGGTAAAAAAGCGGGTCAGTGCAGGTTCGTCATCCACAATCAGGATGCGTCCGCCGGTTGCGTTAACTCGAGGTACTGACTTCGGTACTGTGAGAGGTGCCATAGTTTCCTGTGTCGCGACAGGTAACAGCAACATGAAAGTACTGCCTTGTTCCTGCACGGATGTCACGCGGATATGGCCGCCATGTTCGTGTACGATGCCATGCACCATGGAAAGTCCCATGCCTGTCCCTTTACCTATCTCCTTGGTGGTGAAAAAAGGTTCGAAGATGCGCGGCAGTACTTCCTCAGGGATACCCTGGCCGTCGTCTTTCACGACAAGTTCAACGAAGTCGCCCTTCAGGTCCCGGTGGCAGGAATCACAGACAAAGCGGAGTTTCCTGCGGTGATGCAGGCTGATTTCGATATTGCCCTGTCCTTCCAGGGCGTCACGTGCATTAATGCACAGGTTCATAAGAATCTGATGCAACTGTACCTCGTCCATCATCACCGCCGGCACATTCTCTCCGATCCGGCAGGTGAGTTCGATGCTGGCAGGCAGGATTGATCTCAATGTTTGCACTACTTCCTTCACCATGGGGGCGATCTGCAACGATTTTACTTCTATTTTTGCGCCCCGGCTGAAGGTGAGCATCTTGGCGACCAGGTCCCGGGCCCGTTCTCCGGCGATCTGGATCTCACGCAGATACTGGTATGGTTTGCTTTTCTGATCAGTCGCGAAGTGTGTGATTGCCAGATCAGAAAAGCCCAGGATACTGGTCAGGATATTATTGAAGTCGTGGGCGATGCCGCCGGTCAACTGGCCGATGGCCTCCATTTTTTGTGCCTGTTGTAATTGACTTTGCAGATGCAAGCGTTCCTCTTCGGCCCGCTTGCGCCCGGTGATGTCTTTGGCGGTAGAGACGTAATGGGTGATATTTCCCAGTTCATCCTTGAGCGGCGTAATGGTTTTCTCCTCGTAAAACAGCTCGCCATTCTTTCTGCGGTTGGTGAAGACCCCCCGGAATGCTTCGCCACGCTGGATCGTCTGCCACAGGTTCTGGAAGAAGGCCTTGTCGTGGAGGCCCGATTTGACCAGGCTCGGCTTGTTTCCCAACGCCTCGGCGCGCGTGTAACCCGTGCTCCGTTCATACGCCGGATTGACGTACTCGATGATCCCGTCCGGGTCGGTGATCAGCACGGCATCGTCAGTCTGTTCAATGGCGCTGGCGAGATTGCGCTGGCGTTCCTCAGCCAGTTTGCGGCTGGTGACATCGCGGAAGCTCCAGACCCTGCCGGTGATTAAAGGGCCGTTTAGTTGTGGCCGCGAATACCGCTCGAAGATCCTGCCGTCTTTGAACTCAATCTGATCGAAGCTCTCGACACTGGGTTGGTTATACAGTCCTCGCACCTTGTTGAGAAACTGATCAGGGTCCCGCAACTGATCGAGAACGAAGGCCAGTGCCCGGTTGTCATCACGAGTGTCGATAACGGAAGCGGGTATCCTCCAAAGCTCCATAAAGCGATGATTAAAGCTGACGATATGGCCTTTTAGGTCTACAACCAGGATGCCATCGGCCGTCGAATCCAGGGTGGCGCGAAGAAGTGAAACCGATTGTTCCAGTGATTCATTGGCCTGCTTGCGTTCAGTGATGTCTTCAGCAATGCCGGCAAGTAATTTAACCTTGCCTTCCTTGTCGATAATTGGGAAACCTCTGTCATGGATCCAGCGTACTTCACCATTCGGCCGGATAATCCGGTAAATATCATCAAATGGTATTTTATTAATTTGTTGCCTGAATTCCTCTTCTATACGCTGCCGATCTTCCGGATGTATTGATTCAATCCAGGCAGTTTGATTTGTTTCGATATCTTTTACCGGCCGGCCCCAGATTTTTTCATACGCCGGACTGACGTAAGTAACGCGATTGTTTGTCACATCATGCAGCCAGAAAACCTGATTGATATTTTCAATCAGTTGTTTGAAATTTTCTTCACTTGCCGGTGGGGTTTTCTCAGTGGCCTTGCGTTCAGTAATGTCAATTGCATTGACTACGATACCGTTGATTTTCCCATTCTTGTCAATGGACGGATTTAAATGGACATTAAAGCAACGCCGCCCCAGTGCAGGTATGTCGGCGTATTCCTCAAACTGAACAGGTTTTCCGGCCAAACACTCGTCCAGATGTGGCTTGAATTTTTTAAAATGTTCCTTTCCAAAAATTTCTTCAACGCTATGCCCTATAATCTCTTCTCTCGGCCTGTCCAGACTCTTGACATACATGGTGTTGACAGCCTGATATGTATAATCCGTTGCAATAAATGACTGAAAGTTGTTGCTTGAATTAAATATCTGCTGGTAGATATTCAGATTCTCTTCAGAAATCTTGCGTATCTTCCCGCTTCGTTTTCCGGTTTTTTTTCGCTGTTTCATGGATACAATCCGACCTGTTAACGATCAGCAGGATCAACATCCTCCTGCGCAATATCTATGCGTCATGTATAGATAATGTATAGCTCAAAACAGGCGTTTGTGCAGTCTGTTTAATGGGACTTTTCAGTAAATTGGCATGACTTTCCGCTCTTCGGGCGGAAACCCGAGAGGGATCTCGTCAACCGGCAAAGTTTGTGACGGTTCAAAAATCTTTTTTGAAAAACTTGTATTTTATATTTAATCGAAATTGGTGCCCGGGGCCGGAATCGAACCGGCACGGAGTTGCCCCCGAGGGATTTTAAGTCCCTTGTGTCTACCAATTCCACCACCCGGGCAATCACGATTCAACAATAAATGGAGGCTGGGGTCGGAATCGAACCGGCGTCCACGGCTTTGCAGGCCGCTGCATAACCACTCTGCCACCCAGCCTTAACTTTAATAAGATCAGATTTTAAATCTTTCGTTCTTTAAAAGCGAAAACCCCGGCAATCCCGGGGTTTTATACAGGTATTTGGAGCGGGAAACGAGACTCGAACTCGCGACCCCAACCTTGGCAAGGTTGTGCTCTACCAACTGAGCTATTCCCGCAAAACGAGGGCATATTGTAGCCCGGGCCGATGTACTGTCAATAAATAATCAGACACCGGTATTTTTCTTATCTGTCAATTTTGGCCAGGCCGCATACAGATAATGGCACATTGACAATAAGGTCAACAATGCTGCAATGTAAAGAAGTATCATGCCAATATTGTAAATCGGTATTGTTAATATTGAATCATGATAGATCAGAAAGATCAGCGCTACCATTTGTGCCACTGTTTTGATCTTGCCATAAAGCGAAACTGCCACCTTGCGTCTCGCGCCCAGTTCAGCCATCCATTCACGCAAGGCAGAGACTGTAATTTCTCTCCCGACAATGACGGCCGCAGGCAATGCCAACCAAATTGTATGATGTTCCTGCACGAGCAGCACAAGAACAACAGCCACCATCAGTTTATCCGCAACTGGATCCAGAAATGCGCCAAGTGTTGATATCTGTCCAAGCCGCCTGGCCAGGTAACCATCCAGCAGATCGGTAATTGCCGCCAGAGTAAATATCACAGCGGCTGCAACATGATTCCATGAGACCGGCAGATAAAAAACCACAATAAATACCGGAATCATGAAAATTCTAATCAGCGTTAATGTGTTGGGTATATTCATTTGTGCTCATGGAATGAGTCATAGATTTTTTGTGCAAGACTTTTATTAATTCCGGGTACCATGGCTAGATCTTCCACCCCCGCCCTGACAATGCCCTGAATGCCGCCAAAATGTCTGATCAGATTATGCCGGCGTTTACTTCCCACACCTTCTATATCATCCAACGGCGAACGTTTCCTGGCATTCTTGCGGCGTTGTCTGTGACCTGTAAGCGCAAAACGGTGCGCTTCATCCCTGATCTGTTGAACAAGATGCAATGCTGATGAATCAGATGAGAGTCTGATTGTCTTGTTTCCTTGTGCAATAATAAGATTTTCCATACCAGGTTTACGCGTGGGGCCTTTTGCCACACCAATAAGAGTGATTTCAGTTAATTGTAGTTCTTCCAGCACCTCTTTAGCTACAGATACCTGACCTTTACCACCGTCGACAAGAATAAGATCCGGGAGTTTCCCTTCTTCCTTTTTCACGCGTGTGTAACGGCGTTGAAGCACTTGTCGCATGGCGGCGTAATCGTCACCATGTTTAATATCGTCAATATTAAATTTGCGGTAATCTGATTTGATAGAACCTTCTCTTCCAAATACAACACAGGATGCAATGGTCGCTTCACCGCGGGTGTGGCTGATATCAAAGCATTCGATCCGCTCCAGTGCATCATCAATGCCCAGTATCTTTTGTAAATGTTGTAACCGATAGCAAATCGATTTCTTTTGGTTTCTGACTGACAAGGATCTCCTGCGGGATTTTTCTGTTTGATTGTCTGTTGAGGTAAAATTGAGGGAGAAATGCATTAATGATCTCAGTTTCGTCTTCATCTTTGGGAAATTTCGGAAAATAGGATTTACTACCCAGGTTCAATCCACCACGAACAAAAAAAACCTGTACACAAGCAATTTCTCCAGTATGACGGCAGGCGATAATGTCAATATCACCACCCTGTGCACTAATATATTGGTGTTCCTGCACTTTACGCAGGTTGCTTATCTGATCACGATAATGGGCGGCACGTTCAAATTCCAGTGCAACAGATGCCTGTTGCATGGGTTCAAGTAATGCATCGATCACCCGCTCATTTTTGCCTTCCAGGAACATTACGGCATGTTTGACATCTGCCTGGTAATTCTGCCTGTCAATCAGCCCCACACAGGGCGCCGTACAACGTTTAATCTGATACTGCAGACATGGACGGGTACGATTTGCAAAAAAACTGTCTTCACAAGACCTTATCTGGAACAGTTTCTGGATAAGGTTCAGGGTCTTTTTCACCGCCCCTGCGCCAGGATAAGGCCCGAAATAGTGTCCCTTTCCACGGCGTGCACCGCGGTAGTAACTCAGACGGGGAAATTCATGCTCTGAAGAAAGATAGAGATAAGGATAACTTTTATCATCACGGAACCAGACGTTGTATCGGGGCTTTAATTCCTTGATCAGATTGTTTTCCAGGATCAGGGCTTCATTTTCCGTGTGTGTGACCGTCACCTCGATGTCCCTGACTTGCTGTATCATGACATGTGTCCTGGGGGATTGCTGCTTCCCTGCAGTGAAATAACTGGCTACGCGCTTTTTCAGATTGCGTGCCTTGCCGATATAAATCACCACACCGTTTTCATCCAGCATTTTGTATACCCCGGACCTGTTTGCTGTTATCAGTCATTATAAATCAATAGGTTATATCCAGTAATTCAACTATTTTAGAGAAAATATTACGGAACATTTGCTCCGTTAAACGCCCGGTTTGTGTGTTGTAGCGGCTGCAGTGATACGAATTCAACAGCCAGCGACTTTCTTCCAGTGCAAATAATCGGCCATGCATGAATGGATAATCCACCTGCTTCAGCCCCAATGCCTTCAGGGTTGCATTATGCGCGATACGCCCAAGTGCCAGGATGACAGCTCCGGGATCAAGGGTAGTAAGTTCTGACTTAAGATAACGGTTACAGGTGCTGATTTCCTGGTTTGCAGGCTTGTTTTCAGGGGGCAGGCATTTTACAGCATTCGTGATTCGGCAATTGATCAGACGCAGGCCATCCTTGAGATGCGTGGCCTGGCCTTGATTGGCAAAGCCGAATTGATGCAAAGTCCGGTATAGCAGGATCCCTGCGTAATCCCCGGTAAAGGGTCTGCCCGTTGCATTTGCACCATGCATGCCTGGGGCCAGCCCGACAATGATCAAGCGGGGTTTCTTATCCCCAAATGGTGCAACAGGTCGCGCATGGTATTCAGGATAATCACGGCGTACCTTTGCAAGATGTGCTGCCAGACGGGGACAAAGCCGGCATTCCGGGTTAAATTTAATCATTGAGCCAACCTGAAGTAAGCAAAGAGCGGTGAAACGCACCATTTATTTGCGATAAACAAAACTATAATTAAATTTAAATATATTTTATAACTATATGAAATATAATAATTAATTATAGAGATTTTGGCTAAGTTAATGTAATTTGTTAGTACCACTCACCACTCGAGTGATTGCGGTATATCAGTCTTGTTTTGCGTATGGCGATAATCTGAACTTGCCTTATAAACAGCCTTGCGGATACGGTTAAATTGACCAATGGGCCTGTGCTCAGCAAGTGCATGCCACGGTGAAAATGACAGATTTTCACAGAATTGCATTTGCTCTGGAGAATCGAATCCCTGGGCCGGGATGGTAATATCTGCCAGTGTGACAAAGGGCGAAACGCTTTCTTTCCATTCGACCGATGGATCTTCAATAGGCATGTTTTTATCCGGAACCTGCAGTTGCACCATGAAATTAAAACACCCTTCAGCTTCCTGTAGTTCCTTGATCAGGTTTTTCCGCATGAAATCAGGGTCATTTTTATCTGGTAGATATTTCACCTGTCCTGATTTACAGGATTTTGCGCTGAATTTTATGTTATGTGGCCCAAGTTTGTATGCAGTATTGCTATAGTACTGTGGCCAGAGCGGGCTGCCTGGCGGTTCTTTTAATGTTTCCAGCGCGATAAAAAATTCACGTATCCGCCAATGAAATGGATTGAATCCACCAAAGAAAAAATTAACATATGATTTACTTCTTAAAAACCGGTTATATTCATCGATACTCGGTGAGAAAAATTCCGGATTATCTGCCATCAGGAAATCCTGAGTGCTTTGTCCTGAAGCAAGCGCAGTTGTAA
>JAENIZ010000165.1 GCA_016844485.1 Gammaproteobacteria bacterium | reverse complement strand
AATCGATCCATCCCTGGCGATATGGATAACGTTCCACTGGTCCGCCGTGCCGTACAAAGTGAGGCCGCAGATACCGAGATGCCCCAACGCCAGACTGAAGGTGCCGCCGGCGTTGGCTTCCTTGATGCCGCCGGTCAACGGACTTTTGCAGCCCACACTAATGCGGTTAGCATTGGAAAAATTAGTGCCGGCGAATGGTCCGGCGCTGAATATCAGTTGATTGTCCGGAGATAAAGGATTGACCTGGGCTATTCCCTGTTCGAGCAGGGTTTTGGCGATCAGATAGCGCCCTGCCCTGACCAGATCTTCACCTTGCTTGTTTTCCGCGCGTACCGATTGATCCTGAAGTTTGATGTGCAGATGTCGTCTCATGATACTGATCTTTTGTTATTGATTTTGCATGCTGGAATGCCGGAATCGCTGATGGAATATCTTACTATAATCATGCCATTGTGGGTGGTATATTATCCATAATGAATTTGCGACTGGAGCAAGATTATGAGTGACGGCGATAAAATCAAGGTGCTGGAAAAAAAAGTCGAGGAATTGACCCATCAGATTTGCATTCTGCAGGACGAACAGGCAATACGGAAGCTGCATCACATCTACGGTTATTACCTGGATAAATGCCTGTACAGTGAAGTGGTTGATTTGTTCGCGGAGGACTGCGAGGTGCATTTTATGCGCGGTATCTTCAAAGGCAAAGCCGGCGCCCGACGCCTCTACATCGACCGCTTCCGTACCAATTTCACCGGTGGTAAAAACGGCCCGGTCTACGGATTCCTGCTCGACCATGCGCAGATGCAGGATGTAGTTGACGTCGCACCTGACCGCAAAGCCGCACAGGCCCGGTTCAGATGCTGCATGCAGGCCGGCCGGCATGAAAGCGCGGGCGGCCAGACCCGGCAGTGGTGGGAAGGTGGCCTGTATGAAAACAGTTATATCCGGGAAAATGGCATCTGGAAGATCAAGATCCTGAATTACCGGCCGGTCTTTCATGCCACTTTCGAGGACGGCTGGGCTTATACCAAACCGCAATTCGTGCCGTTCTTCTCTGAAGCTGATCGCTATCCCGGCAATCCTGTCGGCCCGGACGCCATCAACCCGGAGCCGGTGTTATGGCCCGACACTGACGTCCTGCCATTTCATTACAAACATCCTGTCACGGGCGCTGCCTGGAAAAAGGAAGTCTGATCTACAATTAATTACTCCAACTCCATCTAAACATAACACGACATGCAAGACATAGCAGGTAAAACCGCTTTTATAACCGGAGGCGCCAGCGGCATCGGCCTGGGCATCGGCAAAGCTTTCCTCAAGGCCGGGATGAAGGTGGTCCTGGCCGATATCCGCCAGGATCATCTGGACGAGGCTATCGGCTATTTCGCTGAACAACGGCAGAGTGACCGGGTTCATCCCCTGTTGCTGGACGTCACCGATCGAACGGCTATGGCCAATGCAGCGGCCGAAGCGGAACGGGTATTCGGCAAGATTCACGTGCTGGTGAACAACGCCGGCGTCGGCGTGACCGGCCCCGTCAAGAATGCGAAGTTTGATGATTGGGACTGGGGCATGGAAGTCAATCTTGGTGGCGTGATTAACGGCATCGTCATCTTCCTGCCCTATTTGCTGAAACATGGCGAGGGCGGTTACATTATCAACACCTCGTCCATGGGGGCCGTCGTACCGATGAAGCGCGCCGCAATCTATATTACCGCAAAGTCGGCGGTGCTGGGCCTGTCGGAAGTCCTGCGCGGCGAACTCGAGACGGATAATATCGGCGTTTCTGCCTTCTGTCCCGGACCCGTGCAGACCAGCATCAGCGAAAGCGTCAAATTACGTCCGGATAAATATAAAAAAGACAGCGGTTTTGCGGAAGCTGAAAAAACGCTGCTGCAACGTCCCAACGATACTACGTGGATGGAACATGTGGAATGTGGCGAGCGTGTCCTGCAAGGCATGTTGAATAACGATCTATTCATTTTTACTCACCCGGAGTTTAAGCAAGGCACGACCGAACGCTTTGATGCAGGCACGACCGAACGCTTTGATGCGATGCTCGCATCCTATCCGGATGAACCGATCAACGAGGCGCGGTATCGGGCGATCAAATGGCTGACAGAAAATTCCATTTATCCCGAAAGTGTCAAGAACAGCCAATCAAGAAAATCCAAATAATCGCTCCAACATATAAACAGCTACAATCAGCTTAGACTTCATTTCTACGGCCAGGGACGAGCCGTCAAACTTGGCGTGTCAAGCTCGCCGACAAATCGTCAGGATTGACGATTTGCACGGACGGAGTCCGCCATGGAAATGGCAAAGTACATGGAAGTACTTTGTGAAAGGCGCAGCGGTCGCTCCTGTGCATCCCTGCACCCGCGACATTCGGACTCCTGTCCATCATTTCAAGGTAAATCCGCAGGACAGCGGATTTAGCGGCCTACGTGCATTTGGATATGCACGTGGACGCGGCCGCAGAAATTGCCAGCCTCGCAGGGAAGCCGTGCACATGGAAGTGCAAAGGCCGAGCGCTATCACGCCAGATGGTTTTGGGTACTTTTGCCGAAACAAAAGTACCTCGTCCATCGGGACGGAACCTATGATTAACGAAGCACGTGATCTGAAAATTGTCAGAAATACTCAAAAATAGCTTTCATATTTATGAGATATAATTCAAACCAGATTAATACCAAAAATTGAGCTTTAGGAGTAACACAATTGGCAGATGAATATGAAATTATAATCGCCGGGGCCGGTATCGCCGGGCTGACGGCAGCCATGACCGTGGCCAGGCTGGGCCGGAAAACCCTGTTATTGACGGGCAATGTTCCGGGTGGATTGCTGTTAAGCATTAATCGCATCGATG
>JAENIZ010000084.1 GCA_016844485.1 Gammaproteobacteria bacterium | reverse complement strand
CAATGAACCGGGATTGACGTTGTCCTGATTTGTATATTTCGGCGCAGTGCCGTGAGTTGCTTCAAATATAGCATGTCCGGTGTCATAATTGATGTTGCCGCCTGGCGCTATCCCGATTCCCCCGACCTGCGCAGCAAGCGCATCGGAAAGATAATCCCCGTTGAGATTCATGGTGGCGATCACGTCAAATTCGGCAGGACGTGTCAGGACCTGTTGTAAGGCAATATCAGCAATTGCATCCTTGATGAGTATCTTGCCTGATTTCAGGGCTTTTTCCTGTTCAGCGCCCGCCTCTTTGCCGCCCTTTGCCGCCCGGGTGCGTTCCCATTGATCCCAGGTGTAAGTCTGTTTTGCGAACTCTGTCTCGGCCAGTCTGTATCCCCAATTCCTGAATGCGCCTTCGGTATATTTCATGATGTTACCTTTGTGCACAAAGGTAATGCTTTTACGATTATTGGTAATAGCATAATTGATCGCTGCCCTGACCAGACGTTCTGTCCCTTCCCTGGAGATCGGTTTGATGCCGATGCCGGAAGAGGCAGGGAAACGGATCTTCTGGTAATGATTCGGAAAGGCCTCCTTGAAGAGTTCAAGGAAGCGTTCATTTTCGCTCGTCCCGTTTTCAAATTCGATGCCGGCATAGATGTCCTCCGTATTCTCGCGGAAGATGACCATGTCGACAAGTTCAGGGTTTTTGACGGGCGAGGGAACGCCCTTGAACCACCGTATTGGCCGCAGACAGACATATAGATCAAGTATCTGGCGCATTGCGACGTTGAGTGATCGGATACCCCCGCCGATCGGTGTGGTGAGGGGTCCCTTGATGGCAACGAGATATTCCCGGCATGCCTCCAGCGTTTCATCCGGCAGCCAGTTGCCGGTAAGTTCATTGGCCTTTTCACCGGCATAAACTTCCAGCCACTGGATATGCCGCTTGCTGCCATAGGCATAGTCAACAGCGGCATCCAGTACCCTGACTGTCGCCCGCCAGACATCGGGACCGATGCCATCACCCTCGATAAAAGGGATGACGGGATTGTCCGGCACAGTCAATTTGCCGTTTTTTATCGATATTTTCTTTCCACCTTTGGGTGGTTTAATTACTGCTGACAATTGTTGTTCCTCACTGGTTATCGTTATGTTCCCTGCAAATACCCTGGCCTATTTTATCTGAAAGCAGGACAGGTTTATTGACATATATACTAATATTCACTATCTTTTGCCCAATGCGCCGATTTGATATTCAGCTTGCGGGCGCTTTAGAAATACTGCTAAAGAGAGCAACCTGCTTTAGCGTAAGCCGAATGCGGGTTTTTTTGTGCCTGTAAATATTGCCAGATATTCATGGGCCCGTGACTCGCATCATGCATCGTTCCGGACTGATCCAGTCCGGGGCATGCTACATATAATGTATAGGAGACCATGATGGCCAAGATCGATCCCAAGCTGTATGGCCCGAATACCCGTGCGGTGCGTGCCGGGCAGGTGCGCAGCGCTGAGGGCGAGCACAGTGAGTTGATATTTGCGACCTCGAGCTACGTTTTTCAAAATGCCGCCGAGGCGGCGGCGCGGTTTGCAGGGGATAAACCCGGCAATATCTATTCCCGGTTTACCAATCCCACGGTGCGGACCTTCGAGGAGAGACTCGCCGCGCTGGAAGGAGGCGAACGTTGTGTCGCGACGTCTTCCGGTATGAGTGCCATTCTGAGCACTTGCCTGGCGTTATTAAAAGGGGGCGATCATGTCGTTGTCTCGCGTAATGTGTTCGGGACAACGGTGGTACTTTTTAATAATGTATTGTCGAAATTCGGGCTGAAGTCGACCTTTGTTGATCTGACGGATTATGCCGCCTGGGAAGCGGCCATCCGTCCCGAAACGCGCCTGCTGTTTCTGGAGACGCCATCCAATCCCCTGACCGAGATCGCTGATATCAAACGGCTTGCGGATCTGGCGCATGCCCATGGTTGTCTTTTGGTCGTGGACAATTGTTTTTGTACGCCGGTCCTGCAACAACCATTCAGTCTCGGCGCCGACATCGTCATCCATTCCGCCACCAAGTATCTCGATGGCCAGGGCCGCTGCATCGGTGGCGCCGTCGTCGGCGGTACAAAACTGCTGGAAGATGTGTTCGCATTCCTGCGCACGGCGGGACCGACCATGAGCCCGTTCAATGCCTGGGTATTTCTTAAGGGGCTCGAGACATTATATATAAGGATGCAGGCCCATTGTGAAAATGCGCAACAGATTGCCGAATGGCTGGAACAACAGCCACAGGTCGAGAAGGTCTATTATCCGGGCCTGAAATCGCATCCCCAGCATAAACTTGCCTCGAAGCAACAATCCGGTTACGGCGGGATCGTCAGCTTTGTAGTAAAAGGCGGGCAACAGGCCGCCTGGCGTTTGATTGATTCAACACGGCTCTTTTCCATTACGGCCAATCTGGGCGACACTCGCAGCACAATTACCCATCCGGCCACAACAACGCATCACCGGCTGACCGCTGAACAGCGTGCCGAGACAGGCATCACTGGTGGACTGATCCGGCTTTCGATCGGTCTGGAAGACGTTGCGGACCTCAAGGCGGATCTGCGATCAGGTTTAAGCGCCTAGTCCGCGGTTATCACCCGCCAGTTCTTATTGTTCGGCCCGTTTGTAATACTTTTTGAACACCTGCCCTTTAGCATTTAAAATGTGCACGGTGGTACTGAGGAAGGGGTGCGATATTGTTGTGCATTGCACAATAATCTTGATAATATAAAAATTATAAGAAAGACATGGTACTAACCATGATTGATGTTAATTTGACCGAATAAGAATCAGGATTTTTTAGGGATATTCCCCTTTTGTTATTAACTATTTTCGAGCTGAGACTGGAGGATACTTACCATGCCAGGACGTAATTTTCTGTTTATTCCGGGGCCAACCAATGTGCCGCAACGTATTCGTAATGCAATGGCCATCGAGCAGGAGGATATGCGTTCCGTTGATTTCCCCAAATTTACCCTGCCGCTGTTTACTGATCTGAAAAAAATATTTCAGACCAGGACCGGCCGGGTATTTATCTTTCCCTCCTCCGGTACCGGCGGCTGGGAAGCGGCGGTGACCAATACACTGTCGCCGGGTGACAAGGTATTGATGTCCGGCTTCGGGCATTTCAGCAATCTCTGGATCGATCTGTGCCAGCGCCATGCGCTCGATGTACAGGCCCTGGAAGTCGAGTGGGGTGAAGGCGTACCGGTAGAGAAGTATGCGGATATTCTCAAGCAGGACAAGGACCAGAAGATCAAGGCGGTATTTGCCACGCATAATGAAACAGCGACAGGTGTGACCAGTGACGTTGCTGGCGTGCGCAAGGCGCTGGATGCTGCGAAACACCCGGCGTTGTTGTTTGTCGATGGCGTGAGTTCAGTCGCAAGTATCGATTTCCGCATGGACGAGTGGGGTGTGGATCTCTGTGTCAGCGGATCCCAGAAGGGATTCATGCTGCCGACCGGTCTTGGCATCGTCTGCGCGAGCCAGAAGGCCCTCGAAGCACGCAAGACGGCGAAGTTATACCGCACTTTTTTCAGCTTCGATGACATGATCGCGGCGAATGATAATGGTTACTTCCCGTATACGCCCGCGACCATATTGCTGCGCGGGTTGCGCGAGTCGGTGAATATGTTGCTGGAAGAAGGTCTGGAGAACGTATTTAAGCGCCACAATCGCATGGCCACCGCCGTGCGCAAGGCCGTGGAGGCGTGGGGGAATAGCGCGAAAGGGATCCGGCTGGTTGCCAAGGAGCCCAAGTGGCATTCGGATACGGTGAGCGCAATCTATACACCGGAAGGGTTCGATGGTAACGAGGTCGTCCGTCATGCCTATAGACACTACAATATCGCCTTGTCCGTCAGTCTGGCCAAGATCGCCGGCAAGGCCTTCCGCATCGGTCATCTCGGGGACATGAATGAGATGATGATCCTGACACCGATTGCCGGTGCCGAGATGGCAATGAAAGATCTCGGTATCCCGGTAAAACTCGGCAGTGGTGTCGCGGCTGCACAGGAATATCTGTGTAGTACGAAAAAAGATAGACTAGCCTGATATGGAATATCGAATTATTCTGGCCGGTATAATCCGGGAGATGTAACCATGAGTTTTACGCAATACGAACAGGCCCGCGCGCGTCTGCAACGCAGTGAACTCGCCGTACCGGGTTCAAGTCCAGGCATGTTTGAGAAAGCCGCCAAGAGTGAAGCCGATTATATTTTCCTCGATTGCGAAGATGCCGTTATCCCCGATGACAAGCCACAGGCACGAAAGAATATTATTGCCGCCCTGAATGATATCGACTGGGGTGACAAAGTCATGTCTGTCCGTATTAACGGGCTGGATACACATTATATGTATCGTGACGTGGTGGATATCGTGGAACAGGCGGGTGAACGCCTGGATACGATATTAATTCCAAAGGCCGGGACAGCGTCGGATGTCTATGTCGTGGATTGTCTGTTGACACAGATCGAGACAGCCAAAGGTCTCAAGAAACGGATCGGTATTGAGTGTCTGATTGAAACGGCGCTGGGCGGAGCAAATGTCATGGCGATTGCCCAGGCCAGCAAACGGCTGGAGGCGCTGCATTTTGGCGTGGCTGATTATGCCGCCAGCATGCGCGCGCGCACGACAAATATCGGCGGTCTGAACCCGGATTATAATTGTGACGGCGCCCTGGGAGATCAATGGCATGCCGCCNNCGATTTTAATGACCCGGAAGGTTATCGCGCAGCGGCTAAACGTGTTGCTGCATTGGGTTACGAAGGTAAATGGGCAATCCATCCCTCACAGATCGCCCTGGCAAACGAAGTGATGTCACCGCCCGAGAAAGAAATAACGCGCGCCCGGCGTATCCTTGAGGCCTTGCAGGAGGCTGCCAAGGCGGGCAAGGGCGCTGCTCAACTGGACGGCAAGATGATTGATATCGCCTCTGAACGCATGGCGAGGAATGTCATCAAGCAGGCCGAAGCGATTGCAGCGAAACAAAAAAGCAAAAAGTGAAGCACCAGATGTTCATTGTTCACGGTTTAACGTTCAACGTTGAACTTTAAACCTTGAACCTTGAATCTTGAACCTTGAACTTTGAAGTGAGGTAACGATTGTGGATATACATGAATACCAGGCAAAAGAAATTCTCTCTGAATTTGGTGTACCCATCCCCCGGGGCGGCCTGGCCTACAGCCCGGAACAGGCGGTTTACCGTGCGCATGAGATCGGCGGTGAAAAATGGGTGGTGAAGGCACAGATACACTCCGGCGCCCGCGGTAAAGCGGGTGGAATCAAAGTATGTGGCACTGAAGATGAAATCTGGAAGGCAGCCGAGGAATTACTGGGTAAACGATTAATAACCATACAAACCGGATCGCAGGGTAAGGTATGTCATCGCCTTTATATTGAAGCGGCAACGGATATCAAGAGGGAAATATATCTTGGTTTTGTCCTGGATCGCGCCATGGAGCGCGTCGCTGTGGTCGCTTCAGCCGAAGGTGGTATGGAGATCGAAGAAATCGCTGTGGAGAAACCGGAAACTATAATCCGGGTGGCAGTAGAACCCGCTGTGGGCATGCAACCCTTCCAGGCGCGTGAAATTGCCTTTGCATTGGGGCTGGACAAGTCTCTTATCAACCAGGCAGTCACCACTTTGCTGGGTTGTTATCGTGCATTCCGTGATCTGGATGCCACCATGGTAGAGATCAATCCCCTGGTTGTGACCGGCGACGGCCACCTCCTGGCGCTCGATGCCAAGATGGGCTTTGATGATAATGCATTGTTCAGACGCCCGCATATTTCCGAACTGCGCGATAAATCGCAGGAAGACCCGCGTGAGATGCGCGCTGCCGATCGCGGTCTCAGCTATGTCGGTCTGGAGGGAAATATCGGTTGCATCATCAATGGTGCGGGTCTGGCCATGGCAACCATGGATATGATTCAACATGCCGGAGGTGAACCGGCCAATTTTCTGGATATTGGCGGCGGGGCGTCTCCTGAACGCGTAGAGAAGGCCTTTAATCTGGTCTTGTCTGATAACAAGGTTGAGGCCATGCTGGTGAATATTTTTGCCGGTATCAACCGGTGCGACTGGGTCGCAGAAGGTGTAGTTCAGGCGGTGAAGAAGATTGACCTGAAGATCCCGCTGGTGGTCCGGCTGTCGGGCACCAATGTTGAAGAAGGCAGAAAAATCCTCAAAGACAGCAAGCTGCCGATTATCATGGCGGAAACACTGGCTGAGGCTGCAGAAAAGGCAGTGTCCGCCTGGAAAAAGGCAACCGGTAAAAAATAAGCCAGAAAAAATTAAAGAATTTCAGAGGACAGATCAATGGCAATCTTGTTAGACAAAAATTCAACAGTCATCGTACAGGGATTTACCGGCCAGATTGGTACTTTTCATGCGCAGGAAATGATCGAATATGGCACGAATGTGGTTGGTGGCGTAACTCCGGGGAAAGGAGGAACCAAACATCTGGATCGGCCTGTATTCAATACTGTCAAAGAGGCGGTCCATGCAACCGGCGCCACTGCCAGTATTATTTTCATCCCGGCCCCGTTTGCCGCAGACGGTATTATGGAAGCGGCGGATGCAGGCATCAAATATTGTGTCGCGATCACTGATGGTATTCCGTCGCACGATATGATCCGGGTCAAGCGCTACATGCGCCGTTATAAGGTCGAAGTCAAGATGGTACTGACGGGTCCGAACTGTGCGGGCACCATCAGTCCCGGCAAGGCCATGATGGGTATCATGCCGGGCCATATCTACATGCCGGGTCCTGTGGGCGTTATTGGACGTTCAGGCACACTGGGCTATGAGGCCGCTTCACAAATGAAGGCGTTGAAGATCGGGATCAGCACGAGTGTTGGTATTGGCGGTGATCCGATCAATGGCAGTTCTTTTAAAGATCACCTGGAGCGTTTCGAAAAAGACCCTGAGACCAAGGTCATCGTCATGATTGGAGAGATCGGCGGTCCGCAAGAAGCCGAGGCAGCACACTTTGCCAAAGACAATATGAAGAAACCGGTCATTGGTTATATTGCCGGTTTGACTGCGCCAAAAGGACGTCGCATGGGTCATGCGGGGGCAATCATTTCCGCCTTCGGCGAGAGTGCCGCGGAGAAGGTCGAAATACTGCAGGAATGTGGTGTTACAGTAATCCCCGATCCCGCCTCATTTGGTACTGTAGTTCAGAAAATATTGGCAAAAGTCAGTTGAGCAGATAATTAATTTATGAGTAAACCCAGAGTTATCATTACCCGTAAATGGCCGGAGGCAGCGGAAGCAGAGGCCAGCAAACTTTTTGATGTTCAGCTTAATAAAGATGATCATCCGATGACTGTTGCTGAGTTGCAGGAGGCATTACGTACCGCTGATGCAGTATGCCCGACGGTCTCAGACAATATCTCGGCAGAGGTGCTGAGCGCGCAGCCGCTCAAGTGCAAGATCCTGGGCAACTTCGGCGTCGGTTTCAATCACATTGATCTCAATGCCGCAAAGGAACGCGGGATTATCGTTACCAATACACCTGATGTGTTGACCGATTGTACTGCCGATATCGCCATGACGTTGATGTTCATGGTGGCGCGCAGGGCAGGGGAAGGCGAACGCCATGTGCGTAACAGGGAATGGACCGGCTGGCGGCCGACCCACATGATAGGTACCAAGGTAACGGGCAAGACACTTGGTTTAATCGGCATGGGACGGATTGCCCGCGCCATGGCCCACAAGGCCCATCATGGTTTTGACATGAAGATCATTTTTAATGATCCCTATCCGCCACCGAAGGAAATCATCGACAATCTGAAGGCTGAATCACGGAACACGATTGAAGAGGTACTGCAAGAAGCGGATTTTGTGTCTTTGCATTGTCCCGGCGGCAAAGAGACTTATCATTTAATCAACAAAGAACGTCTTGCCCTGATGAAACCCGGCGCGTTTCTAATCAACAGTGCCCGCGGTGACGTTATCGATCCCAAGGCATTGATTAATGCGCTGAAAAATGGATCCATTGCAGGAGCAGGTATGGATGTCTATGAAGGCGAGCCCAAGGTGCAGGAAGAATTTCTCACCATGAACAATGTTGTATTGTTTCCGCATCTGGGCAGTGCATCCATGGAAACCCGCGTTGCAATGGGCATGCGTGCAATTGAAAATGTCAATGCGTACTTCAATGGTGAAAAACCGCGTGATCGCGTTGTGTGATTGATCAATTACAAGTTCCGGAAGTTTCTGAAGAACCCGTTCTTGCGGCAGATCAACTTGATGCCGCCGCAGCGAAATATACCAGGGAAATTGTTGCACTTCTTAATGAGCAACTATGTTCGGTTATTGCCATACGTAAACCGGCCATTCTTCCCGTCTTTAACGGTCAATCATCCGTCCCTGAAGATAAGGATATTTTACTCAGCATATTACAGGCGTGGGGTATTTGGTTTCAGTTACTGAATGTGGCTGAAGAAAATGCCGGTATGCGCCGCCGGCGCCAGGCGGAAAAAACAGCCGGGCTTGAACAGGTACCGGGTATGTTTGCTTATGTATTTAAACGTGCCAGGGATGCAGAAGTCACAGCGAAAAATATTCAATCACTGCTTGATAATGCCCGTATCCGGCCAACTCTTACGGCGCATCCCACCGAGGCAAAACGAGTTACGGTTCTGGAAATTCATCGTCGCATATACGTATTGCTCTATCGCCTTGAGGCCGAGCGATGGACCCCGCGCGAACGCCGGAATTTTATTAGTGCCCTGAGAAATGAAGTTGATCTGCTGTGGTTGACGGGAGAACTCCGCCTGGAAAAACCATCCGTTGCACAGGAAGTTGCCTGGGGACTTCATTTCTTTGAACAGGCGCTGTTTGAGCGAGTGCCTGAATTGATTGATCGCCTGGAGTGGGCATTGGAAAATCATTATCCCGGACATGAATTTTCCTTCCCGCCCTTTTTCCAGTTTGGCTCATGGATCGGCGGTGACCGGGACGGTAACCCGTTTGTCACGAATGAAGTTACCAGGGATACGCTATTGAAGAATCAGCGGATGGTGTTGCATCATCATCAAAGAAAACTGAACGACATCATCAAAAAAATCAGCGTAACAAAAAATGCAGTAAATCTTTCCAAAGATTTTGAGACATCATTAAATAAACTGCTTGCTGAAGCCGGCCAGAAAGAATTCTTGTCATCCAGGAATCCTGGCGAGGTTTTCCGGCAATATGCCGTTTGTATGATGATGAAAATGGGGGGCACGATTTCAAGACAGGAAAATAACGGAACATCAAAATTTCATTATAAAAGTGCAGATGAATTTATTGGCGATCTAAAAACAATGGAAAAGGGACTTAAAGAGGCTGCTTGCGCAAATCTCGCCAGATCATTAGTCACTCCACTTCTGCGTGAGGCAGAGGCCTTTCGTTTCCGGACAATCCGGCTTGATCTCAGGGAAAATACAACCGTTACAAATCACACATTGGCTTGTATATGGCGTGAACTTAATGCCAAAGACAATGCTCCAGCAACTGATTCTGATGAGTGGAAGAATTGGTTGTTAGCAGAACTCGCCCGGCCACTGGATAAATTACCGGCGTTTGTTATTCAGCATGAATCGGCCAAATCTACATTTGGTTTATTTCTGTTAGTTGCCGATATGATGGATAAACTGGATCGCGAGGCATTCGGTCACTTTATCTTAAGCATGACACAATCAGTCGCCGATGTGTTGGGTATTTATTTATTGGCAAAATACGCCGGTTTGTTTGTAGACAAGGGAGGTACTGAAAGCTGCCGGTTACCCATCGTACCCCTGTTCGAGACGATTGATGATTTGCGTCGCGCACCGGTGATGATGAAGGAATTACTGGATACGCCGGTCGTCAGGCGTTCGGTCAAGGATCAGGGCAGGGTACAGGAGGTGATGATCGGTTATTCGGATTCCAACAAGGATGGCGGGTATTTCACGGCGAACTGGGAATTGAGCAAGGTACAGGCAAGCCTTACCCGCGTTAGTGAAGAATGTAAAATTCCAATCTCTTTCTTTCATGGCCGGGGTGGATCGGTCAGCCGTGGCGGGGCACCCACAGGAAAGGCCATCGCTGCGCAACCCGCCGGGTCCGTTCACGGTCAGATGCGCATTACCGAACAGGGTGAAGTGGTTTCATCCAAATATGCCAATGAAGGCACTGCCCAATACCAGATGGAACTCCTGGCCGCGAGCGTCTTTGAGCATACATTAAATTCATTGAATGAAGATGAACTGAAACCCAACCAGGAATTCCATGAGGCGATGGAGGCATTATCGAGTCTGGCCTATGCCAATTACCGGAAACTCGCCGAGACTGAAGGTCTGGTGGATTACTATAGTGCGGCAAGTCCCGTAGAAGAACTTGCCAGGATGAATATCGGATCGCGCCCGGCGCTTTGGTGCAAAGACCCTAGCTGATCTGCGCGCTATTCCCTGGGTCTTCGCCTGGACCCAAAATCGACACCTTGTGCCCGGCTGGTATGGTGTGGGTACCGCACTGGAAAGTTTCATCAAGGTACGGGGTGAAGCGGGTAAAGCCCTGATACAACAAATGTTTAACGAATCCCGGTTGTTCCGGTTGATCATTGATGAAGTTGAAAAGACCCTGGCACTGGTTGACCTGGAGATTTCACGTCAATATGCCGATCTTGTCCAGGATAAAAATATCAGAAATGAAATATTTTCCCTGATCGAAGATGAATTTAAGCGCACTAAAACCATGGTGCTGAATATTACAAATGAGGAGCAGCTTTGTGTACGATTCAAACGGTTTAACCGAAAACTGAATCGGCGCAGTGCTATTTTACATCAGGCAGGACTCGAGCAGGTGAAACTGGTAAAACAGTTCCGAAACAGGAAAGATAAAAAGGACCGGCTGGATGATTTGATACCGTTACTTTTATCTATCAACTGTGTTAGCTCGGGTCTCGGCTGGACCGGCTAATTGAGCAGGCACTTTTTCGCCGATACTGCGTTGCTGCGCCGCCTG
>JAENIZ010000083.1 GCA_016844485.1 Gammaproteobacteria bacterium | reverse complement strand
ATCAAACATTATCTTGCCTGCATATTCCCTGCCCACACCGGTGAAAAGACCCTGTTTCAATCCGATAAAACTGATGGTGAGATTCGCCTTTACCGCAACACCCATGACCCGTCCGGTATCGGCATTCAGGCCCGAAGGGATATCAATGGACAATACCGGCGTATCCAGTGCATTGACAGCATCAATTACCGTTTTTAATTTGCCAACGACCTCCCGGTCGAGCCCGGTACCAAATAGCGCATCCACTAGTACATCCGCATCAGCAAGTTTTTCTCTGGTAAATGTTTCGGGCTTCAATCCCGTGGCGATCAAGGCGTCTGCAGCCTGCCGCGCATCACCCTGTAAACGTTCCAACGTGTCAATATGCAGGAGTCTGACAATACAACCAGCCTCGTGCGCAAGTCGCGCCAATACATAACCATCGCCGCCGTTATTGCCGCTGCCACACAATACGGTGATTTTTTTTGCATCGGGCCAGGTAGATCGCAACACCAGATAAGTCGCGGATCCGGCCTGCTCCATTAATGTCAGTCCGGATATTTTACAATTCTCGATTACAACCCGATCCATTTCTCGCACCTGTTCGGCGCGATACAGTTTATCCGGAAGTTGTGATGAAATGCTCTGCATGGCAGGACATTAACTGCAGTTAATATATTTTTCCCGATAAAACCTGAGTTCGCTGATGGAATCCCGGACATCCTCTATTGCGATGTGTGACGATTCCTTTTCGAATTGTTTCTTATCAGGATACCAGCGTTTTACCAGTTCCTTGACAGTACTCACGTCGAGATTGCGGTAATGAAAATACTGTTCAAGTTTTGGCATCAGCCGGTGCAGAAAACGGCGATCCTGGCAGATACTATTACCGCACATGGGTGATATTTTAGGCGGAACGAACTTTTCAACAAACGCTAATGTCAGCCGTTCAGCATCGGCAGTGGTATAACGGCTGTTACGGACCCGGTCAATAAGACCTGATTTTGCATGTTGTTTGGTGTTCCAGTCATCCATGGACTGCAATACTGTGTCATCCTGATGAATCGCAACTGCAGGACCCTCTTCGAGAATATTCAACCGATTGTCTGTAATGATTGTCGCAATCTCAATGATATAATCATTGTCAGTATCAAGACCGGTCATCTCCAGATCGAGCCAGATTAAATTTTCCGGTGATTGAGCCATAGATATAGATTCGCCTGTTATGCTTTACAGATATCATTCTAACCATAATATGGAGTATCTGATAGAGTAAACACAATTCAAACCATGAACATGTTGATACATAAATTAATATGAATGAATTTACCTGGATTTTCCTTTTTGCCATTGTATTGAGTGTTTCCACTCAATGGATACTTACACAACGGCATATCACCCATGTTCGAAAAAACCGAAATGCTGTCCCGGCAACCTTCAACGGCAAGATACCGCTCGAAGCCCATCAAAAAGCCGCGGACTATACACAGGCCAAGGTAAAAACCGGTTTGTTTGAACTGATTCTGGGCATAGTCTTTTTACTGATCTGGACACAGGGTGGCGCATTGCAGTTACTTGACAGCACATGGCGTACCCTGGATTTAAATGAGATCCCTACCGGCACCGGCGTACTGATCTCCTGCATGGTAATCACTGCAATACTGGACCTGCCGATGTCGATTTATCGCACTTTCAGACTGGAACAACGTTTTGGTTTTAATAAATCCACACCAAAACTGTTTATCACCGACCTTATCAAGAATGCCATTCTCTTCCTGTTGATAGGCACGCCGATAATCATGCTGGTATTGTGGATCATGAATAATGCCGGTGCCCTGTGGTGGTTCTACGTCTGGCTGACGTGGCTTGCTTTCAGTCTGTTAATGATGTGGGTTTACCCTTCCTTTATCGCTCCCTTGTTCAATAAATTCCGTCCCCTGCAAAATGAACAATTACGTAAACGTATTGAGAATCTTCTCACCCGGAACGGGTTCACCAGCAAGGGCATTTTTGTCATGGACGGTTCAACACGATCCACTCATGGCAATGCCTATTTCGCAGGCATGGGGACGAGCAAGCGTATTGTATTTTTTGATACCTTGATGGATGAACTCAGTCCGGATGAGATTGAAGCGGTGCTCGCGCATGAACTGGGCCATTTCAAGTGTAATCACACCACCAAACGTATCATTACTCTGGGGCTGGTATTTTTTGCCGGGCTTGCGCTGCTTGGCTGGTTGATCAACATGCCCTGGTTTTATCACGGCCTGGGAATCACTGAACCTTCAAATTACATTGCGTTATTATTATTCGTTCTGGTAGCGCCTGTTTTTACATTTTTCCTGCAACCCGTGTTTTCACATATCTCGCGCAGGCATGAGTTTGAGGCCGATGATTTTGCGGCGGCCCAGGCGCAGACTCATCATTTGATTCAGGCGCTGGTAAAACTTTACAAGGAAAATGCCAACACCCTGACACCCGATCCCTTGTATTCTGCATTTTATTATTCACACCCGCCTGCGCCCATCAGGATCGCACATCTTTCAACGAAAGCAGCCTGAACAAAACAAATGAAGTTTATCTCTTCATTGACGGGATTGGGTATTCTAACAGCAGCCGCACTGGTACAAGGTGAAGATCTGAATAACGGCAAACGCTTGCATGAAGAAAACTGTATGCGCTGTCATACACCTGACATTTATATTCGCGATAATCGGAAGATCAAATCGTTTGCACAACTCGAAAAACAGATTCGGCAATGCGAACTTGCCAACGATCTGACATGGTTAGACGAGGACATCAGTGATGTTACCGCCTATTTAAATGCAACGTATTACCTGTTTGAAATTAAATGAGAGTGATTGGTGATGAAGTGCAGGATGATGTGCACGGATGCACGAATGTCGCGATGATATGGATATCAAAGAGCGACCGCACAAATGCCGCGATGTCAGGATGACAAAGAGCGGCGTGTGATTTGTTACTAATAACTAGTTACCAATCACTAATTACATATCGGCAAGGCGAAACCTTCCGTCAAAAGGTAGCTGGAGATATTAAATAAGCACAGAGTGAATGGAATAATCATATTTCCCTCCGTCCTGCAAGTGCGTGCGATATCGTACTGCTGTTGACATATTCAAGTTCACCCCCCATGGGTATGCCATGTGCGATGCGTGTCGCACGGAGGTTTCGTTTTCTGACCATCTCGCCGATAAAATGCGCCGTGGCCTCGCCTTCCACCGTTGAATTGGTTGCGAGTATCACTTCCTTGATTTCACCCTCGTCCAGCAAGGCAGCCAGTTTGTCTATGCCAAGATCTTCGGGTCCGATACCATCGAGTGGCGACAGGTGCCCCATCAAAACAAAATAACGCCCCCGATAATCGGCTTCTTGGATGGCATAAACATCCGCCGGATTTTCAACGATACAGATCATCGACGGATCACGTTTGTGGCTTGAACATAAACGGCAAATCTTCGTTTCACTGAAAGTCCGGCAACGCTCACAATGACCGACTTTGTCCATAGCATCATTCAGGGCCCCGGCCAGCTGTCGCGCACCATCGCGATCACGTTGCAGCAAATGATAGGCAATACGCTGAGCTGATTTTTTGCCGATGCCAGGCATGCAGCGCAAGGCATTGATTAATTTTTCCAGGTACGAAGATTCAGACATTTATGGCAATCAATCAGAAGGGCAATTTAATCCCTGCCGGCAGGCCCATCCCGGCGGTCAGACCGGACATCTTTTCCTGCATCATTTGTTCAACACGCCGGTTGGCATCATTGACGGCGGCGGCAAGCAGGTCTTCAAGCATTTCTTTATCATCACTCATCAAGCTGGGATCAATATTTACTCGTTTAACATCATGCCGCCCGGTCATTGTCACTTTGACCAGGCCGGCGCCTGATTCGCCGGTCACTTCCATAGTTGCGATCTCTTTCTGGGCTTTTTGCAGATCCTCCTGCATCTTCTGCGCCTGCTTCATGATATTTTCAAATCCGGCTTTCATCTCAATCATCTACCTCTTGTCAAAAACTAATTACTGTCAGGACGAATGGATTTCACATCCAGTGTTGCACCAAACATATCCTGCAGGGCTTTAACATTTGGATCTCTATTCAGAGATTGTTCTGCAGTCAGTTGTCTTTCCTTCTCTTCACGTGCTTTCTTCTGCACAGGCGTCTCTGCATTGGGATCTTCAACGGTAATAATAACTTTTATGTTGTCACCGAATCGCGTCTTCAATGCAGCATGTAAACGATCTTTCTGTGTATGATTAAGGAGATGTTCCTGTGCAGGTGATAATACAAGATGGATTTTCTCTTTGGTATGCTCTTTCAATACGCAATGGCCGGCCACTTCCTTGACCAGACCAGCCAATGCCATTTGGTCTATAATATCGCGCCAGTCATCAGGATTAGTCATTCCATTCGCACTGATCTCTTCAGTTTTCCGGTTTTCTTGCGGTAATGTTTGTGTTTCTGCTCTCTTTGCAGCTGTCTCTGATGGGGAAGTCACTGTTTTTGTCTGATTAAGTAATACAGGTGTTGCAGGTCTGAATGCCAGCATCCTGATTAACGTCATTTCAAAACCGGTACGCGGATCAGGTGCCAGCGACAAATCACGCCGTCCCATCAGGCCCATCTGATAATAAAGTTGCACATCTTCGCTGCCGATCCGCGCAGCCATCGCCTGTATCTTTGGGTCTTCATCCGGATTATCTGTGTCGCCAGCCAGCAACTGGCATACGGCAATTTTCTGCAACATGGAGAGCAGTTCCACCAGCACGGCATCATAATCCGGCGCGTGCTCCGCCATGTGATCCACGCGATCCAGCACACCCTTTGCATCACCGGTAATCAGTGCATCGAGTAATTCCGTAAGTTCAAGGCTGTCGATCGTCCCCAGCATGGCCCTGACCTGGGTTTCCTGCAGGCAACCTCCGCCGTGGGAAATGGCTTGATCCAGCAAACTCAGGGCATCACGTAAACTACCTTCCGCGGCAACAGCGATGAGATGCCGTGAAGCGGGGTCACTTTCCACTCCTTCTGCATCCAGGATCTTTGCAAGTTGCTGTTCGATTTGTTGGACACTCAAAAGCTTCAGATTAAATTGCAGACAACGTGACAGGATCGTAACAGGTATCTTCTTGGCCTCTGTGGTCGCCAGCAGAAATTTTACATGGGGGGGTGGTTCTTCCAGCGTCTTCAGCAAGGCGTTGAAGCTGTGACCGGAAAACATATGCACCTCATCGATCAGGTATACCTTGTAACGGCCCATTGCCGGTGCATATTGCACGTTATCCATCAGGTCACGTGTCTCTTCCACCTTGGCACGGGATGCCGCATCGACTTCGATCAGGTCAATAAAACGGCCTTCATCGATGCTGGTGCAGGCAGAACATTGACCACAAGGTTTCGAGCTGACACCCTGCTCACAGTTCAGACATTTGGCGAGTATCCGCGCAAGCGTGGTCTTGCCGACCCCGCGTGTCCCGGTAAAAAGATAGGCATGATGCAGGCGGTTATTATCCAGCGCATTGGTCAGGACCTGCAGCACATGCGTCTGCCCGACCATCTCTGGAAAGAACCGCGGCCTCCATTTTCTTGCCAGTACTTGATAGCTCATAATTCAGATCGTAACGATATGGAGTTATAAAGAATACCCTCACCTGCGCAACGCGCAGCCTCTCAAAGGAAGAGGCTGAACCCCCCTCTCCTTCCGGGAGAGGGCTGGGGTGAGGGAAGATAATACCATCACTAGAGACTGATTGAATT
>JAENIZ010000164.1:2166-4083 GCA_016844485.1 Gammaproteobacteria bacterium | reverse complement strand
GTCGTTAGCGAGATGCTGACGGAATTATTCTGTGATTATTCCGCAGAGATCAATTCCCACAAAAATGAATTGATGCAGCTTGCCGTCTCCTTCGGCCAAGGACTGCAGATGACCAATATACTCAAGGATATCTGGGAAGACAGGAAACGAGGCGCTTGCTGGTTGCCCCGGGATATTTTCCTGAATGCAGGGTTTAATCTGATCGATTTGCAGCCGGGTTGCCGGGACGAAAGATTTCATCGGGGGCTTGGACAATTAATTGCCGTAGCACGCGACCACCTGCGGGATGCCTTGAACTATACCCTTATAATACCGCCCCACGAGACCGGGATCCGGCGCTTCTGTCTCTGGGCCCTGGGCATGGCCGTATTGACGCTCAATAAGCTCAATAATCGACGTGATTTCAGTAATGGAACCCAGGTCAAGATTTCGCGCCGGAGTGTCAAGATAACGGTGTTGATTACCAGCCTTTTTGCCCGCTATGACAGGGTCTTGAGACTGCTCTTTGATTTGACCTCAAGGAATTTGCCCGTAACCGCTATTCGTGAGAAACTAGATAATACTAGTTGCAGCGCGATATAAGGGTAATAATTAATAATATCAGGGGGAAGTTCGGTGAATGTCATGCGTATTCGGCTCAACTTACCTCTTTCCCGCCTCCACACTCACAACTTTTCCAAGTCCTCTTTTCACCAAGATATAACGTCATGCCGCCGGTAAAACCAAGCTATAAATTGACCGAGGCCGAAGGCAGTACTGCTCTTGTCGATATTGTCAGCAGGCTGATCCCGCTCAGCCCGGATGATGCCATCCATGCTGCCCGGGACGCCCTGGTGAAACAACAACAGGCCGATGGTCACTGGGTCTATGAGCTGGAAGCGGACTGCACCATACCTGCGGAATATATCCTGATGAGTCATTTTGTAGGGGAGATCGATGATCAGTTGGAACAGAAGATCGCAAACTACCTGCGTGAACATCAGGATGATCACGACGGCTGGTCTCTCTATCATGGTGGCGTCTTTGATTTAAGCTGTTCAGTCAAGGCGTATTACGCGCTTAAACTCGTAGGCGATGATCCGAATGACGATCACATGATACTGGCAAGGAATGCGATCCTCACCCATGGTGGTGCGGCAAACTGTCATGTATTTACCCGCATCACACTCGCTCTTTTCGGACAGGTTCCATGGCGCGCAACCCCGTTTATCCCGGCGGAAGTTATCCTGTTACCCAAGTGGTTCCCGTTTCATATCAGCAAGGTGTCTTACTGGTCACGTACCGTCATGGTACCGCTGTTTGTCCTCTGTACCTTAAAACCAACCGCGGCGAATCCCCGGGGAGTGGATATACGTGAACTCTTTATTATTCCGCCTGAAGACGAGCAGCATTATTTTCGTGTGACCACTTCTTTAAGCAGGGCGTTTTTGCTCCTTGATCACGTCGGCCGTATTATAGAGAAACTGGTTCCGGCGTTTATTCGTAATATCTCAATCCGCAAGTGTGAACAATGGTTCTTACAACGCATGAATGAAGACCACGGGATTGGCGGTATTTTCCCGGCAATGGTCAACGTCTATGAATCGCTGGTGATTCTGGGGTACCCGAAAGACCATCCGTTACGTAATCAGGCAAGAAAGGCAATCGATAACCTGCTCGTGCGCAGGGGAAATTCAATTTACTGCCAGCCCTGTGTCTCTCCGATCTGGGATACGGCCCTTGCCTGTCAGACCATGATTGAGGTCGATTCAGGAAATTCCGCAGAGACCAAGAAAGGTCTGGATTGGTTACGCGACAGACAACTCAGTGATGAACCGGGTGATTGGCGCAGCGTGCGCCCGCATTTACAAGGGGGTGGCTGGGCGTTTCAATACAGTAATTACCACTATCCTGATCTGGATGATACCTCCATGGTTG
>JAENIZ010000164.1:0-2137 GCA_016844485.1 Gammaproteobacteria bacterium | reverse complement strand
GCCTGGGCCATGCACCGGGGAGATAAAGAACAGTATGCTGAAGCTATTGACCGTGCTGCTCATTGGACTGCCGGTATGCAGTCGCGTAATGGCGGTTTTGGCTCATTCGAAGTTGATAATACCCAGTATTACCTGAATGCGATCCCATTTGCCGATCACAGTGCATTACTGGATCCCCCGACTGCAGACGTGACGGGCCGATGTATCGCCCTGTTGTATGTTGCCGATAAAGTAAAATATACCCATAACATCAAGACAGCGATTAAATACATCATAGAGGATCAGGAAGAAGATGGTTCATGGTACGGACGCTGGGGTACAAATTATATCTATGGGACATGGTCGGTACTGACCGCATTGGAAGTGGCGGGTGAAGACCCGCAACAGGAATACATCCGTCGAGCTGTCTCCTGGATTAAGAGTATGCAGAATGAAGATGGCGGCTGGGGCGAAAGTAATGACAGTTATTATCCGCCAAAACACAGGCGGCCATTCATGAGTACGCCGTTTCAGGCTGCCTGGGCGCTACTCGCCTTGCTCGCGACCGGGGAAGCCGGATCAGATGCGGTACGTCGCGGTATCGATTATTTACTCAGACAACAAGAACTGGATGGGTTGTGGCATGATGAATGTTATACAGCACCTGGATTCCCGCGTGTGTTCTATCTCAAATATCACGGCTACACCAAATATTTTCCGCTGTGGGCCCTGGCCCGTTACCGCAACCTGATACATCGGATTTGAACGTAGGTCTGATTGCGGCGCTCCCGGCAGAGGTCAGATGCCTGACAGACCAGGTGATTGGTCTCGATATTCCTGTTCGAATAAATCAACAGCTCGTGTGTCTGACCTGCGGTATGGGAGCTGAACGTGCACATCAGGCGGCACAACGCTTACTTGCACTTGATATCAAGGCATTAGTCAGTTGGGGAACGGCCGGCGCCCTGGTAAAAGAACTTCGATCAGGCGATTTATTTATTCCGGATATTATTTATTCAACGCGGGGTGATATCCACATACCTGACAGTGACTGGGGGCGACGTATTATTCAAGCTCTGGGCCGGACTTCAGTTACGATCCGTACCGGGCCGCTTGCCGAAACGACAAATATTCTTACATCGGCCAGAAAGAAATCAGACTTGCATGCAAAAACGGGGGCCAGTGCAACCGATATGGAAACAGCGGCAATTATAAAAACTGCCCATAATGCCGGTCTGCCCTGTATTGCCATCCGATCCATCGTCGATGAAGCAGATATGGCCTTACCCGAGAGAGTTCTGAGACATACCAATGTCTATGGGAAAACTGATTTATTGCGTTTAATGGTCGAGATATTCTGTGCGCCACGGCAGATATCACATCTTTATCAACTCTCATGCGCAATGAGGGCCGCGATCAACACCTTAACGACCGTTGCCAATGACACAAATGAGACGCTGATGTATCAATATTGAAAACCCCTGGCTTGTCATCTTGTCATATGTAGTTTATAAGGTCGCCCAACTGTAACAACACTGAACTCAAGAAACGATGCTGACTGAACAACATATTCATGATTTCAAGCGAGATGGCTTTGTTATTGTCAAGGGCTTGTACACTGGCGAAGAATTACGTGAGATTACGGCCTGGACAGATGAGGTCGCGAACTATCCCGAGGTCCCGGGCAAATATATGATGTACTTTGAGAAAAGCCAGCTGGATCCCAAGCAACGATTGCTTTCACGCATGGAGGATTTTGAACCTTTTCATAAAGGATTCAGTAAGCTCTTTTCCGGCGCAAAGATGAAGGGGGCCATTTCGCAATTATTCGGGGAGGAGGCCGTCCTGTTCAAAGACAAGATTAATTTCAAGATGCCCGGTGGCGATGGCTTCAAGGCCCACCAGGATATCCAGGCCGGCTGGGATAAATATGCACAAATACATATCACCGCGCTCGTCAGTATTGATGCCTCAACACTGGAGAATGGTTGCCTGGAATTGGCTCCTGGTCACCATAACAAAGGATTTATTGGTGAATCATGGAAACCCCTGGAAGAAGACGCGCTGGATTACATAGCTATACCCACGGAACCTGGAGATGCTGTCTTTTTTGATTCCTACGCGCCACACCGGTCCGGACCGAACCATACCCGGTCTG
>JAENIZ010000082.1 GCA_016844485.1 Gammaproteobacteria bacterium | reverse complement strand
CCTCGGGCAGGCCCTGCACTGCCTTCAGGAGTCCATCGGCAGATTGTCCCGCCAGCCCGGCCAACTGCGGGTGGATCAACAACAGGGAAGGCAGGGGATTTTCCTGTACTGCGTCAATCGCCTGTGCGAATCCCGACAGGCGGCGATATTCTTCCAGGGCCTCGGCGCTGCTGATGAAGCGGACGTCCGCAATGTCATTGCGTTGGGACAGCTGTTCAATCAGTTTCTTTGCACTATCGTCGTCGATGTCCAGTTTCAGAAATGCCGTGATTTGCACCGTGCCTTCCCAGCCGGAGGTAATATGGCGCGCGTTTTCGAGTATGACGTAAAAGCCCGCCGGCAGCGCCAGAGAGATCCCGATGACCGCCGCAGTCAGGAAACTTGCGAGCGGATTGCGACAAAACTGTCCCAGGCTGAAGATGAATGCCTGCACATGATGCAGGGCCCACATGACGAGACGGTGTTTAAAAGTGTGAGACCTGGACCGTGCTGTTGGTTGAGCGCGGCGTGTATTCATTTATCTTCTGTCGTATCGCCGGTGTAACTGAGTGTCCGGCCTTCACGCAAGGTAATGATCCGCTTTTTCATCCTTTTGATCATGTCGAGGTACAGGCACATGATCTCCCAGGACAGGATAGGGTCGAGGTTCCCCGTCGGTTCATCCGCGAGTAATAGCATGGGTATGTGTACGACCGCACGCGCAATCCCGACCCGCTGCTGTTCACCGCCGGACAGCATAATCGGCTTGGCGTTTTCCCTGGACAGGAGGCCCACCTTGTCGAGCGCGGCATGCACGCGTTTTTTGATTTCCTGGTGGGAATGACCGGCGATGACCAGCGGCAGGGCCACATTATCAAACACCGTCCGATCATTCAGCAGGCGATGGTCCTGAAACATAAAGCCAATGTTGCGGCGAAACAGCGGGATACGGGCCCGCCTCACCCGTTCCAGGTTTTGACCATTGACAATGATCTGGCCGCGGGTATGCCGTTCAATCAATGCAATCAGCCGTAACAGGGTGCTTTTGCCGGCACCGGACCTCCCGGTGATGAAGGCCATCGCCCCCTGTTCGATATGCATATTGATATTTTTCAGCGCGTCGATCCCGCCGGAATACTGCATGTGGACGTTGGTAAACTGGATCATTCGGGTAATGCCAGAAGGGCGGTGACAAAATCAGAGCGGTTAAATACCTGCAGATCATCGATCTGTTCGCCGATGCCGATAAAGCGGATCGGTATGCCCGTGGCCATGGCGAGGGCAAAGATGACGCCGCCTTTTGCCGTGCCATCGAGCTTGGTCAACATGATCCCCGTCACGCCGATAGCTTGATTGAATTGATTGGCCTGCGTCAAGGCATTCTGGCCGGTGCCGGCATCTATTACCAGCAGACACTCCGGGGTAATCGCAGGATCGAATTTGGTAATTACCCTGCGCACCTTTTTCAGTTCCTCCATCAGGTTGCCCTGGGTGTGCAGGCGGCCGGCCGTATCTGCGATCAGGATATCGATGTCACGCGCCCGCGCAGATTGTAATGCGTCATAGATGACGGCCGCAGGATCGGCGCCATTCTGTTGTGCGATGACGGCAATCCGGTTTCTTTCCCCCCAGGCCTGCAGTTGTTCGACCGCAGCGGCACGGAACGTATCTCCGGCGGCCAGCATTACACGTTGTCCCTGGTTGAGAAAATAATTGGCGAGTTTGCCCGCACTCGTGGTCTTGCCGGAGCCATTGACACCCACCATCAGTACCACATAGGGCTTGCGCGTGACCGGGGGTATGCACAGGGGTTGATCTACCGGTTTAAGGATCTCCAGCATCACTGCGTGCAGCGTTTGTATCAGGATGTGCGGCTGATCGATTTCGCTGCGTTTAAGTTGCGAGGACAGGGCATTGATAATAGTCGCCGTTGCGTCAATGCCAAGGTCGGCCGAGATCAGACGTTCCTCCAGATTATCCAGAAAATTTTGATCGATGGATTTCCTGCCGGGGAGAAGGTCCTGAAGATCACTGAACAAGACAGAGCGCGTACGCTGTAGTCCGGACCGTAGTTTTCCGGTGACGGACTCCCGGGGTGGATCTTTGCGGGCAGGCTTGTCTGATTTAAAACCAAAGATCATATTCACAATAGGGATATTGGAAAACTCGTGTATCCTACCATTTTTCAACAGCCTGTTAATTTTTAAAGAACTACCAGGATCATTCAGGCTCTAACGTATGTTTTAACAATCCACAGATCATAATCATAATATGGTATTGAAATTATCCATGCGGGCACAGTCTCCCGGAGGGCATCAGGTGAAAGCGGTTTTATCTATTGGATTTATATTGATGAGTTTTTGCGCCGGACAGATCGCCCGTGCTGAAGTACAGGAATTCATGCTTGAGAATGGACTCAAGTTGCTCATTAAAGAAGATCACCGCGCGCCGATTGTTGTTTCGCAGGTCTGGTATAAAGTCGGATCGAGTTACGAACATGATGGTATTACCGGCGTTTCACATGCCCTTGAACACATGATGTTCAAGGGGACGGAAAAACACCCTGCCGGAGATTTTTCCCGCATTATCTCGGCCAACGGGGGCCAGGAAAATGCCTTTACCGGGGCCGATTACACGGCTTATTTCCAGACCCTGGAAAAGTCACGCCTGCCGATCAGTTTTGAGCTGGAGGCGGATCGAATGCGCAATCTGAGCCTGCCCGCAGATGAATTTACCAAAGAGATCGAAGTCGTCAAGGAAGAGCGCCGTTGGCGAACCGACGATGACCCGCAGTCCTATACTTACGAAATCATGTTAGCCACGGCCTTCCAGACCAGCCCCTACCGGTATCCGGTGATCGGCTGGGAAAGCGATCTTGAAAAAATGTCCATAGAAGATTTGCGTAACTGGTATTCCCGGTGGTATGCGCCAGGCAATGCCACCGTCGTTGTTGTCGGTGATGTGGTTGCAGAAGAAGTCCATGACCTCGCGAAAAAATATTTTGCTTCCCTGCCCGCAGGAGAGACTCTAACTGTCGATAACCAGCCGGAAGTTGAACAACTGGGCATAAAGCGCATCAAGGTGAAGAGACCGGCAGAGCTTCCCTATTTATTGATGTCCTATAAGGTGCCGGCATTCAAGACAGCAGTGGATTATCCGGACAAGGTCCCGGAATGGGAGCCGTATGCACTGGAGGTGCTGACCGGCATACTCGACGGCGGTAACAGCGCGCGGTTTTCAAAAAATCTGGTGCGCGGCCGCGAGATCGCATCAGCCATCGGCATCAGTTACGATTTAAGTTCCCGCCTGGATGATCTTTTTGTAATCAGCGGCGTCCCTGCCCAGGGCCATACCATCGAACAACTGGAACAGGCGGTGCGTGACGAGTTTGAGGATTTGAAAATGAACGCAGTAAGCGAACAGGAGCTTGAACGTGTCAAGGCACAGGTTGTTGCCAACGATATTTATCAAAAGGATTCTATTTTTTATCAAGGCATGATCATCGGAGTATTGGAGGCCGTAGGACTGTCTTGGCGCAATGCAGATGAATATGTCGATCGTATTAAGGCAGTTACCGCGGAACAAGTGCAGGCCGTTGTAAAAAAATATCTGATCGATGACAGGTTGACTGTCGCTGAACTTGATCCGCAACCTCTGGACAAATCAGTAAAGAGACCCGCAAGAGGGGAATTAAACCATGTTCGCTAAGGGGGCCGGTATTTTACTGTTGCTGTTGTTTGCAGCAACAGCATACGCCACACCCGACATTAAGCATTGGCAGACGAAAAAGGGCGCTGGTGTTTATTTTGTCGAGGCCCACGAACTGCCGATGGTTGATATCCAGATGATATTTGACGCAGGCAGCAGCCGGGATGACAGCAAACCCGGCCTGGCTTTATTGACTAATGTCCTCCTTGCCGAAGGCGCAGCGGGACTGACGGCTGATGAAATCAGCCAGAATTTTGAAAATCTCGGCGCAATTTATGGGCAGGATGCCGATAATGATTCTGCCTCGGTGCGCCTGCGCAGCATGTCTGATCCAGGCAAACTCGATCCCGCGTTGAAAAATTTCAAGCATGTGCTCATTTCGCCTGATTTTCCACAAGACGCCTTTGAACGCGAGCGCAACAGGACGTTGATTGCGATCAGCCAGAAACAACAATCACCCGGAGATCTGGCCAAAGATGCATTTTATGCCGCTGTTTTCAATACACACCCCTATGCCGTGCCCAGTGAAGGCACAGAGGAATCATTGCCGCAAATATCAACCAATAACGTGGCCGCGTTCCATAAAAAATATTATGTCGCCGGTAACGCAGTAATCGCCATCGTCGGCGATCTGGATCGCGCCCGGGCTGAACAGCTGGCCAACGACCTGACTGAAGAAATGACCCAGGGCGAGCAGGCATCTCCGATACCTGAGGTATCTGCATTAACAGCAGCCAAAACCATAACTATTGATCATCCGTCAACACAAACACATATTCTGGTGGGACAACCCGGGATCAAACGGGGCGACCCGGACTATTTCCCGTTGTATGTCGGCAATCATGTTCTGGGCGGCAGTGGCATGGTGTCACAATTGTTTGAAGAGATTCGGGAAAAACGCGGTTTTTCCTACAGTGCATACAGTTATTTTACACCGATGCGTCAACCCGGACCATTTGTTGCCGGCTTGCAGACGCGCACCGATCAGGCAAAAGAGGCATTGCAGTTACTGCAGAAGCAATTACACACTTTTGTTGAAAATGGACCAACCCAGGCGGAATTGGACGCCGCCAAGAAAAATATTACCGGCGGTTTTCCTCTGCGTATTGACAGTAACAGCGATATCGTTGGTTATCTGGGGCTCATCGGTTTTTACGGGCTGCCTCTGGACTATCTGGATACGTTTAATGAAAAAGTTGAAAGTGTTACTGTTGAACAGATCAAGGATGCGTTTAAACGGCGGCTATCACCGGATAAACTGGTTGTTGTCATGGTAGGCCCGAAAACAGAATAACGCCGGAGAAAACACTGAAACGACCAGGCAGGATTCGCATCATTGGGGGAAAATGGCGCGGGCGAAAACTGCCGGTGCCGGATGTGGAGACACTCAGGCCAACACCGGATCGTGTCAGGGAGACATTGTTTAACTGGTTGCAACCTGTCATCAATGGATCAAATTGCCTGGATCTTTATGCCGGTACGGGCGCCCTGGGATTTGAGGCAATCTCGCGTGGTGCGGCGAACGTAGTATTGGTCGAACAAAATCCGCTGGCAGCAGAGCAGCTACAGAAAAATATTGAAACATTGGGGGCAACCGGAATACGCCTTGAGCGGTCCGATGCCCTGCAATGGTTACAGCATGCCAGACAGAAATTCGATCTGGTGTTTCTTGATCCCCCCTTTGGCCAGGGATTGATTGAAAAAAGTTGCGCGCTGTTGCAGGAAAATGAATGTCTGCGGCCGGGCGCATTGATTTATGTTGAAGCGGAACAGGACATACAGATACCATCAGGTTTCACTATAAAAAAACAGGGCATTGCCGGACAGGTAAACTATATGTTGCTGGAACCGGTAAATTAGTGACTAGTGATTTGTGAATGGTCACGGGTCATTTTTTTCTAATCACGAATCACCGATCACCACTCACTTATCCGTCGAATGTAGTAAGATCAAGACTGGCACAATCGGCGATAACGATTCATGAAGATAACCGCAATCTACCCGGGGACATTTGATCCCATCACCAACGGCCACAGTGACTTGATCATGCGGGCATGCCGCCTGTTTGACAGTGTTATAGTGGCGATTGCAAACAGCCCGAAAAAATCGACATTGTTTTCTATTGATGAACGCGTTTCCCTGGCGCGGTCAGTATTGGCACCAATGAAAAATGTTGAGGTCTGCAGTTTTGACAAGCTGGTGACTGATCTGGTCAGGGAATATGATGCGCAGGTAATTATCCGTGGCTTGCGCGCGGTATCTGATTTCGATTATGAATTTCAGATGGCGGGCATGAACCGGCGGTTATTCCCGGACGCCGAAACGGTATTTCTCACGCCGGCTGAAAACCTGAGTTTTATTTCCTCCAGTCTCGTTCGTGAAATCGCATCCTTGGGCGGGGACGTGAGCCAATTTGTGCATGCACTGGTATTGCAGGCATTGCAGAAACGTCTCAAGCAATAGACCGGTATAAAGGAAATATCTGATCCTGATATCCACAACATAAGTTCGGGCCGCGAAGTTTATTATCGACTGCATACATGCATAGATTATTTCTGCATCTCCTCATTGTCTGTATCACGTTTTGGTCATTATCTGTCTCTGCAGGACAACCGTCGCAGGTCGCTATTGCCACTGCCCATCCATTGGCCACCCGGGCCGGTATGGAAATACTTGAACAGGGCGGCAATGCCTTTGATGCCGCGGTAGCGATCACCGCAGTTCTCGCCGTC
>JAENIZ010000081.1 GCA_016844485.1 Gammaproteobacteria bacterium | reverse complement strand
AAACGGCATTGCTGTCCACCCAGGCGCATGGTGCCACCCAGATCCGATTGCTCGTCACGCCGTTCGAGCCTGCCATTGGCGTCCTGCCACTCTGTAATCAGTGCAATGACGGGGTGTCTGGTATTTTTATCGAATTCAGTACTGTTGGCCCCTTTAAGCTTTTTCTTGTTCCTTGCAAACTCAATCACCGCCACCTGCATGCCGAGGCAAATACCAAGATAAGGCACTGCATGTTCACGGGCATACTGCGTGGCGGCAATTTTTCCCTCGATGCCCCTGTTGCCGAATCCACCGGGCACGAGGATGGCGTTCATATGCTCAAGACATTGAGTACCGGACTTTTCAATATTCTCTGAATCGATATAGGTAATATTGACGCGTGTCCGCGTATGTATTCCCGCATGTTTCAGGGCCTCGGTCAGAGATTTATAGGAATCCGCCAGTTCAATATATTTGCCAACCATGGCTATATTGACTTCCCTTTGCGGATTTTCTATCGCATTGACAACCATATCCCATTCATGCAAATCAGCCGGCGGAATATCCAGGTTGAATTTTCTCGCGACGATGTCATCCAGACCTTGTGCATGCAGCAAACGCGGGATCTTGTAGAGATTATCGACATCAACCGCCGAAATAATGGCAGACTCCTCGACATTGGTAAACAGGGCCATCTTTTTACGTTCATTCTCCGGTAACGGTGACTCCGTCCGGCACATCAAAATGTCCGGTTGTATACCGATTGAACGCAATTCCTTGACAGAATGCTGTGTAGGTTTGGTCTTTATCTCCCCGACTGCCGCGATAAAAGGCACCAGGGTCAGATGTATAAACAATGTGCGCTCGCTGCCGAGTTCTATGCGCATCTGGCGGATGGCCTCCAGAAACGGTTGTGATTCAATATCGCCGACGGTGCCGCCAATCTCCACCAATACGATCTCCGCGTCTCCGGCCCCTTCCATAATACAACGCTTGATCTCATCCGTAATATGCGGAATGACCTGTACCGTTCCGCCAAGATAATCGCCGCGCCGCTCTTTCTGGATCACATTCAGATAGATGCGGCCTGCGGTATAGTTATTACTCTTGCCCATGGTCGTCCTGACAAATCGTTCATAATGGCCAAGATCCAGATCAGTCTCTGCACCATCGTCAGTAACATAGACTTCGCCATGTTGAAACGGGCTCATGGTCCCGGGGTCAACGTTGATATAAGGATCCAGTTTTAACAGGGTGACTTTCAGGCCGCGGGCCTCAAGTATGGCGGCAAGTGAAGCCGCTGCGATACCCTTGCCGAGTGATGAAACAACGCCGCCTGTAATAAAAATAAACCGGGTCATGGTCAGTGCATCTGGATGGTGTGGAGAGAAGCCCCTGGCGGTTCATGCAAACCGCTAATTACCATTTTATGGGCGTTCCGGAATTCCATAGGACGGAACGGCATGCTATCAGATTGTCCCTGTATTCTCCATCTTGATGTGACTAATCAAGTAATCCGGATCATGTAGAATAGCTCGCTTTTACAACCGACACCGGGAGATAAGTTTGAATTCACCCGAAATACCGATACGCGCCGTAGTTTCCACCCTGCTGGCCGCCCTGATGTTTGCCTCCATGGGCGTCGCGGTGCGCTATTCTTCAGCAGGATTGTCCAATGAAATGACAGTCTTTCTAAGAAATGGCTTCGGATTACTGTTTTTATCGCCATTGTTAGTTACAAGGGGGTTTGGATACTTTTCCACCCATCGTCCCGTTGCACATATCGTCAGGGCGTTATCCGGTCTGGCCGCCATGTACTGTTTCTTTTACGCCATTGCCCACCTGCAACTTGCCGAGGCGGTATTACTGAATTTCAGCTCACCACTATTTACCGCAATTATTGCCCTGATCTGGTTGGGAGAGAAGGCATCCACAAAACTTGTCTTTGCCATAATCATCGGTTTTATCGGGGTTTGCTTCGTCCTGAAACCCGGGGCTGATATATTCAAGGGGGCGGCCTGGGTGGGCCTGATATCCGCTGTATTTGCGGCATTCGCGATGGTCACGATTCGCGATCTGTCCAGCACGGAACCCACAATGCGGATCGTCTTCTATTTCAGCATAACTTCCACACTGGTCTCAGCCATACCCTTACTCTGGAGCTGGCATACACCCACATGGCAGACAGCGCTGGCGATGTCTTTTGCCGGCCTGTCTGCGACCATCGGACAGTTTTTATTGACCTACAGTTACAGCCTTGCCCCTGCTGCATATATAGGTCCCTACAGTTACAGCACGGTGATCTTTGCGGCGATCTATGGCTGGATCTTCTGGGCAGAGGCACCGGACAGCTATACGCTTACGGGCGCAATCCTGATCATCGTCGCAGGTATCATCACCCTGCAACGCCGTTCCATGCCGCCATTGACTGAACCGGATTAAATACGATAGATATTAGAGAATATCCAGCGAACACGCTAAAATAAGAACACTAATGGTGGCCAATCCACCCGCATATATAATAACAATACATGCTATTGCATCATGGAAAATCAATAAGAATCTGTAATTTAAAATAATTTATACCCGGTTAAACAGCTGAAGGAGAAACCGGCACGTTTGATATGGGATGTTTCAAAAACGCGAATTTTTGGCAGTTATCATTTTTATTGTTTAAAGATAAACGTGATAACAACATCAACTTTTAAGAATTACCAGTTTAAAATAATTATTTCATAACCAAAACGAGGAATTCATTATGCCACTAGACCCCACGAAACATGCTGACTGGGAAATAGCAGAAGCTGCAGAAAGTAATATGAAAACAGCGAATCAGCTTGCAGATGAATTGGGAATTGAAAAGGATGAACTGCTTCCGTACGGACACTATTTGGCAAAAGTCGATTATGCCCGAATATTAGATCGACTGAAGGACAAACCGGACGGAAAATTTATCGAAGTCACTGCACTCACTCCAACTCCACTAGGCGAAGGAAAATCGACAACCACGCTTGGTATTTTGCAGGGTTTGGGTAAACGCGGGAAAAAGGTCACGGCAGCTATCCGGCAACCATCAGGCGGTCCAACTTTTAATATCAAAGGTTCTGCAGCAGGCGGTGGATTATCCCAATGTATCCCCCTGACTGAATTTTCGTTGGGGCTTACCGGTGACATTAATGCAATTATGAATGCTCATAATCTGGCCATGGTTGCTTTGACATCGAGAATGCAACATGAATTTAATTATGATGACGCAAAACTGGCTGAACTGAATCTTAAACGTCTCGATATCGATCCGGATAATGTTGAAATGGGCTGGATAATCGATTTCTGTGCCCAGGCACTCAGAAATATTATTATCGGTATTGGTGGCAAAATGGATGGTTTTATGATGAATTCCAAATTTGCTATTGCGGTGTCTTCCGAGGTGATGGCTATTCTCGCTATTTTCAGTGATCTCGCTGATTTTAGAAAACGAATCGGAGACATTATTGTTGCATATGATAAGAAAGGCAATCCTGTTACAACAGAAGACCTTGAAGTTGCCGGTGCAATGACAGCCTGGATGAAGGACGCGATCAATCCTAATTTGCTGCAGTCAATTGAGGGTCAACCTTGCTTTGTACACGCCGGTCCGTTTGCCAATATTGCAGTAGGTCAATCATCTATTGTCGCAGACAAGATTGCACTCAAACTCGGGGATTATCATGTGACAGAATCAGGTTTTGGTGCAGATATTGGTTTTGAAAAATTCTGGAATGTGAAGTGTCGACACTCAGGAAACATACCAAACGTATCTGTTATAACAGCAACGATTCGTGCACTTAAACACCATGGCGTAAATGCAGGTGCGCCGGCAGTTGTCCCTGGCAGGCCAATCCCCAAGGAATATTTTGAAGAAAATCTCCCCTGGTTGGAAGATGGCATGTCAAATCTGATTCATCACATTAATACAGTAAAAAAATCCGGCATTAACCCCGTCGTATGTATTAATCACTTCAATACGGATACAAAGGAAGAGATAAAACTCGCCAAGAAAATGTGTGAAGAGGCAGGTGCACGAGTTGCCGTCTCACAACATTGGCTCAAGGGCGGAGAAGGTGCTTTGGAACTAACTGATGCAATTCTTGATGCTTGCAACGAAAAAGTTGATTTCAGATTTCTTTATGAACTCAGTATTCCTCTACGTAAACGTATCGAACTCATTGCCAAGGAAATCTATGGTGCGGACGGGGTCAGTTACTCACCTCAAGCAAAAGCAAAGGCAGAAAAGTTTGAAAAGGATCCAAAATATAAGGACTACACCACTATGATGGTGAAAACACATCTGTCCTTATCTCATGATCCTGCTCTTAAAGGGGTACCGAAAGGATGGACGCTTCCTATCAGGGATTTCCTTACGTATGGCGGTGCCAGATTTATCTGTCCGGTTGCAGGTGATATTAAATTGATGCCTGGAACCGGATCAGATCCAGCCTTTCGACGTATCGATATTGATACTAAAACTGGAAGGGTTAAGGGGGTATTTTAAAATTTAATTGCCAACAATTTAAAAGCCCGGTCTTTACCGGGCTTTTTTGCATTAAAAAATTCTGAATAAGTCCATCCTGGACTTTTCAGAGCACGGAAAGTGAAAAGCGTGGTTTTCACTTTCCTTCATTTTCAATCGCCTATGGCCGATGAAAATGGCGGCACTTCCCTGTACCGCAGGAACCTCTGATTTATCAGAGGTTCCTTAATTCTTATTCCTTAATCAATAAAACATGTACTGCCTTTACCACCACTCTTACCTGATCGCCTTCCTTGATCCCCATATCATCCAGCGCTTCCACCGTCAACACCGAACTCATGGATGATTTGGCAGGGATATCAAAATTCACCTGACTCATCACTGTGCCACGTTTGATCTTGGTAACCGTTCCCATCAACTGATTTTTTGCCCCGTATTTCATATAGCGTTCTCCCAATATAAATTTTTCCTACTTTTTGTTTAACAAGCATATCTCCTTATAACGGAAACAATCAATGGTATGGTCATTGACCATACCTGTTGCCTGCATGAAGGCATAACAAATCGTAGACCCAACAAATTTAAAACCATGCATTTTCAGATCTCTGGACATTGCATCTGATATGCCTGTTTTGGCAGGTATGTCCGTTAAACGTTTTCGATGATTGGTAACAGGATAACCATCTGTAAATTGCCAGATATATTCGTTAAAACTGCCGAATTCCTCGCAAACCCTGAGAAATGCTTGTGCATTCAGGACAGCAGCCCTGATCTTCAGCTGATTACGCACTATGCCTTCATTCTTTAATAACTGCTGGATTTTTTTCTCTCTGTAATCTGCGATCTTGTTGAAGTCAAACCGATCAAATGCAGCACGATAGGCCTGACGTTTCTTGAGGATTGTTATCCAGCTGAGTCCGGCCTGGGCGCCCTCGAGAATAAGGAATTCAAATAATCTGCGATCACGATGCACGGGAACACCCCATTCCCGGTCATGATATTTTATAGTTAACTTGTCCTCTCCCGCCCAGAGGCACCTGGTTTGCATTTGAATTTAATGAGTAATCTTCGAATATAATCTAACGTACAGCATATGCCAGCAGTTCGTCGGCGTATAAATATTGCTGATAATCACTGTCCTCCACCTGTTTTACGTACAGCGAATCGCCATAACGATTAATGGTAATTCTGTAATCGTAACTTCCATATAATGGTTTAATATCCAGAATATCCCAGTCAACATGAATGCCCCTGTCATGCGCATCTTTCAGGGTATCTGCTATCAATCTCATTTCTTTAATTATTTGCAGGCAGGCGGTCTGTTTGGCTGAACGATTTTTCACATCGCTGAAAACAAAATGCAGCCCATCGATTGTTACAAATTCCGGTGCGTTACCTTCGATTATCTCCCAATTGGCCTGTACGATGATCGTTCTTGTGTTTTCTTCCATGTTATGAGTTAACACATCCGGATCACAGGATTTAACCCGGCAAATGGAGTTGATAATTCTCTCATCCAGTATCTTTGGACTTCTTATTAACGGGCTGCTCAGGATAAAAGAGTCGCCCTCGATCACAAAATGAAGTTCACCGGTATTTTCAATATACAACTTGATAGAAGTCAATGGCGTGATGGTATCGGCAACATTATACAAATGTTGTGCGTAGGAAAGCGTTTCACTGCGCCATCGGTTTAATCTCGTGCCTTCTCGAATATAAACGGTTTCACCATTGAAAGTGCGCATGGCCTCTTCTTCAAATAAACCGGCCATCTCGTGGAGTGATATTCTGGCAAAATCCGCGAGGTCCTGCGTGGTCCCGGCCTGCATTTTTTCTGCAATCTGGTTCAAGGCCGCATGCTGATGACGCATTGCCAACGACAAATCAGTGGGGTAAATGCGAAGTTCGGAATCCGGGACCACATATTGGTAAACTTCATACGCAGATACAGTATTACTTAAGGACAACACCAGATACAAACCGACTGCTGATATGGAAAAATAAGCGCTGGCAAATTTGCTGATCTTCGATGGCATTGGCGTGTTATTTCTCTGCCTGATTATGATCACCTTGCTGTAATATCTCAATATAACAAGTAACCTGTAAACATATTTTATTCAAGCAACATCAGTATTGACAAAATTAAATATTTTATATTAAAAACAATAAGTTATACTTCAATAAAAAATATTATCCGGTTTAAATAACTATAGAATGTACTTACAATAGGGTGGAGATAGAAAA
>JAENIZ010000017.1 GCA_016844485.1 Gammaproteobacteria bacterium | reverse complement strand
TTGTACCGCTTCATCATGGATTTGGCCTCGTGCACGGTGTATTCACCGAAATGAAAGATACTGGCGGCCAGGACTGCATCGGCCTTGCCTTTGATCACGCCTTCCGCCAGATGTTCCAGTGTGCCGGCGCCGCCGGAGGCAATGACCGGGATTGTTACCGCCTCACTCACGGCACGGGTCAGCTCAAGATCAAATCCGTCGCGGGTCCCGTCCCGGTCCATACTGGTCAGTAGTATTTCCCCCGCGCCGCGCCGCGCCATCTCCACCGCCCATTCGATTGCATTGATGCCGGTGGATTTACGCCCCCCATGGGTGAAGACTTCCCAATACGGGGTTCCACTAGCGGCGCGCTTTGCATCAATGGCCACGACGATACACTGGGAGCCGAACCGGCCAGAGGCTGCGCTGACCAGATCGGGATTGTTTACGGCCGCGGTATTGATACTGATCTTGTCTGCCCCTGCACTCAGCATGCGGCGAATGTCATCCAGCGTGCGAATGCCCCCGCCCACGGTTAATGGGATAAATACCTGGCTGGCGACCGCTTCCACCACATGGACCATCGTATCACGCTCATCACTGCTCGCCGTGATGTCGAGAAAGGCAATCTCGTCTGCCCCCTGTTCATCGTAGCGGCGGGCTACCTCAACCGGATCACCGGCGTCACGGATATCGACAAAGCGAACGCCTTTAACTACCCGTCCGGCGTCAACATCCAGACAGGGAATGATGCGTTTGGCCAGACTCATTTATTTATTACTGTTCAGGTGGCGCAGATATCATCTGCCAGTTTTTGCGCGGCGGCGAAATCGAGAGTGCCCTCATAGATGGCGCGACCGGTGATTGCCCCCGCAATACCTTCATCGGCCGCTTTACACAGGGCGCGAATATCATCCATATTGGTGACCCCGCCGGAGGCAAAGACCGGAATAGTCACCTGCCTGCAGATTTCGACAGTCGCCTTTATATTCACGCTGTTCATCATGCCGTCCCGGCCGATGTCGGTAAAGATAATGGCGGCCACACCGTCTTCTTCAAACCGTTGGGCCATATCAGCAGCAGTATGATGTGACAGTTTAGACCAGCCGTTGGTGGCGAGCTTGCCGTCTTTTGCGTCCAGGCCAACGATGATATGGCCTGGAAATTCAAGACAGATGTCGGATACAAAGTGCGGGGTGGTGACCGCCTTGGTCCCGACGATGACATAACTCACTCCCACATCGAGGTAAGTCTGAATGGTATCTTCATCACGTATTCCGCCCCCGACCTGTACCGGGATGGCCGGATAGGTTTCGGCTATTTCATGGATAATGTCTGCATTCTCCGGCCTGCCCGCAATGGCGCCATCCAGATCAACGATATGCAACCGTCTGGCACCCGCCTCAATCCAGCGTTTGGCCATATCCAGTGGATTTTCACTATAGATCGTTTCTTCATCCATGCGGCCCTGACGCAGGCGTACACACCGGCCATCTTTGATATCAATCGCGGGGATTAAAAGCATCATGTGTCCTTGGAACTGATAATGGAATACGAGGTGAACGAAGCGCAGGGTTTGAATTGTGGGTTATTTCGGTCCCATGGGTTACTAACCAGATCTTAGCATAAGGATCTTTAAACGATAAAAAATTCTGTCAATGTAATAATTACAGCATAAATGGGTTCAATGCGCCTGGTCCCAATTTTTGCCTGTGCCGATGTCAACGATCAGGGGTACAGCAAGTTCCGCAGCCGCAGACATTATGTGACCGATTTCACTGCTCACAGTATCAACAACTTCTGCAGCGACCTCAAGCACAAGCTCATCATGCACCTGCATAATTAATTTGGCATTTATTTTATTTTTGATCAACCAGCTATCCACTGAAATCATGGCACGTTTAATAATATCAGCGGCAGAGCCCTGCATTGGTGCATTAATTGCGGTACGTTCGGCATATTGCCGGCGTGCTGCATTGCGGGCGTTAATTTCGGGCAGGTAAAGACGGCGATTAAAGATTGTTTCCACATAACCCTGCTCCCTCGCCTTTTCTCTGGTGTTATCCATGAAATCCTTGACGCCGGGATAACGATCAAAATATCGATTAACGTAATTCCTGGCCTCACTTCTATCTATACCGAGCTGTTTCGCCAGGCCAAACGGAGACATGCCATAGATCAAGCCGAAATTGATGGCCTTCGCCGCACGCCGTTGCTCCTGGCTGACACTGCCAGGAGCAACATCGAAGACTTCGGCTGCGGTTCTTTTGTGAATATCTTCCCCTTTGGCAAAGGCTTCAAGCAGGCCCCGGTCACCGGATAGATGGGCCATGATGCGCAATTCGATTTGTGAATAATCGGCAGCAAGGAGGGTATAGCCATGGGGAGCAATAAAGGCCTGACGTATGCGCCGTCCTTCTTCGGTACGGATCGGGATATTCTGCAGATTGGGATCAGATGACGACAACCTGCCCGTGACAGCCACTGCCTGATGGTAAGAGGTATGTACGCGCCCGGTGCGCGCATTGATCTGCCCGGGGAGCTTGTCCGTATACGTTGATTTCAGTTTGTTCAGGCTGCGATGATCCAGGATGAGCCTCGGCAATTCATAGTCCAGGGCAAGATCTTCCAGTACGGATTCGGCAGTGGACGGCTGGCCTTTCGGTGTTTTGGCCAGGACAGGCAGATTCATTTTTTCATAGAGTATGGTCTGGATCTGATTTGGCGATCCGATATTGAAGGATTGGCCAGCCAATGCATGAGCATGGTGCTCAATTTCTTGCATGCGCCGGGTCAGCTCTTTGCTTTGCTGCGCCAACATGCTGGCGTCAATGACGACACCATGACGTTCCATCCTGGATAATACGGAGAGCAGCGGGATTTCGATCTCCTCGTATAATCGTTGCAGGGATTTTGTCTGTTTCAATCTGGGCCAGAGAGAAAGATGCAGTCTGAGCGTGACTTCGGCGTCTTCCGCCGCATAGGGCGCAGCCTTGTCGATCGTTACCTGATTGAAGGGGATCTGTTTTGCCCCTTTGCCGGCGACGTCCTCGTAATGAATGGTGGTTTTATCAAGATATTTGAGCGCCAAGGAATCCATGTCATGACGCGTGGCCGTGCTGTCCAGGACATAGGACTCCAGCATCGTGTCATGCCGGCACCCTTGTAAAGTAATGTCATGGTTGGCCAGCACATTCATATCATATTTCAGGTTATGTCCGAGCTTTAATCTGGCGTTATCTTCAAGCAGGGGTTTAAATTGTTCGAGCACTTTTGCCCGGGACAATTGTTGTGGCGCTCCGGGGTAATCATGGGCCAGCGGTAGATACGCCGCCTGGTCCGGGTTTACAGCAAAAGACAGGCCAACGATCTCCGCATCCATGTAATTCAGACTGGTGGTCTCGGTGTCGATAGCAATTAATTCCGCTGACTGAAGCTTCCGCAACCATTCATCCAGCCCGGTTTGTGACAGGATTGTTTGATACTGGCACTGGCCTGATGTAGTGGAGGGTTTTTCCTGCGCAGGCGGTGTTTTTCCAAATTCAGACAACAACGTCTTGAATCCCCAGTGGCTGGATTGATCTTTCAGTGCTTCTTGATCCGGCGGTGTTGACACGAGCGCATCTGCTTCTATGTCGAGGGCAATATCGCACTTCAGGGTAATAAGCTCCCGCGTCAGGGGGAATTGAGTGAGGCTTGCACGGAGATAATCACCCACCTTACCCTTGAATTCATCTGCCCTGGCAACGATCTCATCCAGCGACCCATATTCTGCCAGCCATTTTGTTGCCGTCTTGGGGCCCACCTTGGGGACGCCGGGGACGTTATCGACACTATCACCGATCAGTGTCAGATAATCGATGATGCGTTCGGGAGGAACGCCGTATTTTTTCTTTACCCCTTCGCTATCGATAATCACGTTATCCATCGCGTTATACATACGGATATGATCATTGACCAGTTGGGCAAGGTCTTTGTCACCCGATGAAATAATCGTATCCATATCTTTGCTTTCGGCCTTTTTTGCCAGTGTAGCGATCACATCGTCGGCCTCCACCCCGTCGATCATCAATAATGGCAAACCCAGCGTTCGAATAACCTCGTGGATCGGTTCGATCTGACGCGCCAGATCCTCGGGCATGGGCGGACGGTTGGCCTTGTACTCCGGATAAAGTTCATGGCGAAAATTCTTTCCCTTTGCATCAAACACAACAGCAATGTAGTCCGGCCGGAAATCATTTAGTAGTTTGCGCAGACTGTTTACTACGCCATAAATAGCCCCGGTAGGTTCATCATGAGAATTCTTGAGGTCACCCAATGCATGGTAGGCCCGAAACATATAGTAAGAGCCGTCAACCAGGACAAGTAATTTTCTGCTCATTTAAATACTATTTAGCGAAGAGAGAATATGATAAAAAGTCATTATGAATGATCAGGCAAAATCTGCCCATCCAAAAATTAAAGACTCCGATCTTACGCGGGAATCATGGAAGGTCTTCCAGATCATGGCCGAGTTTGTCGAGGGATTTGAGAAATTGGCCGGGATCAAACCCTCTGTAAGCATGTTCGGCTCTGCACGTTTTCAGCCTGATCATCCTTGTTACGTTTTGGGCGAAAAAATTGCCCGGTTGTTGTCAGATGCCGGCTTTTCCGTAATCAGTGGGGGCGGTCCCGGACTGATGGAGGCCTTCAACCGGGGGGCATATGCAGGCCGTTCACAAAGCGTAGGCCTTAATATCCAACTGCCCGATGAACAGATATCCAACCGTCACCAGAATATTTCACTCTACTTCCGTCACTTTTTCACCCGCAAGGTGATGTTTGTCAAATACGCCTCGGCCTACGTGGTTTTGCCCGGGGGGTTTGGGACACTGGATGAACTGGCGGAAATATTGACCCTGATACAGACGGGTAAAAGCAGACAAATACCAATAATTCTGGTGAATTCAGGCTTTTGGAGCGGTCTAATGGAATGGTTTAAAGGAACTTTGGTGCAGGAAGGTACTATCAGCCCGGAAGATCTCGGGCTGTTGCAGGTGGTTGATGAGCCACAGCAGGTGGTAGACGCCATTTTCGGTTACTATAAAGACAGAAATATTGAACCGACACCGGAGGAACGTTATCGGCAGCTGGAGTTGTAAACTGCCGTGCTAAACAGGATGATGCCAAAAGATGATTAAGATGCAGAAAATATTATTTTATTTCAGTCTGGTGCTCTGGTGTGTGTTGCCATTGCCGGTATTTGCAGGAGAGGCGGATGGGGGCAATTTGGATGAGATCCCGGAACCACCTGTTTTGCCTGATCCGGTTGAAAGCGGGGAGGCAATCGAGCCTCAGATCACCATTATTCAGCGGGAAGACTCGACGATCGAGGAATATCGTGTCAATGGCAACTTATACATGGTCAAGATCACGCCATCCGTCGGTCCCTCCTATTACTTGATTGACAGGGATGGTGATGGCCAGATGGAATCCCGTTTCAGCGGGATCCATGACGATATCATAGTGCCCCAGTGGGTATTATTCAGGTGGTAGATCGCCGGGCAGTCTTTCTGTTATATGTTTAATTAATAAGAACAATTTGATATCACGGTAGTTCCTCCAACTGCTGTAATCCATGTCTGTTTATACAAAAGTACCGCCCCATCAGCTCGCGGAATTTCTGCAGCACTATTCACTGGGCCAGCTTGAACAATTTGCCGGGATCAGTGACGGCATAGAGAATTCCAATTATTTTGTTACCACAAGTATAAGGTGAATACGTTATTACCCTGTTTGAGCAGTTATCTAGGGAAGAATTACCTTATTTTCTGGAACTCATGGCCTTTCTGGCCGAGCATAGAATACCCAGCGCACACCCGGTTGCGGATAATCATGGACAGTATTTGCGCGAGCTCAATGGCGGCAAGCCCGCAGCACTGGTGAAACGGCTGAATGGCGCCAGCGTTGATATACCCAATCGCATGCAATGTGCAGAGATCGGTAAACAGATGGTACGTATGCACAATGCCAGCAAGGAATTTAATCTGCACAGAAAGATGGTACGCGGGCCAAAGTGGTGGAAGGCGACGGCAGATAACGTCATGCCGTGTCTTGCAGAGGAGGAGGCTTCATTATTGATTAATGAGCTGGAATACCAGTTCAGTCATCTTTACCAAGACCTGCCTGTCGGGGTAATTCACGCCGATTTATTCCTGGATAATGCCTTGTTTGTGGGGGATGAACTGACCGGCATTATTGATTTTTACTATGCCTGCAACAATTTTTTTGTTTATGACCTTACGGTAACGATCAATGACTGGTGCACTACTGGTGATAATGTACGAGACTTGCAAAATGCGCGCGTATTGCTTAATGCCTACCAACAGGAACGCAAAGTAACTGCTGCAGGGTTCGATGCCTGGCCCACGATGCCGCGAGCAGCGGCACTGAGGTTCCGGTTGTCGCGCCTGCAGGACAAATATTTCCCCCGCGGGGGAGAGATTACGCATATCAAAGACCCGGACGAATTCAAATTGATCCTGCAGGACAGGGTTGAAAATTCCGATCAGATGTCAAAAATGTGGGATCATCCATAAGCCTTCATTGCCAGAAAGATCAAACCGGGTTTTCTGTTTTTATAGAATTTCACGATCCTGAAGCCATATCTTTCAAACAACACGGTGACCGTTCTTCTGTTAAAAAACTGCACATGGATGGGAGGCTGGAATACATCCCAGTGTTCAATTTGCGCAGGTACTTTGGGATGGCCGAGATCCGGCGTAGTGATGTACACATGCCCCCCGTCCCGGGTCAATTTATTCAATGCCCGCATGTATTGATTCACATCGCTGACATGCTCGATTACTTCGGATGAATAAACAAAGTCAAATTCCCCGATGTCGTTCGGCAACCCGGCAAAATTGGCGCAGATGAAGCGTGGCCGTGAAAACCGGTGGCGGGCATAGGCGATTGCATTGGCACTGATGTCTATGCCGGTCGAGGAGTGGGCAACCAGACTTAACGCATGGGCAACAAACCCTCCGCCACAGCCCACATCCACAGCATCCTTGCGCCAGGCGTAGGGGAAAAAGCGCGGCAGTTTGAAATACGCACGCCGCAATCGCGATCCCGCCTTATTGTAGGTTGGTTCGGCTTCCTTCACGGGGGAAGCGTAGAGGCTGTTTAACCAGGCTTGCGGTGGTCGCGGATTCACGAACAGAAAATCACAGTGTGGGCAGCGGCTGAAACAGTAACCCGATTTTTCAACACTGGGGGCGATATCATTCGCATCACATACCGGACAGGCGGACAGTCTGACGGTGTTATCGAACGGACGCGCCTGTACGTTCTCCGGGGTCATACCAGCAGCAGGGTGGCGAGTCCCAAAAAGGAAAAAAATCCAACTGCATCGGTCACGGTAGTGAGCAGCATGCCGCCGGCAACGGCCGGATCGATGCCGAGACGTTTTAGTCCCAGCGGAATAAGCGTGCCCGCCAGTGATGCCGTGAACAGATTAAGTACTATCGCGAGGCCGACGATGAGGCCGAGTTTAGGCTGGTGAAACCAGGCAAGAGCAATCAGCGTTACCACCACTGCCAGGATCATGCCGTTGATCAAAGCAACGCCGATTTCCTTAAACAGCAGGGAGCGGGTGTTGGATTTACTGAGCTGTCCAAGCGCGATGCCGCGGATGGCAATCGTCAATGTCTGACTGCCAGCGACGCCGCCCATGTTCGCTACAATCGGCATCAACACCGCCAATGTCACGAGTTGCGCTATCGTCTCTTGAAAACGGCCGACCACCGATGCGGCCAGCGAGGCTGTTGCCAGATTGATGCAGAGCCACGCTACGCGTCGTCGCACGCTCCAGAGCACAGAGGTGAACATATCCTCATCGCCCACGCCGGCCATGCTGCGTAGCGTGTAGTCGGCCTCTTCCTGGATAACGTCCACCACGTCATCCACCGTGATGCGGCCAAGTAGTTTGTTGTCTTCATCCACTACAGCTGCAGAAACCAGGTCGCGTTGTTCAAAAGTCTTGGCCACCTCAATAGATGGAATATGAGCCTGAATACCGGTCGCCACTGTCATGATTTCACCGACACTGTTTTCCGGGTCACGGATGAGCATATCGGCCAGGGGTAAAATGCCAAGAAATTTGTTTTCCCGGTCAACGACCATGAGGTTATCGGTTTTCTCCGGGATCTGTCCGAGCCGGCGCAGATAACGCATGACCACATCCAGTGTCACATCGGCCCGCACGGAAATAATATCAGTATTCATCAGGCCGCCTGCCGTATCCTCAGGATAGGACAACGCCGAGGCAAGTCTTTGCCGGTTCTGCTGGTCCATTGAACGCAGGACAGAATCCTGAATCTCTTCAGGCAGATCCTGAATGATGTCCGCCACATCATCCGTATCCAGATCCCTGGTAGCTTCGGCGACTTCCTGTGGCTGCATCTGTTCCAGTAATTCTGTCCGGACCGCATCATGCAATTCCGACAAGACGTCACCTTCAAGCCGCGGATTAATCAGATCCCATACTGTAGCGCGCGCTTTCCCTGGCAGGCTTTCCAGAACATCTGCAATCTCGGAAGGATGCATCTGCATAAGTAATTCACGCGCGATATCCGGTTTATCGGCGCTCAGCGACTCATGCAGTCGATCGATAATCAGGTTTTTTTCTTCTCGTTGGGTAATATCATTCATGTCGGCATGTCCAGAATTCATTTTCAGTGTAACAATGAAAGGATTAAATAGGGACTAAAATATTCCACATCAACCGCGTCACGCTGGGGGATATAACCGGTGAGGTTGCTGTGGTGACGTGTAATTATTTATGACTGAATATTGGCGGTTGCCATTATCTCGGCAACTTCAATGCTGTTTCTGGCATTGAGCGCCTTTTGTGCAAGTATTGTGAGGGGCGCCAGCTCGCTATTATTAATGATCTGCTTAACTTCCAGTAATGCCGCCGGGTGCACACTGAATTCACGCAATCCCAGACCAAGCAGTAAGCGTGTGTGCTGGGTTTCCCCCGCCATTTCGCCACACATGGCAACAGGGATGTTTGCCTTTTTCCCCGCCTGCAATGTGATATGGATAAGCCGTAACACGGCAGGGTGCAGGGGGTCGTACAGGTAATTGACCTCATCGTTAACCCGATCGATTGCCATGGTGTATTGGATAAGATCATTCGTGCCGATGGAAAGAAAATCCAGGGAGCTTGCAAATATATCTGCGCACACGGCGGCGGCCGGGACTTCAATCATTGCACCCAGAGGTAAATGGTGGTCGTAAGGAATATCCTGATTGTCAAGTTCCGCTTTAATCTCGGCAATGATTTGCAGTACCTGGCCCAGTTCATGGGTATTTGATAGCATCGGGATCAGCACGCGTACCGGGCCATGCACAGAGGCGCGAATAATGGCGCGTAACTGGGGTCGGAATAATGACGGTTCTTTCAAACACAGACGCACGGCCCGCAATCCCAATGCAGGGTTTGAAGCAATTGGTCCGGTTTGGCGGCCGCCATCGACTTGTTTATCCGCGCCGAGATCCAGGGTACGGATAGTCAACGGCAGGCCATTCAGTATCTCGATGACCCTGGTGTACGTCTGGTAATGTTCTTCCTCATCCGGTGGTGAATCACGGTTCATATAGAGAAATTCGGTGCGATACAACCCGACACCAGCGGCGCCTACTTCAATGACTGTGTCAAAATCCCTGGGCAATTCAATATTGGCCTGAAGTTCTATCGGGATCCCGTCCAGGGTGACGGTGGGTTTGCCCTTGAGCCGTCCCAGGGCCGTGTAATGGATTTTTTCCTCATTTTGCAGTTTGCGGTAATGCGCAAGCGATTGTTTATCCGGGTCAACCAGGACAATACCGCGTGTTCCATCCAGGATTATTAAATCTTCTTCGTGGATATATTGAAGGGCGTGTTGTAAACCAACGATTGCCGGAATTCCCAGACTTCTGGCAAGTATCGCAGTATGTGAAGTCGGGCCGCCATATTCGGTAACGAAAGCGGTGATACCTTTGTGCTGCATCAGCACCGTATCCGCAGGTGTTAGATCATTTGCAAGCACAATATAACCAGTGAGCAGGTTATCCGGTTCCTCATGGTGCAAAGAGGTTTGGTTCGACAGAATACGTTGTATGCGGTTTACGACGTAATCAACATCATCCTTGCGTGTACGCAGATATGCGTCATCCATTTCATCGAAGACACTCACCAGGGCATCGCGCTGGAGTTTTAATGCCCATTCAGCATTGCAAGAAAGTTCGCGAATCAGACGCGCGGGCTCATGAGTCAATGACGAGTCTTCCAACATCAGCAGATGAGTATCTATAAATGCTGCAATATCTGCATCCGTAGTTACCGGGATATGATTGCGTATGGCACGCAGTTGTTGCCTTGCGCTGGTAACGGCTTTATCAAACCGTTGTATTTCAGTTTCAATAGATTCCTTTGGGATTGAATATTCATGAATGTCCAGTTGGTCACTTTCGATAATATAAACGCCACCTATGGCGATACCTCGCGAGACTCCCAGTCCATGCAGGGCGATCGTCATTCCTTTTCTCCGAAACGATCCAGGATTAATTCCTCAAGCTTGTTTAAGGCGATTTCTTCATCTCTTCCATTGGCAACAATGTCTAATGAGGTTCCCTTGCCTGCGGCAAGCATCATAACACCCATGATACTTTTTCCACTGACCTCTTTACTCGCATGAATTATGTTGATATCACTTTCGAAACGCGACGCGACCTGAACAAGGCGTGCGGCAGCGCGCGCATGCAAACCCAGTTTGTTGATGATGGTTACCGTTCTTTTTGGCATATTATTTTTCATCAATCATAATAATGCCGTCTTTCCCGCCGCTTAATGCCTTTTGGGCAAGTTGTTCCAGATCAAGTTGCGGATAATTTAATACACGGATCAGCATGGAAAGATTCAGCCCGGAAATGATGCGCACATTCCCCTGTTTGATCAGATGTCGTGCAATATTTGAGGGTGTTGATCCATACAGATCAGTAAGGATTAATATGCCATCACCCGTATCAAGCAACTCCAGTTGTTCCATGGCATTAGTGGCTAATTCATCAGGGTCGCAGTCACGGGAGGCAGCAAGCAATTTTGTCTGCAGCGGGCACTCATTCAGCATGAAAGTTGCCGTGCCGAGCAAGGCCGGCCCGATACCATCGTGACTGATAATTAATAATCCAACACTCATGTTTATATATCCCGATGACTGATGATTACTGGCTTGCCCTGAGACCTGAAGAATTCAGCAAGTTGTTCAATAATATATACTGATCGATGATGACCTCCCGTGCAACCAACGGCAACACATAAGTAGCTGCGATTGTCAGCTTCAAATTGTGGTATCCAGTAGACAAGGAATTTTTTGATTTGCTCTGTCATTTCGGAGACCTGCCCATGTTTGGCAAGAAATTCAATAACGGGCTTGTCATTGCCGGAAAGGCCGCGGAGATCCTTTTCCCAATACGGGTTGGGAAGACAGCGGACATCAAACACGAAATCCGCATCCCTGGGTATTCCATGTTTGTAACCAAAGGAGGTAAATTGGATGGAAAGAGATGATAATGAACGCTTTGCAATTCGCTTGCGCACGAGATCTCTCAACTCGTGCATCATTGTATAGCTGGTATCGATGCGTATATCAGCATGTTCAGACAAATCTTCCATGATCTGCCGTTCTTTTTTAATAGCGGTTGCCAGTGATACAGATTCGGACGATAAAGGATGTTTACGCCGGGTTTCACTAAAACGGTTTGTGAGCACATCATCATTTGCTTCAATAAATACGAGATCAATGATTAATCCCTGCTTTTTCAAAGCAGTGATCACGCCAGGCAGATCAACAATGTCACGCTCGGGGTTGCGGGCATCAATCCCAATCGCGACTTCCGCAGTTTGTATGCTTGAATCCAAAATTTGCCTGGCAAACTCATTCAGCAGGCTAATGGGCAGGTTATCGATACAATAAAACCCGAGGTCTTCAAGTGTATTAAGGGCGATGGTTTTGCCTGCGCCGGACAGGCCACTGACAATTATCAGGCGCCGTACCGCAGGGCTCATTTACTTGTGGCCTTGTTCCAGCAAGATCCGCTGGCGTTCTGAAAATTCTTCTGAAGCGTTGTAGCCGCTCATGCGTATTATATGATTGCGTGCCGCACATTCCAGGAGAACAGCAAGGTTACGCCCTGGTGCGACCGGCACCGTGATCTCCGGAATTTCAAGATCCAGAATACGGCGGGTCCTGTAGCTGCCCTCAAGCCGGTCCATTTGTATTAGTCCCGCTTTTTTCATGGGCTCAAGACGGACTACAAGACGGAGATATTTGTATATTTTGATTGCGCTGTCTCCGAATAATTTACGCACATTGATAATACCTATTCCCCGCACCTCCAGGAAATCCTGCAACGCCTTGGGACAGGTGCCACTGATAATGTCAGGCGCAATGCGCGAGAATTGCGGTGCATCATCAGCCACCAGCCGGTGTCCTCTGGTGATGAGCTCCAATGCAAGTTCACTTTTCCCGATACCACTTGGGCCTGTAAGTAAAACACCTATTGAATTGACTTCCATAAACACGCCATGCAAGGTCGTAACGTCGGCGAACAGATTGCTGAGATAATAATGTAATGAATCCGTTAATTTTTTACTCGGCAAGGGAGAAGTAAGCAAGGGGATATTATTTTCATTACATTTGCGTTTTAAAAAAACCGGCGCTTCTTTGCCCTCGGAGACAATGATACAGGCAAGCTGATGTTTAAATAATTGAGAGATAAAGTCCTGGCGCGATATATCCATCAGGCCTTCAATGAAATTCAACTCCATATCACCCAGTACCTGTATCTGGTTCGAGTGTATAAGATTTAAATAACCCACGAGGGATTGTCTTATCGGTGTATTGGTTTTTCTGGTTTCGGCTTTGGGCAGTTTATCGAGATCATCATCTACGACTGTAGAAGTGCCGCCACTGCTCTCTTCGGGGATTATCTTGCGTTTACCTCCCTGGAGGCCGGCAATCCACTCCAAACCAAGTTTCTCACAATGGTTTGTGAACAGTTCCTGTACAGTCAATTGGTTGATAATTTCTGGCATGGCTGCTCAGCTGGTAAGAAGTGTATATATCCCATGTGCGGAAGATTCCAATCGCAGATGATTAAGCAAACTGTCATTACAAAACATTTCTGCCAATCGGGCAAGGATTTGCAGATGTTGTTTAGTCGAGCCTTCCGGTACCAGCAGTGCGAACAGGAGGTCAACCGGTTGTTGATCCAGGGCATCGTAATCAACCCCGGATTTTAACTTGAGGAAGGCGGCAACAGGCTTGTCGGCATGTTTAAGGCGGCCATGTGGTATTGCAATACCATTCCCCAGACCGGTGCTGCCGAGTCTTTCCCTGGCGTTAAGGCAATCAAAAATTTCTGTACAGGTCAATGTTTGGCTGGTATTGGCAAGGAGCCTTGAAAGTTCCTGCAGGGCGCCTTTTTTGCTGTTTGTGTCTATATTACACAAGATGCGCTCGGGGGTTAAAATTTCCGAGATGTGCATTTCAATAATGAAAAAGTAAATTAGAAATTTTTAGATATTGTTCAGGTTGTTTCCTGGCCTTTTAGATTGGATTCTCCCCGGCGATGATTGGTCAGTTTTTCCTTGTGTTTCTTGAGCTGTCTGTCAAGTTTATCGACTAAACCATCAATAGCTGCGTACATGTCTTCGTGTTCTTCATCGGCAAAAACATTTCCATGGCTTACGTGTATGGTTGCTTCAGCTTTCTGGCGTTCTTTTTCTATACTGAGTATGACATGGATTTTCGTCATTTTATCGAAATGTCTTTCCAGCCGGTTGAATTTATTGTCCACATATGCGCGAAGGGCGGGGGTAATAGCTCCCATATTGTTTTAATTGTTATACCCTTACACCAGGCGTTTTCTTTCATTAGACGGTGGTATTGCCATTGCTTCACGATATTTTGCTATAGTCCTGCGTGCAACCTGTATTCCCTGGGCTGACAGCAATTCTGCAATCTTGTTATCGCTCAAAGGTTTCTGATGTGATTCTTTATTGATGAATTTTTTGATCAGGGCGCGGATGGCTGTAGATGAGCATGCATCACCCTGATCCGTAGTTACGTGACTGGAGAAAAAATATTTGAGCTCATAAATACCACGCGGAGTATGCATGTACTTGCGTGTTGTTACCCTGGAAATTGTTGATTCATGCATTCCGAGCGCCTCAGCCACATCATGCAATACCAAAGGTTTCATGGCCTCATCACCGAATTCCAGAAAGGCGCGTTGCCGCTCGACGATACAGCTTGCAACACGCAACAAGGTTTCACTGCGACTCTGCAGGCTTTTGATAAACCAGCGTGCCTCCTGTAAATGCGTCTTCAGTGAATTATTGTCAGTACTATTATCCGCCCTGCGAACCATGTTTGCATAATTTGTATTTATTTTTAATCTTGGAATTGAGTCTGTATTAAGTTCCACTCTCCACATACCCTTTTCTTTTTTAACATAAACATCAGGTGTTATATATTCTGTTTGTACATTCTGAACCTGAGTACCCGGTCGGGGGTTCATTGACTGTATTAAAGTAATAATTCCCTGCAGTTCCTTCTGATCTACTTTCAGGCGGCGCATTAACTGGTTAAAGTCACGTGCGGCCATGAGTTCCAGATGCCGATCGACCAGTTCCTTGGCTTTATTCAACCAGGGGGTGCCGGGCGGATATTGATTAAGTTGCAGCATTAAACACTCGCGTAAATCCCTTGCGGCAATACCCGCAGGCTCCATGGTCTGGACCAGATTCAGTACTGCCTCAACTTCATCAAGCTCAACATCAATATCGTCCCCCACGGTATCGAGAATTTCTTCCAGTTTACAACTCAGATATCCATCGTCATCCAATGCATCAATGATGGCAATCGCTATAGCCTTGTCCTTTTCGCTGATTGGGACGACGTTTAATTGCCAAAGCAGGTGATCACGCAGATTTTTTTCCTGGAGATTCTGGTTTTCAAAGAAAACAGGCTCGTTATTATTAAAAGTGGTTGAGGAATTGATACCGCTGTCGTAAACATCCTCCCATACGATATCAACAGGGAGATCTTCAGGTATATCCTGAGATATATCATTTTCATTAATTTTCTTTTCAGCTTTAGCCCCGAAATGCTCGGTTAATTGCTGTTCCGGTTGGTCATTATCCTCATCGTCATCAGGTTCCAGCATCATGTTGGATTCAAGCGCCTGCTGGACCTCCATTTGCAATTCAACGCTCGACAATTGCAACAAACGGATTGCCTGTTGCAGTTGTGGCGTCATGGCCAGATTCTGGCTGACTCTTAATTGCAGTGATGGTTTCATAGTTATAAGTTTAACCCAAAAAATCCCGTATAGCGGGCTGTTACAGGTGTGGAAGTTAAAATTTATTACAGATTAAATTTATCGCCCAGATAGACCTTACGGACCTGTTCATTTTCAAGGATCTGATCAGCAGTTCCTTCGGCGATTATGCGACCATCGTTGACAATATAGGCACGGTCACAGGTGCCCAGGGTTTCACGCACATTATGATCGGTGACAAGAATCCCGATCCCGTGCTGGCTGAGATAACGGGTAATGCGTTGTATATCATTAATTGATATGGGGTCAATTCCGGCAAAGGGTTCATCGAGTAACAGGAATTGGGGCTCAGAGGCCAGTGCGCGCGCAATCTCAACGCGTCTTTGTTCTCCACCGGAAAGACTGGCCCCCAGGTTGTCATGTAAATGACTGATATGAAATTCACGCATCAGGTTCTCCATCCTCCTCTGGGCCTGCGCCTCGTTCAGGTGAGGACGTGTCTGCAGGATGGCCATGATATTTTCTGCGACGGTCAGCCGGCGAAAGACCGAGGTCTCCTGGGGGAGATAACCGAGCCCCAAGTGCGATCGTTGATCCATGGGCAAGGCGCCGATTTCGCGTTGATTGAGATGTATGGTGCCGCTGTCGCATGGAATGAGGCCGACGATCATATGGAAGCTGGTGGTCTTGCCGGCGCCGTTGGGACCAAGCAGTCCAACGATTTCACCTGCATGCACAGTCAGGCTGACGTCCTTGACTACCTGACGGGATTTAAAGGATTTACTGATATGTCTGACTGATAGTACGCTCATGGTGGCATTATACCCTTGAGCAAAACGCTGGCCTTATGTGCTCGTGTTTTGTAAAGGTCGAAATGGGTGAACTTTTATTCTTCTTTTTTCTTGGGTTTTATAATGATCTTTACCCGATCGTCTTTTTGTACGGCTGAGCCGTCATCTGTATCTGGCGTCTCTTGGGGGGATTTGCCACGGGCCCGGATCTGACTGAGCTCGGTGTCATATTCAATCCTGTTGCCGCTGAAGCGAAACTGTTCCTGTTTAACCACCGCATTATCAATAAGCACGATCAGGTTTTTCAACTCGTAATATTCCATGCGCAGGGCCTCGGCCTCATCGTATATTTCACTCTTGTCGGGGAGCTGCCGGTATGTTGCGGGGCGCCCCTCCATGACAACGGTTTCGAGATCCTGACCTTCGGTAAAATGAACTATCATGGTGTCGCCGGTCATGCGAATACTGCCCTGGGTGACAATCACATTGCCGCGATAGACTGTTACACCTTTCTTGTTATCAAGCTCTGCGTTATCGGCCTGTATCTCAATCGGCTGATCTTTGTCGGTCGACAGGGCCCATGCATGGACGCTGATTGAGAATGCGATTACGAGGGCGGTTAATTTAATCAATTTGTTCAGGCAATATTTTTCCGTGCACATTGTGTAATAACTCGAGTCGATTTTCTTTAAAATAGGCGCGAACGCCGGTTGAATTTACGATAGTCCTTTTGCTTGTCAGTGTGGCGGGCTTGTCCGTTTCAGCGTATTCCTGGTCCATCAATATCCTTACATCGCTGGTAATAACTTCCAGTTTGCGCTCCCCCGCCTCATCGTCCTGCCATAGTTTCACATTACCGCTTAATAGAATAACCTCATTATCCGCTGTAACCCAACCTTTATCGGCAATAATCATGATGGGTAATTTATTCTGTTGAAAGACCTCCAGCACGGGCTTAAGCAGTTCGGTAGTGTTGTCATCCGGATAATGCGCCATGTATTCTGCATATAATTTATTTTTTGCAGTCCCATCCTGCTCCATGGTTATCGTGGTGAAATTTTCCATGTAATAATCCGGTTCATGTGACAGCGCATTTTTGGTTGTAGACTTTCCACCGGCCAGGTAGTTCAGCAGCCAGGCACTGCCGATTGCCAGCAGCCCGAGCACAATAATAATTTTCCAGCGGGCAGCCATGCTTATTCAGGGCCGGACATTAAATATCCGAAACGTAGTATGTAAATATTTTCTCAATGTTTGAGGAAGTGTTGAATCTGTGCCTGTAATGTCCCCTGCGATTGCATGATCAGATCGCAGACCTCCCGGGCGGCGCCATTGCCGCCAGCCGCCGTTGTTGTCCAGTGCGCATGTTCTTTAACCAGTGGATGCGCATCAGCAACGGCAATTGCCAGGCCGGCGCGGTTCATCGCAGGCAGATCCATAACATCATCACCAACATAAGCGGTTTGCTCCCTGCCCAGCTTTAAGTTATCCATTAATTCCAGAAATGCCTTGCCCTTGTCATTTTGTCCCTGATAGACGTATTCGATACCGAGTGAGGCCATGCGTTCAGAGACAATTTTGGATGAACGCGCCGTAATAACCGCGATATGACAACCGCTGTCCCGTAACATCACCAGGCCCTGTCCGTCACGCACATGAAAGATCTTATATTCGTCTCCGCTTTCACCCAGAATAAGGCCTCCATTGGTCAGTACACCATCAACATCAAATACCGCCAGGCATATCCGTTTCGCCTTCTCAATGACATCCTGCATGAAGTTAGACCACCCGTGCCCGTAACAGATCGTGCATATTCAGAATACCGATGAGTTTGTCCTGATCATCAACAACGAGCAGCGCATTGATCTTGCAATCTTCCATCATGGCAAGCGCCTCGGCAGCAAGGCAGCCTTTGTTAATCGCCTTGTATTTGCGCGTCATGAGTTTACCGATTTTCATTTTGTGCACGTCAACACCACCATCAAGCGCACGCCTGACGTCACCATCAGTAAAGATACCAATCACATGATCATGCTCATCAACAATTGCTGTGGTGCCCAGTCCCTTCCGGGTCATCTCCACTAATGTTTCTTTAAGCAGGGTGTTTTCATAAACACGCGGAATTTCATTGCCGGTGTGCATAATGTCATTGACATGCAATAACAGACGGCGGCCAAGTATTCCACCCGGATGGGCCTGGGCAAAATCATCTACATCGAAACCGCGTGCTTCAAGCAATGCGATTGCAAGTGCATCGCCCATTGCAAGCGCAGCAGTAGTACTGGCGGTGGGCGCAAGCCCAAGGGGGCATGCCTCCTGTTTTACGCTGACATCAATATTGACTGTGGCGGCCTTCGCCAGGGTGGAATTAGGATTGCCGGTCAGGGAGATGAGAGGAATATTAAGGCGTTTGATTACAGGTAATAAGGTAATGATCTCGTCGGTTTCACCGGAATTGGATAGCGTGATCACCACATCATCTTTGGTAATCATCCCCAGATCGCCGTGACTGGCCTCACCGGGATGGACAAAGAATGCAGGTGTTCCGGTACTGGCCAGGGTTGCAGCGATCTTGCTGCCGATATGGCCTGATTTGCCCATACCTATGACCACAGTACGGCCCTTGCAAGCAAGTATATATTGACAGGCGGTGACAAATTTATCATCAATACGGGCAGATAAATCTGCAACGGCACGGGTTTCGGTTTCAATAACGGCACGGCCAAGTTCAATCATCTTTTGCGGGTCGTGCTTGTTTTTAGCTTTATTCATAGGCATATATATATCAACTACTACTACCGGCGAACAGACAATATTGGCAGACGGTAAATCCTCCTGGTTATTCTAGTATGATGCAGGTGTTTAATGTTTACTATTTCATGATAATGCCAGATATATAAGATAACTTCGAATAAATGGCATCCTCATGATTCGGTGAAATGATGAATTATCTGCTTTTTGGAACATCATACTAATGGTGCGATATTTTATTTTGACAGGGATTGTTAATCATGTCTGAACGTCTGGAACAACTCCATGCCTGGTTGCGGAACGAACTTGATTTAAAAAATTACTCTCTTCTGCCCGCGTCCGAGGATGCGAGTTTTCGCAGGTATTTCCGGCTTCAATATGATGATCAGTCTTTTATCATAATGGATGCACCACCCGGGAGAGAAGCTTGTAAACCGTTCATCGATATTACGATGCGGCTGCGGGCCTCGGGCGTTAATGCACCCGTGATACTCAGTCAGGATCTGGTTCAGGGATTTTTACTGTTATCAGACCTGGGGTCTGATCTCTATGTGAATGTTTTAACAGGCGCTAATGTGGATAAACTCTATGGGGATGCGTTAACTGCCCTGGTAAGTATCCAGCAGAATGGCGATATTACTGATCTGCCGCCATACACTGACAGCCTGTTGATGGATG
>JAENIZ010000080.1:1043-6952 GCA_016844485.1 Gammaproteobacteria bacterium | reverse complement strand
CATCGCGTCCATAACCCATGGCCAGGTCCTGAAGCTCACATTCACCGCCCTGATCGCAAATAGGGCAATCCAGGGGATGATTGATCAACAAAAATTCCATAACGGCCTTTTGCGCCTCAATGGCGAGTTTTGATCGAGTGTAAGCTTTCATACCATCAACAACGGGGGTGGCACAGGCGGGTAACGGTTTCGGTGCCTTCTCAACCTCGACCAGACACATACGGCAATTCGCCGCAACGGATAATTTATGGTGATAACAGAAACGCGGGACATAGATGTCGTTTTTATCCGTCACCTGGATCAGCATCTGTCCCTTGCACGCCTGTAAAGGTTTGCCGTTTACTTCGATTGTTATCAGATCATCAGTCATTTAGTTAAACGTCATTCGCATTTCGTATTTATATTTTTCATTTTTTCACTTATTATTTTTCACGCTTCACTCTTCACTTTTAACATTTCACTTACCTTCATGCCGCCGCACTCTCGGGTTTTCCCACCAGGCAACACTTGTAATCAATATGATATTGAAACTCATCCCTGAACTGCTTGATAAAACTCCTGACCGGCCACGCCGCTGCTTCACCTAATGCGCAAATAGTATGACCTTCGATCTTGCTCGCCACGGCATCCAGTTTGTCCAGGTCTTCCTGACGTCCCTGACCATGTTCTATGCGGCTGATAACCCGATAGAGCCAGCCGGTACCTTCACGGCAGGGTGTGCATTGCCCGCAGGATTCCGAATAATAAAAACGTGAAATCCGCTCCAGGACCCTGACCATGCAGGTCGTGTCATCCATTATTATTACGGCCCCGGAACCCAGCAATGATCCCGCCTTTTTGATGGAGTCATAATCCATATTAGCTGCCATCATCACATCGCCGTGGACGACCGGGACAGATGAGCCGCCGGGGATAACTGCTTTCAGTTGCCTGCCGTTCCGCACGCCACCCGCCATCTCGAGTAATGTGGCGAAAGGAGTTCCCATAGGGACTTCAAAATTGCCCGGTTTATTCACATGTCCGCTCACGGAAAAACATTTAGTGCCGCCGCTGTTCATTACACCCAACCCTGCGAACCACTGCGCCCCTTTTCTGATAATGGAAGGGACGGAGGCAAATGATTCAACATTGTTAATCGTTGTCGGCCGTCCATAAAGACCAAACGTTGCCGGGAAAGGTGGCTTGAATCTCGGCAACCCTTTCTTGCCTTCCAGGGATTCCAGCAATGCCGTTTCCTCACCGCAGATATATGCCCCCGCACCCAATGTTGTATAGATATCGACTTCGACATCCGATCCCAGGACACCTTTGCCGAGATAGTTTTCGGCATAGGCATCTTTTAATGCCTGTTCAAAACGCAGATAAGGTTCATCCATAAACTCACCGCGTATGTAGTTGTACGCTACTTTTGTTTCCATCGCATAACAGGCGATCGCCAGGCCTTCCACCAGTGAATGGGGATTAAAGCGCAGGATGTCCCGGTCCTTGCAAGTGCCAGGTTCACTCTCGTCGGAATTGCATACCACATATTTCGGTCCGGACGCCTTGCGCGGCATGAAACTCCATTTAAGGCCCGTTGGAAAACCGGCCCCGCCCCGGCCGCGCAACCCCGAAGCCTTGACCTCTTCTATAATCTTCTCCGGCGGGATCTTTTCCCTGATGATACGAGTCCAGGCCTCATAACCACCGACACTGCGATAGTTTGCCAGCGTCCAGGGCTCGTCAAACTGGAGTGTTGCATAACAGACTTCGTTTAAGTGCGGTACCATTCAATTACTCCAGTTTATCGAGAATCCTGTCCACCTTGCCGGGCGACAGATTTTCGTAGAACTTATGATCCACCATCATCATCGGACCACCGCAGCAAGCAGCGAGACACTCTTCTTCCTGCTTCAGATAATACCGGCCATCCTTTGTCGATTCCCCGGTCTTGATTCCCAGTTTCTTTTCAATGTAGGCGACGATTTCATCCGCGCCGCATAACATGCAGGAAATGTTCGTGCACACCGAAATACTGTGGCGCCCCACCGGTTTGGTTTCAAACATGGAATAAAATGACGCCACTTCGTATACTGCAATCTTTGGCAGTCTCAGATAATCCGCAACGGCATCCATAAGCTCAGTCGTCAGATAACCTTTGTTTTCATGCTGCACTTCACGCATGGCGGCAAGCACCGCAGACCGTTTTTGATCAGGAGGATATTTCTTTATCCACTGATCAATCACCTCTTTTGCGTGCTCTGATAGCTTATTATCCATTTTTTCGTTCATGCTAACTTTCGAATGTCTGCTTTCTTTATTCGTGATTAGTGACCAGTAATTTGTAATTAGTAACTGATTATTTCATTAATAACATCAAACTAATCTCCAGCCGCTCTTGTGCAGCCGCTCTCAGCATCCATGCTTAGCGCGGCACTAACACATCCATGTGAGTCGTCCTGACCCCGCGGCATTTGTGTCGTCTCTCTTTGATATCCATATCATTGCGACATTCGTGCACATCATCCTGCACTTCATCACTAATTACTATTCACTAGTCATCGATCGATTTCGCCAAAGACTATGTCTTGAGTGCCTATCACTGCCACCACATCCGCCAGCATATGTCCCTTTACCATTTCATTGATAGCGGAGAGGTGTGCAAAACCTGCGGCACGGATCTTGACCCGATACGGCTTGTTCGCCCCATCGGAGATCAGGTAAATTCCGAACTCGCCCTTGGGATGTTCAACGGCAGAATACACTTCCCCTTCCGGTACACAATATCCTTCAGTAAACAGTTTGAAATGATGGATCAATGATTCCATATCGTCCTTCATTTCCTCGCGTCTTGGCGGCACCAGTTTGTGATCATCCACAATTACCGGTCCCGGATTTTTACGCAGCCAGTCAATACATTGCTTGATAATCCGGTTGGACTGGCGCATTTCTTCAACACGCACGAGATAACGATCATAGCAATCCCCATTGGTGCCGATCGGGATATCAAAATCCATTTTGTCATAGACTTCATAAGGCTGTTTTTTGCGCAGATCCCACGCAATGCCGGAGCCGCGCAACATGGGCCCGGTAAATCCGAGCTGCAGGGCGCGCTCGGGGGAAACAACGGCGATATTGACCGTGCGTTGTTTCCAGATACGATTGTCCGTCAACAATGTCTCATATTCATCTACACAAACTGGAAACCTGTCAGTAAAGTTCTCGATAAAATCAAGTAACGATCCCTGCCGGTTCTCGTTCAGGCGTTTTACTTCTTCCGCGTTGTGCCATTTGGAAGGTTGATACTGCGGCATACTATCCGGTAAATCGCGATACACACCACCGGGGCGGAAATAAGTTGCGTGCATGCGCGTCCCTGACACCGCTTCATAACAATCCATCAGGTCTTCACGTTCACGGAAACAGTAAAGGAATACTGTCATCGCGCCAATATCCAGGCCATGCGATCCAAGCCACAAGAGGTGATTCAGGATGCGGGTGATCTCCGAAAACATGACACGGATATACTGGGCACGAATCGGCGGAGTAACACCAAGCAGGATTTCAATGGCCCGCACATAGGCATGTTCATTACACATCATGGATACATAATCGAGACGGTCCATGTAACCGATACTCTGGTTATAGGGTTTGCTCTCCGCCAGTTTCTCCGTGGCGCGGTGTAACAGGCCGATATGCGGGTCTGCCCGTTCAATGACCTCGCCATCCATTTCCAGCACGAGCCGCAACACGCCGTGCGCCGCAGGATGCTGCGGGCCAAAATTCATGGTCATGTTTCTTATTTCCGGCATTTACCGTTACAACCGTTCTTATTTAACTCGTAGTTTGTTACTTTATTGTCGTTTTCTTATTGAATTCAGAAGTCCGGATTCAGAATTCTGATTCCTGTATTCCTTACTACTTTTCTCCAATCACTCGCGGCTTCTGGTCATCCATGACCCCGCGGCATTCGTGCTCCTGCACTTCATCACTAATCACTATTTTTATACCGATTATCTTACCGGATCACTTTTGGCACCAACACGCGGTTCTTGATGGTCACTGGCTGATACACTACCCTTTGTTTGTCCGGGTCATAACGCACCTCGACATTGCCCTCCAATGGAAAATCCTTGCGAAATGGATGACCGATGAATCCATAATCCGTGAGGATCCGTCGCAGATCAGGATGTCCTGTAAACAGAATTCCAAACAGATCGAAGGCCTCACGCTCAAACCAGTTTGCTGAGGCCCAGATATTGATGACTGAATCAATTTGTGGTGGATCCTTTTCAATCCTGCAACGCAGGCGCAGGCGCCTGTTATGTTTTAAAGACAACAGGTGATACACCGCGGCAAATCGTGATTTACTTGCTGTAACATCACTATGAAATACCCCTTGACTGACCCCCCGGCTGAAACCGGTGCTGGTCGTGTCCTCTGTCTCCCAATCCGCCCGGCCATAATCAGCATAGTCCACGCCACACACATCCGAGAGCTGTTCAAAGGAAAATTCTTCTTCGTCACGCAATGCCTGACAGACATCAAGCAGGTGTTCAGGGGGTAATTCTATTGTGACCTGTCCAAATGCCACATGACAGTCAGTCAGCACCCCTTCAAAACGCTGACTGAGTCGCGTTGCAAGTATCTGGACAGAATCTGTCATATATAAATGAGTGAATTATCTAGCGGGCAATGGTATTAGTGCGTTTGATCTTGTTTTGCAGCTGAATGATGCCAAACAAGAGGGCCTCGGCGGTCGGTGGACAACCGGGGACATAGATATCGACGGGAACGATACGATCACAGCCACGCACGACCGAATAGGAATAGTGATAATAACCGCCGCCATTAGCACATGAACCCATCGAGATAACCCACCGTGGTTCTGACATCTGGTCATAGACCTTGCGTAATGCCGGCGCCATTTTGTTTACCAACGTTCCGGCGACAATCATGACGTCCGACTGGCGCGGGCTCGCTCTGAAGACCACGCCAAACCGATCAAGATCGTAACGCGATGCGCCTGCATGCATCATTTCAACCGCACAGCACGCAAGTCCAAAGGTCATCGGCCACATGGAACCGGTGCGCGCCCAGTTCACCAGGTTATCCACCGTGGTGGTGACTATGCCATGTTCATGTACCTTTTCTATTCCCATTCCAGTGCACCTTTACGCCATTCATAGATGAATCCCACAACCAGGACAGCAAGAAAGATCATCATGGCCCAGAATCCGGCCATGCCAATCTTCTCCAAAGCCACTGCCCAGGGAAACAGGAATGCGATCTCAAGATCAAAAATGATAAACAGGATCGCGACGAGATAATAACGCACGTCAAATTTCATGCGTGCGTCCTCAAAGGCCTCAAAACCACACTCATAAGGTGATTGTTTTTCACTGTCCGCCCGCGCATGACCCATGAGTCGGCCAAGGATCAGGCCTAAAGCGATCATGACGACACCAATAGACAGACCGGCAAGGATAAAAACAAGGACAGGAAAATAATTTTCCAGCATTTTCAGTATGTACCCTCAAAATAATCCAATATTTTCATATGGTTATATATAACTATTGATATATACGGCATAACTATCTAACAGCTCATAATGTAATTATACAAAGAAGCGGGAAAGCAAGCACTTAAAATACCGTGAAACCGGGGACTTGTGGCTGGTGGCTCGTGAACCGTATCTCGTGAATTTTCAGCGGGCAATAGATAGAGGGACTCAACTGCTTTTATCAATAGGTGACGGTTCGTGGATGATACTGTCGGAGAACTCTGGGTAGTAACTTGATTGACTGATTTGAAATTGGTGCCGATGGACGGACTCGAACCGTCACGCCTTGCGGCACTACCACCTCAAAGTAGCGTGTCTACCAATTCCACCACATCGGCATTTTTTCATATTCCCTCGTTCATGTTGT
>JAENIZ010000080.1:0-1030 GCA_016844485.1 Gammaproteobacteria bacterium | reverse complement strand
ATGTTGTGCTTTGTATTTTGTTGCCTTTTCACACTTCACGTTTGACGCTTCACGGTTGTTGCTGTTACTCAGGCAACGCGGGTACGTCCGAGACAGGCGCATTCTGTGTATTTTGTACGGGTGCGGGTTCTTCAGTCGCCGGTTTTTCAATAACCACGCCTGTTTCTTTCTCCATGAGACTGCGCTGCTGCTTGATAGCCTCTGTTGCCAGATAACCCAGCAACAAACTGTTCCCCAGAAAGAGAATGGCAAGAACGGCCGTGGTCCGGCTCAGAAAATTACCTGTACCACGGGCGCCAAATACGGTGGACGAGGCACCACTGCCGAATGCCGCACCCGCGTCCGCTCCTTTCCCGTGTTGAATCAGGATAAACCCGATCAAACACACCGCGACGATGGCCTGCAGTACAAGTAAAAGTGTCTGAATAGTATTCATATTTTTAATTACCTTTTTAATTACCTCGCTGCATGGCAGATGGCCAGGAAATCATCTGCATTAAGTGATGCCCCGCCAACCAAGCCGCCATCAATATCCGCCATTGTAAATAATTCTTTTGCATTTGTGGCCTTGATGCTGCCGCCATAAAGTATCCGTATAGTATCTGCTATCCTGTCATCATGTCTGGCCAGTCTCAGCCGGATAAAGGCATGTACTTCTTCTGCCTGCTCCGGTGTTGCTGATCAAGTTGCCGGGCGATGACGGATTCAGTGTCACCCGCTTCACGCTCTTCCAGGTATTCACCCACGCATAATATAGGTGTCAACCCGCCTGCTACGGCACACGCAAATTTGTCAGCAACCAGCTCGTCCGTTTCGCCATAGAGTGTTCGGCGTTCCGAATGACCCACGATGACGAAGCGGCAATTATAATCCCGCAACATTCCGGCTGAAACCTCGCCAGTATAGGCGCCGGAATCATGCTGCGACAGATTCTGCGCCCCGAGAAAAATCCCTGTCTCGTTCAATTGCCCGGCAAGTTCACCTAGATAGACAAAAGGTGGACATATCACCGTCTCAGCCCTGATCCCTG
>JAENIZ010000016.1 GCA_016844485.1 Gammaproteobacteria bacterium | reverse complement strand
CTAATTCCCAGGGGACTCCGGCGTGTTTCAGAGAGCTGATGGGCGAAGCACCGGTGCCACCGTCATAACCCGATATAAGCACAACATCGGAATGGGCCTTGGCCACTCCCGCTGCAACCGTGCCAACACCAACCTCCGCCACCAGTTTGACATTTATCCTTGCCCTGGGATTGGAGTTCTTCAAATCATGAATAAGCTGCGCCAGGTCCTCAATTGAATAGATATCATGATGCGGTGGCGGCGAAATCAGGCCGACACCCGGGGTTGAATAACGCACCTTGGCTATCCAGGGATATACCTTGTGACCAGGCAGTTGGCCACCTTCTCCCGGTTTTGCCCCCTGCGCCATCTTGATCTGCAGATCGCTGGCATTGACGAGATATTCACTGGTGACACCAAAACGGCCGGAGGCCACCTGTTTAATGGCGCTCCTGCGGGAATCACCGTTTGCATCGGGGATATATCTTTCGGGGTCTTCACCTCCCTCGCCGGTATTCGAACGTCCGCCAAGGCGGTTCATCGCGATGGCCAGGGTTTCGTGCGCCTCTTTGCTGATCGAACCATAGGACATCGCGCCGGTTGCGAAACGTGACATGATCTTTTCAACGGGTTCAACTTCCTCGATCGGGATCGGGTTATTCGCGAACTTGAACTTGAATAAACCTCTCAGTGTGGCCAGGTGTTCATTCTGGTCATTAATGAGCTTGGTGTATTCCTTGAAGATTTTGTATTGGCCGGAGCGGGTGGCATGCTGGAGTTTGAAAACGGTTTCAGGATTGAACAGATGATATTCACCATCGCGCCGCCATTGATACTCTCCGCCCCAGTCCAGATCAGGTCTTTTAACCAGTCGATCCGGGTATGCATTGTGATGACGCATACCGACCTCTTTGGCGACCACATCAAGACCTATGCCACCGATACGCGATGCCGTCCAGGTGAAATATTTGTCTACAAATGCCTTATCGAGTCCAACGGCCTCAAATATTTGCGCGCCGCGATAGGACTGCACAGTGGATATGCCCATCTTGGAAATGGTTTTAATTAATCCCTTGTTGATCGCCTTGATGTAATTCTTGATGGCCTGGGCATGCTCCATGATCGGGATATAGCCATGTCCGATTAAATGCCCCAGCGCCTCGAAAGCGAGATAGGGATTAACAGCGCCGGCACCATAGCCAAGCAACAAGGCAAAATGATGCACCTCTCTGGGCTCGCCTGATTCAAGCACCAGGCCCACCTTTACGCGGGTGCCATTGCGCACCAGATGGTGATGTACGCCCGCTGTTGCAAGCAAGGCGGGTATCGGCGCCAGATATTTATTGACCCCGCGATCAGACAGGATAATGAAGGTGTAACCTTCCGCAATTGCCGCATCGGCCTGCGCATAAACATTCTCCAATGTGCGATCCAGACCGGCGCCACCCTCTTTCACGCGATACAGGATTGAAATCGTCCTGGTCTTAAAGCCGGGCAGGTCCATGTCCCGGATCCGTGCCAGCTCCTCATTGGTCAGGACCGGCGACTGTATTTTGATCTGGCGGCAACTTTCCGGCGCCGGCTGGAGCAGGTTACCCTCTGGACCTATTGTGGTAGCGACCTGGGTGACGAGTTCTTCGCGAATACCATCGAGCGGCGGGTTGGTGACCTGGGCAAATAATTGTTTGAAATAATCATAAAGCAACCTGGAACGGTTCGATAATACCGCCAGTGCCGCATCGGTACCCATGGAACCTATGGGTTCCTCGCCGTTGCTGGCCATGGGCGCCATAAGTATGCGCAGGTCTTCGTGGGTATAACCAAAGATCTGCTGCCTTGGCAACAGGGATTCGTAATCAGCCTCGAATACGTGTTTTGGATCAGGCAACTGTTCGAGCGGGACCAGATTTTGTTTCAGCCAGTTTGCATAGGGGTGTTGTGTGGCAAATTCTTTTTTCAGTTCTTTATCGTCAATGATGCGTCCCTGCGTAGTGTCTACCAGGAATATACGGCCCGGGTGCAGTCGCTCTTTTATTAAAACATTCTCGGGCGGGATATCGAGCACGCCGACCTCGGAAGCCATCACCACCATGTCGTCCTTGGTAACGTAATAGCGCGAAGGCCGTAGCCCGTTACGATCCAGCACCGCGCCAATGACATTACCATCGGTAAACGCAATGGAGGCCGGGCCGTCCCAGGGTTCCATTAAGCAGGCATGGTATTCATAAAAGGCCTTGCGCTCTTCATCCATGGACTCATGCCCGCTCCACGCCTCGGGAATCATCATCAATATTGCATGTGGCAATGGTCGGCCTGTCATGTGCAGGAATTCCATGACATTGTCGAAAATGGCCGAGTCGCTGTTGCCTTCAATAATGATTGGGAAAATTTTCTTTAAATCACCGCCAAACAATGTTGATTCACACAGGGCTTCCCGCGCCTTCATCCAGTTGATATTGCCGCGCAGTGTATTGATCTCGCCGTTGTGACAGATATAGCGGAATGGGTGCGCCAATTTCCAGGAAGGAAACGTATTTGTCGAGAAGCGCTGATGGACCAATGCCAGTGCTGATTCAATATCCGGATGGGTAATATCGGGGAACATCGTCTCAATCTGATTGCCGGTGAGCATGCCTTTATAAATGAACGTCCGGTATGACAGGCTCGGGACATAGAAAAGATTCTGTTCAGTCAAACCCGATTTCCAGATCGCATGCTCAACACGCTTGCGGATAATATAAAGGCGGCGTTCAAAGGCGGCAGCATCTTCGAGATTGTCACTTCGGCCAATAAAGATTTGCCTGAATGTGGGCTCGCCGGATTTCGCCGTTGGACCGATCATGGAATCATCCGTCGGCACATCGCGCCAACCTAATACCTGTTGCCCTTCCTCTCGCACTATCTTCTCGAAGATAGTCTGGCATTGTTTCGATTGATCGGGATCTCTGGGCAGAAACACCAGTCCTGCTCCATAGTAACCAACGTCTGGCAGTGCTATGCCCAGTTTTTTACATTCACCCAGGAAAAATTTATGGGGCATTTGAATCAGGATGCCTACGCCGTCACCGGTATTTTCCTCACAACCGCAGGCGCCGCGGTGCAGCAGGTTTTTCAGAATGGTAAGTGCATTGGTGACGATCTTATGTGACTTGCGGCCCTTCATATCAACCACAAACCCGACGCCGCATGCATCGTGCTCATAGTCAGGATCGTAGAGCCCCTGGGAGGAAAAGTGATTCAGATATGTTTGTGAAGCTTCAGACGCCATAGGTCAATACTCTCAGCAACCATGTTCCCCCGGTCAGATCAAGCCAAAAGGGGTGAATTATAACTTTGCTTCCAAAACCTGTCATTCCAAGCCATGACGACTCGTTATTTCCCCATAATAATAATTATGAATCTCCCGTAATCACAGGTTGCGGGGAAAGTGTAAAGTTTATCGGTTTTGCTCGTCTGATTTTAGAATGGCCTGCCCTCTCAATAAAATTACAAAGGAGTGAAAATTATAATGCTGCAATGCAGCTATGTCACGACACAACAATCATTTTGCCAGTAATAAAAGCATAAAATTGCCGTAAATTAGCTACAAATCAAGACAAATCGTGAAAGATATAGCAATATTTACCTGTAGAATAGTAAATCTGTTCAGGCATTTCCGCCTAAGGGTGGGTTGGCGATGCGTTTATGCTCTGCTATAGCAAAACGATCGGTCATGCCGGCAATATAATCGGCTATGGTGCGGGCGTGGCCTGGTACCCCTGCCCTGTCTTCGAATTTTATGGCACTTTGCTGTACATCAGCGGGTAATAACCCCATGTCCGTCATATAAGCATCAAAGAGTTCCTTGATGATGATTTTGGTCTTTTGCATCATCTGTTGTACCCGGTGATGTTGATATAAGTTTTTGTGTAAAAAACGCTTGAGTTCTTTTTGGTTGGCCGCCATCTGTTGACTCAATTCTATCAATGGCATGCCCGCATTGCGGACCGCATTAATATCAACGGGATCTGTTTTGCTGATTTTCGTCTGACTGGTTGCAATCAAATCACTGACCAGAGAATTAATCATGCGACGAACGATCTCATGGATCATGCGTCTTTCATGTAATCCCGGCCATTGTTTGTTTACTGCAATCTGTTGTGCATGAAATAGCTCGCACTCATTTAATTGATTTATGGTAATCAGGCCCGCCCTCAGACCATCATCAACATCATGATTGTTATAGGCGATCTCGTCTGCAATATTGGCCACTTGCGCTTCCAGCCCCGGTTGTCGTCCTTCAAGAAAACGAAGGCCAAGTTCACCCAATTCTGCTGCCTTGGTCCGGGAACAATGTTTAAGTATCCCTTCTCTGGTTTCATACATCAGATTGAGGCCGGTAAATTCTGCATATCTTTCTTCCAGGACATCCACAACTCGCAGCGACTGGAGGTTATGCTCAAAACCGCCATGCTCGCGCATGCAGTCATTCAGAATATCCTGACCTGCGTGTCCAAAGGGTGTATGTCCCAGATCATGTGCCAGACATATTGCCTCGGTGAGATCTTCATTAAGTTTCAATGCCCTTGCAATTGTGCGACCAATTTGTGCAACTTCGATGGAATGGGTCAGGCGCGTACGAAACATATCGCCTTCATGATTGACAAATACCTGGGTCTTGTATTCAAGCCGCCGGAAGGCTGCGGAATGAATAATGCGATCACGATCGCGCTGATACTGGTTCCGGTGGGAAGGTCCTACTTCTTTATAAACTCGTCCTTTCGAGGTCTCCTCTCTGGCGGCATAACATGCCAGTTCTGACATCAGGCAACCTCAGAAACCACTGAAAAATGCATTAAAGTTTCCCGTAATTTTCCGGATTCATATTGATCTGTAATGATTGCATTACCAATGTCCTTTAATAAAACAAGATGTAAAACTCCGTCCCTTGTTTTCTTGTCAATTGACATAAGTTCCAGCATACGATCTGGATTAAAACCTTTTGGCAGTTTTACCGGCAATCGTGCCTTGTTTAATATATTCTTTATTCTTGCAACATCATCAGTAGATATCCAGCCATGCCGGCAGGATAAATCCGTTGCCATTAACATGCCAGTTGCCACAGCCTCGCCATGTAACCAGTCTTTGTAACCAAGACCCGTTTCTATTGCATGACCGAAGGTGTGCCCCAGATTTAATAATGCCCGCACCCCCGATTCTTTTTCATCTTTAGCAACAATCTCTGCCTTGTTTCGACATGACTTTTCTATGGCAAAAGTCAGGGCATCAGATTCCCTATCCAAAAGTCTATCGATGTTGTCTTCCAGCCAGACATAAAATTTCCTGTCACGGATCAGCCCATATTTAATGACCTCGGCAAGTCCGGCGCTTAATTCACGCTTATCCAGAGTATCCAGAACCGAGATATCGGCAATGACCGCCCGCGGTTGATGAAACGCGCCGATCATATTCTTGCCCAACACATGATTAACCCCCGTTTTTCCGCCTATCGAAGAATCTACTTGTGCAAGTACCGTTGTTGGTACTTGTATATAATCAATTCCGCGTTGATAGCAGGCAGCGGCAAAACCGGTTATATCACCTATGACACCGCCGCCAAGTGCAATCAGACAGCAATCCCGATTGAACTTTTTCTGCAAAAGTTTCGTGATAATATTATTCATTACTTCAAGGGTTTTATATTCCTCTCCATCAGGGAGGATAATTGAATCAACTGCCAGGTCACTCAAGCATTTCATGAGCCTGTCAAGGTATAGTGGTGCTATTGTTTCATTTGTTACCACCATTACCTGCCTGGAGTTGATATTGCTTTTGAATAACTCGGCATTATTCAACAGATTTTCGCCAATAAAGATCGGATAACTTCTTTTGCCGAGTTTTACGGTCAATTTTTTCATTTCAGGTCCTGGTGATTACATATCTCATCAATAATCTTTTGTACTGTACGGCCGTCTGTATCTACAATCATATTTGCAATTTCTTCATATAAAGGGCCGCGTTCCGCCAGAAGTTCTTCAATCTTCGCCCTTGGATTATCAGTCTGTAATAAGGGTCTCTTTTGATCCTTGGCAGTACGCCGTAATAGTTGTTCTATACTTGCCCTGAGATAGATTACAAATCCACGTTCACTCAGATATTTTCTGTTTTCAGGATCCAGAATCGCACCACCACCCGTAGCAAGCACAATGCCTGAGTTACTGGTAAGTTCATTGATCATTTGCGACTCGCGTTTGCGAAATCCCGCTTCACCTTCGATCTCAAAGATTAACGTTATCTTGACTCCGGTCCGAAGTTCAATTTCATGATCACTATCAAAAAATTGTAATTTGCACTTCTTTTCAAGCTTACGGCCAATTGTTGTCTTGCCAGACCCCATCGGGCCTACAAGAAATATATTGTTATATTTTTTCAAGGCTGTATACAGAAAGTTTAATCATAAAATATGATATGCCATCCCTTTCACAACAAATCAAGAATTCTTCGAGGGATAATCAAAAAGAAAAGGTGTGACCTTGAAGGCCACACCTTAGTAAAGAGACAAGGCGTTACTTAGATAATGCTTATTAAGGTTATATCTGTAAATTCTCTTTCAGAATCTTCGGTGTAACAAAGATAAGTAATTCAGTTTTAGTATTTTCTTCCGAGGTGCGCTTGAAAAGAAAACCAACGTAAGGCAAATCGCCGAAAAACGGTATTCTGTCGGACGACCTGTTATTAGTCTGTGAATATACGCCACCTAGAACCACCGTTTCACCGTTATCAACCAGTACTTGAGTACTGACATTTCTGGTATTGATGGGCGGTACACCCAAGACATCCGGCGAACCACGCGTGTCCTGGTTCACTTTCAAATCGAGCAAAATACGATCATCCGGTGTAATCTGCGGGGTCACCCTCAAGGCCAAGACTGCCTTCTTGAATGAAACAGATGTTGCTCCGCTGGATGAGGCCTCCTGGAACGGGATTTCCACGCCGGATTCAATCACTGCCTCACGTTGATTGGCAGTGATGACTTTGGGACTGGCAATATCTTCGCCGCGGCCCTCGGCCAGGGCGGCTGACAATTCAAGCTGCAGCAGATATGAGCCAATGATGCCATAGGCCAATTTTAGCGACCCGGTAGCGCCCGCTACTGGCAAAGTCACCATAAGGTTCTCATTATCGCCGGTAACAAAGGCGGTACCGTCACCAAAATTAGTATTACCCGCTTGACCGCCACCTAAAAATAAACCCGACTCTCCTTCTCCGCCTAAAACGCCTTCACGCGGATCATCCCGTGTAGCCTTACTAAACCCGAAATTAACACCCAGGTCCTTGGAAAAACTTTCATCGGCATTGACGATGCGCGATTCAATCAATACCTGACGTACAGGTATATCCAGTTTATCAACCATCTGACGGATACTTTCCAGGGTTGCAGCAACATCCTGTATGATCAGAGTGTTGGTTCGCTCATCAATGGTCACATTGCCGCGTTCAGATAACAGGTTGTTCTCTTCCGCCTTGATTAAAGATGCCAATTCCCCCGCCTTGGCATAATTGACCTGTAAGAATTCTGTGTGGAGCGGGGCAAGTTCTTCAATCTGTTTGCTTGCCTCAAGTTCCAGTTTTTCCCTGGCCGCGATTTCCTCCTGTGGCGCAACCATTATAACGTTACCGTCCTTACGTATCCCCAACCCTTTGGATTTCAGGATAATATCCAGTGCCTGATCCCAGGGGACATTTTTCAGCCGTAAGGTAACATTACCTGCTACCGAGTCGCTGGCCACCATATTAAGTCCGGTAAAATCTGCAATAAGCTGCAATACGGCCCGTACTTCAATATCCTGGAAATTCAGTGATAACCGCTCACCTGTGTATCCACCTTTCTTCTTTTGAATAGCCTCTTTTTCTTCCTTGCTAAGTGGCTTGACTTCAATGGTTAATAAATTATCTGACTGATATGCCAGATGATCATAGTCCTGTGTGGTGGTTGATATAATCATACGTGCTCCATTCCCATGTGGGGAGGTATCAACCTCCTTTACCGGGGTGGCAAAATCGATTACATCCAGACGTCTGTTAAGTTCTTCTGGCAGGTTTGTATTCAGAAAATCAATAACGATTTGGCCAGCTTCCTGTCCCATATTGACACCAATTGATGGATCAGACAGTGTCACAACAATCTTCCCCTCACCACTTTCGCCACGGCGAAAATCAATATTTTCAATACGGGAAGCAGAAGGAGTACCGCCACCTGTAACCTGCGCTGCAGAAACCTGGCCAGCATCAGTTGATGCAACAGCCGCAGCAGCAAGGGTAATATTTACTTTATTGCCCTGGACTTCCATATCATAAGCAACTGATCTGACCAGATTCAGTACCACACGCGTACGGCCCGCTGCTTCTACAGCAGAGACGCTATGTGCAACACCAATACCGATTGATTGATTTTTTTCAGCAACATTCAGGGTTGTCCCGGGAAAATCCAGTACAATTCGCGCCGGATTGTCGATCGTGAAACTGAGCGGTTTTTCCCCTACGGGCTCAGATAATTCCAGTACTAACTGAACACGATCTCCAGGAAGAGATGAGTAACTGATATTATCCAGAGTCGCTGCACTGGATTGAGTTTGCATAAATACAGACAAACAGATCAAGTAAATCGTTGCTTTAATACGGTCAAGCCAATTAGTCATTACCTGTTTACCTCTAGTGATATCATATGGTTTGCTTGCAATCATCGTAGCCACCCCTAATCAGATTATTCTTCAGATCCTCCAGCCAATGCTATAGCCGCTTGTCGCTCTTCCCAACGTCCCTGCGAGTTTTTGATAATTTCCCTGAGATCAATTCTGTCTTCAAATATATTCAAAATCTTGCCGATATTTTTACCTATGTAATTGCCTACCCTGACACGGTGTACAGTTCCACTAGGATCCAGAACTATCCCCCATTGTTCATTTCCATCTTCCAGAGTCCCCACCATGCGCAGGCTATCGAGTTCAAATTGTTCCAATTCTTCCCGGTTACGATTTCTGATCTCATTCTCCATCTCCTCGGTTAAACCGGGATCCTTGGTATCAGCGATGTCTTTCGGTGCTTCCTGGTAAAACAGCTGGAATGGATCGCGCGTCTTCTGCGCAGCGGATTCATATGTATAAACCTCATATGGCTTTATCTCCGGTATGGGTTCAATACGGCCGCCTGAACGGGCCAGAATATCTTCTACATATTGTTCAAGATCACTGATATCGTTTAATACACACCCGGTCATCAACAGCATAAAAAAAATACAAAGTATTGATCGGAAAGCTGTCTGGAAAATTCTCATTTCTTTTTCGCCCCCTTAGCTTTACCCTTACCCTTGCCCTTATCCTTGGTCATTTTTTCCGCAGCTTGCTCCTCCTCTTCATCCAGGGCCCGATATGTCTTTGCGGTAGCAGTCATTACAAGTTTTTCTTCTTCCCCTTTCTTCTGAATATTAATATCATGTGTTGTGACAATACGTGGTAAAGCTGCAACACCGCTCACAAATTCGCCAAATTGATGATAATCTCCAACCACACTGATCTGGATGGGCAGTTCAGCATAGAATTCTGATTGCACTTCATTGCCAGGTTTAAATAATTGAAACTCCAAACCTGCTCCCAAGCCTGTTTGCGAAATATCCACAAGAAGACCGGCAACCTCTGCCTTATTTGGCAATTGTCTTTTCAAATCGCTAAACGATTGTTCCATCTCCTGCTTTTGCACTCTAAGTGCCTCCAGGTTCGCTGCCTTCGTCTGTTTCTGCTCTAAGGTTTCTTTTAGTCCAACTTCCATCGTTTCTTCTTTCGCAAGGGTTTCTCTTTGGTTTTTAATATCCATTTGCCACCCGGCAAATAAGATAGCTGCACATACCAGTAAAATAGCAACAAGCTTTACTGGCAGAGGCCAACCGCCAATGTTCTGAAGATCAAGTTTATTAAGATCGTCCAGTGTCATACGTCACTTTCCTCGCTTGCAGTGCTTGGCACCTTCTGACTAAAGCGTAGAGTAAAATTACTTATGCGCTGTCCCTCCTCATCTTTTGCCTGAATGATGTCTAATTGCGGATCCTTCAGCCATTCTGAACCCTCAAGATTACGCATAAATGACGAGACCCGGGCGTTTGACTGTGCCACACCATTTATTGTTATCGTTCCCCCTTTTTGGGTTACTTGGGTCAAGCTGACACCATCTGGCAGATTTTTCACCATCTCATCAAACATCCGGACAATTAATGGTCTGTTGCTTTGCAGCTGTTCGATAGCTCGCATGCGTGCCAACAGACGTTCTTTTTCTTTCTCCAATTGTTCGATTTCTGCAATTTTTTTATCGAGTAATACAATCTGTTCTTCAAGATATTTATTCCGTGTTTGTTGATAATCGATTAATTGAGTGTGATAGAAATGGAACACACCCCAGATTCCGACCGCTACAGCTGCCGCTAATCCAACAGTAATGAAAAACTGTTGTTGTCTTTCCTTGCGAAGTTCTTCCCGCCAGGGAAGCAGATTAATCTTTGCCATTAGTCGAAACTCCTTAACGCTAAACCACAGGCAACCATCATCGCCGGTGCATCGTTACTCAATGTCTGGGCGGGAACACGCGATGCCACGGACATATTAGCAAAAGGATTCGCCACAATTGTCGGTACACCAACATTTGATTGTATCAGGTCAGCAATGCCCGGTATTGATGCACATCCCCCTGCTAGAATTAAGTGATCCACACTGGCGATCTGGCTGGAGGAAAAAAAGAACTGTTGTGCGCGGCTGATCTGTTGTGCCATGGATGCTTTAAAAGGATCCAATACCTCCGGTTCATAATTATCGGGTAAACCGCCTTGACGTTTGGCAAGTCCCGCTTCTTCATAAGATAGACCATAACGTCTCTGAATATCTTCGGTGAGTTGTTGTCCGCCAAAATTCTGTTCCCGGGAATAAATAATCTTCATATTTTCCAGAACACTGAATGTAGTAATGGCGGAACCAACGTCTGCTACAGCGATAATTTTGTGTGCGCCTCCGCCGAATAACTCATTGGCCATCATGGTAACAGTGTTTTCGAGGGCGAATGCTTCAATATCAATAACTTTGGCCTTTAGTCCACCTACATCAAGTGCAGCTACGCGCATGTATACATTTTCACTACGCGATGCCGCAAGTAAAACGTCAACTTGATCCGGATTACTCTGCGAAGGTCCCAGAACTTCAAAATCCAGGCTGACTTCCTCCAGCGGGAAAGGGATATATTGATCAGCCTCTACGCGGATCTGGTTGTCCATATCGTCTTCAGTAAGATTGGCTGGCATGGTGATAATCTTGGTAATCACTGCGGAACCTGCAACGGCCGCAGCCGCGTGCTTGGTGCGTGTTCCAGACTTCTTAACGGCCCTGCCTATGGCCTCTCCAACGGCATGTTCATCCGTAATATTCTTATCAACAACAGAATTTGCAGGAAGTGGCTCAACAGAGTAACTTTCTACACGATATTTACTGCCGCTGCGGCTTAATTCAAGCAACTTGATTGCAGTTGCGCTGATATCAATCCCCAGTACCGGCGTAGATTTTTTCTTAAACTGAAGCACAATTTTTCCTTTTAACGTCGTGGCTTATATGCCATACATATACTACAACATTAACTTATATTGGCAACTATAGCCAACAGAAATTTAAAAAACAAATAGATTTTGCATTTATCCCGTATAAATATGTTAAAAATACAATTTTGTTGTAAAAACAATATATATAGGATAATTCTGCAGTACACTACACAATATGTTGCGTTTCGTATTTAATCTTTTACTTGTTTTATTTCTCTTGATACTTGTCTCAGCGGTCGGGCTGGCTTGGTATATCTTGCCCCAACTACCGGATATTGAGACGCTCAAGGATGTCAGGATGCAAATTCCACTGCGGGTATATAGCGATGACCATTCATTAATTACAGAGTTTGGAGAACAACGGCGTACCCCCATAACGCTGGCAGAAGTTCCAGATCAAATGATCAAGGCAATATTGGCTGCGGAAGATGATCGTTTTTTCCAACATCCAGGAGTCGATTGGCAAGGTATATTACGTGCTGCCGTACATTTGATTAAAACGGGAGATAAAACACAAGGTGGTAGTACGATCACCATGCAGGTAGCACGAAATTTTTTTCTAAGCCGGGAAAAAACATATTTACGCAAGCTAAATGAAATTTTTCTTGCGCTGAAGATAGAGAAAGAATTATCCAAGGAAGAGATTCTTGAACTCTATCTGAATAAGATCTATCTGGGACAACGGGCTTATGGCATCGCTGCTGCCGCACAAGTCTACTACGGGACGGATATAAACAGCTTATCATTGCCACAATACGCAATGTTGGCTGGTCTGCCAAAGGCGCCTTCAACTACAAATCCAATCAGTAATCCAGATCGTGCACTTGAACGTCGTAATTATGTTTTACAACGAATGTTGGAAGAAGGATTTATCTCCACTGAAGAATATCAATCAGCTATTGATATTCCGTCATCAGCAAGTCTGCATAGTCCGACGGTAGAAGTTGAGGCACCTTATGTTGCAGAGATGGTACGCCAACAACTTGTAGGGGAGCACGGCGACGATGCATATATTTCCGGTTTCACCGTCATTACTACCATCAAAGATCGGAATCAAACTGCGGCAAATCATGCATTGCGTATGGCCCTGCTTGAATATGATGGGCGACATGGTTACCGGGGTGCTGAATATCACTTCGATATTACAAATGAGATGAGTGAAGATACATGGGGGCAACTGCTGGGGAGCTTCCCTGTCATTAGCGATCTATATCCCGCATTGATTATTAAAGTTAATGAGAAATCTGCCACAGCCTATCTGAATGGAATCGGCCTGATTAATATTGAATGGTCGGGATTATCCTGGGCACGGCGCTATATTTCAGAGAACCTGCGCGGCGCTGCTCCTAATATTGCACCTGAAATTTTGCAGACAGGTGATGTGGTCAGACTCGTTGAAAATACAGATGGGCAATGGAAGCTTTCCCAGATTCCTGATGTAGAAGGTGGCCTGGTTTCCATGACCCCGACGGATGGCGCAATACTCGCATTGGTCGGCGGTTTTGATTTTCTACGCAGTAAATTTAATCGGATTACACAGGCCTTCCGTCAACCGGGTTCCGGCTTTAAACCGTTTATCTATTCGGCGGCACTGGAAGCAGGTTATACCACAGCATCCCTTATTAACGATGCTCCTGTTGTTTTTGATGACCCAGGCATCGAAGATGTCTGGCGCCCTGAAAATTACAATCGAAAAACCTATGGGCCAACACGTCTCAGAGAAGCATTAACTCATTCACGCAATCTTGTGTCCATACGCCTTCTGAATTCCATAGGTGTGCCCTTTGCGTTAGATTACGTTTCCCGTTTTGGATTTGATATTGAAAGATTGCCTAAAAACCTCTCCCTGGCGCTGGGCAGCGGTTCTGTAACGCCTTGGGAACTTGCACGGGCAAATTGTGTATTCGCAAATGGTGGCTATCTGATTGAACCTTATATTATAAAACGCGTTGAGACTGACGATAACCAAATTATTCAAGAGACAAATCCTGTTATTGTATGTCGCAATTGTAGTCATTTGACTGACGCATTATCACAGGTTGATACAAATACATTAAATTCAGGAACCAATACTCACAATACCCGATACGCACAGCAGGTAATTGATGCTCAAAACGTCTGGATCATGAATTCTATGACTCGAGATGTGATCCTGCGAGGAACCGGTCAGCGTGCAATGGAATTAAATCGCAAGGATCTGTCCGGGAAAACCGGTACGACGAATGATCAACGTGATGCATGGTTTTCGGGTTTTAATTCAGAGATCGTCGCAGTTACCTGGGTCGGGTTTGATAAATTTCAACCCCTTGGTAATCAGGAGACCGGTGCCCGTGCTGCATTACCCATGTGGATAGAATACATGCGTACAGCCCTTGAAGGAATACCGGAAAGTATTATGGAACGTCCTCCCGGATTGGTTTTTGCACGCATTGACCAGAGTACTGGTAAACTGGCAGCGCCCGATAGTCCGGATGCGATATTTGAGGTCTTCAGCTCAAAAAATGCACAAGAAG
>JAENIZ010000001.1 GCA_016844485.1 Gammaproteobacteria bacterium | reverse complement strand
TGATTAATAGCGAAAGCCATTGCAACATCTGGTTGGCATCTGATTTATTCCATCTCTCTGCCACCTTGATTGGGTCAGTTTGTTTTCTTTGCAGCAGTTCGAGATCATCAAGGAGCATTTTTTGTTTATCCATGCTTTTGTTTTGAACTAATTCCAATGCGGCCAGAGGTGCTCCATTTGCCATGGCAAGTAATTGCTCAGCCTGTTTTGGATCAGTAAGATGATCTTTCAACCAATTCACTGCGCTTTCATTAAAGACAGATTGAAAATAGATGTGTTGGCAGCGGCTTCTTACAGTAACAGGTAATCGGTCTGGTCGGTGACTGAGTAAAATCAATAATGATTGTGCAGGAGGTTCTTCCAATGTCTTTAACAAAGTATTGGCTGCATTCCAGTTCATGTTATCAGACGGATTAATTATTGCGATCTTATAACCCTCGTACTGGCTCTTCAGATTCATGAAATCAATCAGTTCCCGGATTTGATCAATCTTAATCTGTTTACCTTCTTCCTCCGGTTTAATTGATTGAACATCAGGATGATTACCCGACTTATGCAAGTGACAAGCCTTGCATTGGCCACAGGAATAAATGGACTCAACCGGATTGCGGCAGAGCAGCCCTGCCGATATGCATTGTGAAAAATGTTCCAGCCCGATTCCACGCGGGCCTGAAAGCAATAACGCGTGAGGAAGCCGATTATTTCGTGTTGCAAGCTGAAGTTGTTGCCATTGCGTTTCTTGCCATGGAAATACCCTCAGCATAATCCCTGCTCCTTTAATATAGTTTTAATGGCATTCTGTACGGCCTTAATATTAGCAGTCGCATCAATAACCTTTACACGATTCGGCTCGGCATCCGCAATCTTTAGATAGGCATTTCGTACTGATTGAAAGAAATTAATTGTTTCAGACTCAAATCGATCAATTAGATCACGCATATTTGCCCGAGCCAAACCAACCTCAACAGGCAGATCAAATAGTAAAGTTAAATCCGGCTTAAGATCTGGATGAACCAATTGTACCAGCTGGCATATCTTATCAGTTTCAATACCACGTCCACCGCCCTGATAAGCATAACTTGAATCTGTAAAACGATCACAAAGTACGGTTTTACCTTTGTTCAATGCCGGATAAATTATTTCTTCCAAATGCTGTTGACGTGCAGCAAACATCAAGAGTAATTCCGTATTACCGCTTATCTCAAATGATTTCTGCATCAACAATGTGTTCCTGATCTCCTCACCAAGAGACGTCCCTCCGGGCTCACGTGTCATAACAATTTCTTTTCCCATCACTTGTAACAAACTGCTGATGAACGGCATATGCGTACTCTTACCCGCCCCCTCTATTCCCTCGAGAGTAATAAACTTGCCTGATCGATCATTCATTATTATTTCGTCTACCCGACTGGTATTTGGCCACTGCCTTATTGTGCTCACTCAAGGTGTCAGAGAAATAATGACTGCCGTCACCTATAGCGACAAAATACAAGGTATTTCCATCTTCCGGATGAAGTGCCGCACGGATGGCATCGAATCCGGCAAGAGCTATCGGCGTGGGAGGCAAACCAGTATATCGATAGGTGTTATACGGTGAATCAATTTCAAGATCTTTATCCCTGATATCGCCGTCAAACGATTTGCCAATTGCATAAATTACAGTCGGATCTGTTTGCAATCTCATTTTCCGTTGCAATCGTCTTATAAACACCCCGGCAATTTTATCCCTTTCTTCTGTCACACTGGTTTCCTTTTCAATAATAGAGGCCATGATCAATGCTTCGTAAGGTAACTGATAAGGCAATCCATCCGCACGTTGTTCCCATTCTTCATTCAGGACTTGATGCATTTTTTCAAAGGCACGTCTTAAGAACTCAAGATCAGTCGTACCACTGGGAAAGTGGTAAGTGTCAGGGAAGAATTGTCCTTCCGGAGATAATCCCGGACAATTTAACGCGGCCATAACAGACATACCATCAGTTGCACTCAATGTTGGCACCAGGTATTCGCTATTTCTGACAGCATCCGTGACCTGTGCAAAAGTCCAACCTTCCACCAGGGTCAATGTATGTTGCACGACCTTGCCTACCACAAATTGATCGAGCAATCGTAATGGTGTGGTGCCTGGAAGAATATGATATTCACCTGCCTTAATCTGTCCCTCCCTGCCCTGGCGGCGGGCTTCAAGGATAAGGTAATGCGGTTGCAACATCAAACCCATCTGTTTTAATTCTTCACCAATCGCCTGCATGCTCATCCCTGGTTTGATTGTGAAATTAATTCCGGACTCAAGCCTGAGTGGCATGTGCAATTGTGACTGCATATCCCGCCAAAACCACCAGACAGAGATCCCAATCACCAACAGCAAAAGCATAAATATCGCAAATACTGTTTGCTTCATGCTGCAATGACCCCTTGTTTAATCAATTGACCCCTGATTCTAGCTGCCCATAAACCGGGTTCGTAGTAATGATCTACCAACTGACGCACGGGCCAGATGCCGATTACGCTATTGCAAAGAAATATTTCATCTGCCGCATAAAGCTCATTCTGTGTGATTGGCATTACCCCAATCTGCATGCCGAACTCAGGGGCAAGCGCAAGTATGGATTGACGAATGATCCCTGCAATACCACAGTAAGTAAGATCAGGTGTTAATAATTTATCCCCGTGAGCAATAAAGAGATTACTCATCGTCCCTTCAATGACATTACCCTCAGTATCCAGCATCAGCCCCTCGGCAATATCTTCCGTATCCCATTCACTCCGTGCCAATACCTGTTCGAGCCGATTAAGATGTTTTATACCCGCAAGTTGACTATTTCTACCCAGCCGGGTATTGCAAATTTTGATCTTGACTCCGTGTATTGCATTAGCTTCAGGAAAATCCGGCCAAGGATAATTCGCTAATATTCTGGTCGGCATACCGCGCGATTCAGGAGGCTTATATCCCCTCCCCCCCTGTCCGCGGGTAAGGATAATCTTTAATACACCGCGTTGTGTATTTGCGCACAGTTGGTTTGCTTCATACTGTAGGAGCTCTTCTGCAGGACAGTTAAATCCCAGACAACGGCAACCCAGATTCAGGCGACTGATATGTTTGTCCCAGCACAACGGTCTCTCGTCCTGAATTGCAATAGTCTCAAATACACCATCACCGTAGTGCAGACCACGGTCCTGTATAGACAGGATTTCATTAAACTGGCCGTTGATTAAAAACATGGATCTGCCTGAATCAAAAAATGGCGTTAGTGTCGGAAAGCACCATTCCAATATTTGTTTTAACTCAGGCGCTTGAAGATCAAGGAGCCGTTAGTGCCCCCGAATCCGAATGAATTCGACAATGCGATATCAATTTTCATTTGCCTTGCTTCATTAGGCACATAGTCGAGATCACATTCCGGATCAGGGTTTTCGAGGTTAATCGTAGGGGGTGCCATCTGGTCCCGCAATGCCAGGATACAAAAGATGGCCTCTACACCGCCTGCTGCTCCCAGCATATGGCCGACCATGGATTTCGTTGAACTCACGGCGAGTTTTTGTTTGGCATGTTGCCCAAATACATATTTGATGGCCCTGGACTCCACCACATCACCTGCGGGCGTTGAGGTACCATGTGCATTAATGTAGTCGACCCGATCAGGATTGATTCCCGCATTGCGCAAGGCATTTTCCATGCAGCTTATTGCACCCTGTCCGTCTTCCGAAGGAGCAGTCATGTGATAGGCATCACCGCTCATGCCATAACCTATCAGTTCCGCATATATCCGGGCACCGCGTTGTCTCGCATATTCATACTCTTCCAGGACGATCACACCGGCACCATCGCTTAAGACAAAGCCATCTCTATCTCTATCCCAGGGCCGGCTTGCACGCTGTGGAGCATCGTTACGAGTAGACAGTGCACGTGCAGCAGCAAAGCCGGCCAGGCCGGTAGGTGATGTCGCCATTTCAGCCCCGCCGGCGATCATGACTTCAGCATCGCCGTATTCAATGATACGGGCAGCATCTCCAATATTGTGTGTCCCGGTGGAGCACGCGGTCACAATGGCAAAATTGGGCCCTTTAGCGCCATATTTGATTGACAGGTTCCCGGATATCATATTGATAATATTGCTGGGAACATAAAAGGGTGAAATCTTGCGCGGGCCTCCTTCAAGGAACAGCTGCGTCCCCTTTTCAATGCCGGGCAAACCGCCAATGCCTGAGCCTATCGCTACACCCACCCGGTGGGCATTGGCATCTGTAATTTCCAGACCGGAGTCTTCAATGGCCTGACTGCCCGCTGCCATACCGTAGTGGATAAACGGATCCATTTTCTTGATATCTTTGGGAGAGATATATTTCGTGACATCGAAATTCCTGATCGAGCCCCCGATACGCACCGGGAAATTGGAGGTATCAAAATGTGTAATCAAGCCTATGCCACTGACACCTTTCAGTATGTTGTCCCAGGTCTCAACCACAGTGTTGCCTACGGGGGTAATCATACCCAGACCTGTCACAACCACGCGTCGCTTACTCAACTTGATTCCAGCAATCCGTAACGATAAAAGAAGAAAAATGAAAAAGGCCGTGTTACTCGATAACGCGGCCTTTCATATATCAGAAGGACGAATCATTCCATATTCGCATTGATGTAATCAATCGCTTGCTGGACGGTCGTGATCTTCTCTGCCTCTTCATCTGGGATTTCAGTTTTGAACTCCTCTTCCAGGGCCATGACCAGCTCAACCGTGTCCAGAGAATCAGCGCCTAAATCATCTACAAAAGAGGCCTCATTAGTGACTTCTTCTTCCTTTACCCCCAGTTGTTCTACTACTATTTTTTTAACGCGTTCTTCGACACTGCTCATAATGGATTATTCCTCCTCCCTCAACGGTACGGTCCCGGACCGAATGCGTGAGTAAGTGTAGTGAAATGGATATATCTTGCAACTTAGAAGTTATCTAAACTTAAAATTACTTTTAATTACATATTGTTAATTAATTAACTTAAACCATATTATCATTTTTAACCCATGTATAAACCACCATTGACATGTATTGTTTCACCGGTGATGTAACACGCCTCAGCGGCAGCAAGAAACACCACAACACTCGCAATCTCTTTGACATCGCCAAACCTGTTCAAGGCAATTTGTTCCAGTAAAGCTTGCTGCCGTTCTTCTGGCAGTGAACTCGTCATGTCAGTTTCAATAAAACCGGGAGCGACTGCATTGACAGTAATTCCCCTGGATCCCACTTCCCTGGCGAGGGAACGGGTAAAACCAATAATGCCCGCCTTCGCGGCGGAATAATTGGTCTGGCCAGGATTACCTGATGCGGCGACAACGGAGGTGATATTAATGATGCGCCCATAACGTGCCTTCATCATACCGCGCAAGCAGAGTTTGCAGAGCCGGTATATCGAATTCAGATTGGTATTGATCACGTCTTCCCATTCCTTATCCTTCATCCGCACCAACAGATTATCCCGAGTGATCCCGGCATTATTGACCAGGATGCTTGGAGTATACCCTCCTGATATAAGTGCTTCACCAAGCTGCTCGACTGAATGGGGGTCGGTGACATTAAGCACATAGGCCGTGCCTTTTATCTTTTGTGCGGCAAAATAATCTTTGATCGACTCTATGCCGGTCTCACTGGTGGCCGTCCCGATAACATACGCACCTGCCTGTCCCAGGGCATTGACGATAGCCTTGCCGATACCTCGGCTGGCACCAGTCACCAATGCGACTTGTTGCTTCAAATTCATTTGGCTATTTCACTATTAAATTCTGACAAAGCCTTCTCTAAGGACATCGGATTATCAATAGATAACGTCTGTATTTGCCGATCAATACGTTTGATCAAACCACACAGGACCTTCCCAGGCCCACATTCAACAATATGGGTAATACCTTTGGCTGCCATCGCCTGGATAGTTTCAACCCAGCGAACGGGTTTATACAGCTGATCAACCAATGCCTGCTTAATCGCCTTGGTATCTGTTTTTTGAGATACATCCACATTATGGATCACCGGGATTTGCAATGAAGATATCATTACAGTTTCTATGCGTTTTGCGAAATTTCGGGCTGCTTCCTGCATTAATTCACAATGCGAAGGAACACTAACAGGCAGTAACACAGAGCGTTTTGCCCCGGCCTGTTTTGCTGCATCGACTGCACGCTTTACCGCTTCAGTATGCCCTGCAATCACAATTTGACCGGATGAATTAAAATTGGCGGCCGCAACAATTTGTCCCTGTGCAGCCTGCTTGCATATATCAATAACTTTCACTTCAGTCAGCCCCAAAATAGCCGCCATACTACCGATTCCTTCGGGTACAGCAACCTGCATATAACTGCCACGGTCAGACACGAGTGATACAGCATCAGCGAAGGTTAGGGCACCCGCACACACCAGAGCAGAATATTCTCCAAGGCTATGACCTGCCATTTGCACTGGCACAAGACCACCACAATTCATCCAGATCCGCCACATAGAAACGCTGGCAGTAAGTAATGCCGGTTGTGTCTTTGCCGTGATATTCAGCTCGGTATCCGGCCCATTTTGTACCAAGTCCCATAAATCATATCCCAGAATCCGCGATGCTTCAGCGTAAGTTGCTTGTACAGCTGGATACTTAGCTGCAAGCGCAGTCATCATACCGACTGATTGAGATCCCTGACCCGGAAAGACAAAAGCAAGTTGTTTGTTATTTGCCACTGGTTATGAATGTTGTTTATCGATATTCAAATATGTGATTAGTGATTGGTAAAAAATTCAATTGAATAAAAAAACTAATCACCAGCCACCAATTACTAATCACTAATATTTGATCAGAGTAGCGCCCCAGGTAAATCCACCACCGAATGCTTCAAGCAACAAAATATCACCCCGCTTAATACGGCCATCGCGCACAGCCACATCCAGCGCCAGGGGGACTGAGGCCGCTGATGTATTACCATGTTGATCAATAGTCAGAACCACCTTGTCCATGGACATATTCAATTTTTTGGCTGTCGCGGAAATAATACGCGTGTTGGCCTGATGTGGGACAAGCCAGTCAATATCTTCTTTTTCCATATGGTTGGCCTCCAATATCTCATCGACAATGCGGCCTAACGTTTTGACGGCCACTTTAAAGACCTCATTTCCCTGCATCTGGATATATGCAGATCCACTTTTTAGTTTCTCAGGATTGAGTGAGATGCCTGCCGGGACCTTTAATAATTCCTGGTATTCGCCATCGGCATGTAGATGAGATGACAATATGCCCGCCTCGTCGCTGGCCTCTAATACAACTGCCCCCGCACCATCACCAAATAACACACAGGTACTGCGATCCGCCCAGTCAATGATCCTTGACAAAGTGTCTGCGCCAACAACCAGGGCCTTGGTTGCCGCCCCCGTACGAATAAATTTATCTGCGATATCAAGGGCATAAATAAATCCTGTGCAAACGGCCTGCACATCGAAAGCGGCGCAACCGTGGATATCCAAACGCTGTTGTAGCAAACACGCAGTACTGGGGAAAATGACATCCGGGGTAGTCGTACCAACAATGATTAGATCGACCTCATTTACCTTGATACCCGCTGCTTCAATGGCCAGGCGTGCGGACTGCTCGGCCAGGTCACAGGTAGTTTCTCCATTTGCAGCAATATGACGTTTTACAACACCGGTACGTGTTCTAATCCATTCATCCGAGGTATCCACCATTTGCTCAAGTTCAGCATTCGTCATGATTCGTTCGGGCAAATAACCGCCCGTGCCGGTAATCCTTGAATAAATCAATTTATGGCTATCCTTCTGCAAATAACTTTTCCAGTTCGGCACTAATCCTCTGTGGTACATTTTTCTCCACTTCAACAATGGCTTCTTCTATTGCTGAAGCAAACGAAATCTTGTCCGCACTGCCATGACTTTTTACAACTATACCTCGCAATCCCAACAAACTTGCACCATTATACCGCCGCGGATCAATTGTCTGTTGTAACGCTTTTAATACTGGCATGGAGATCAATGCTACCAGACGACCATATATTGACTTTTTAAAATGCATTTTTGCATGGAAATTTAAAAACTCGGCTACCCCTTCACTTGCCTTGAGCGCGATATTGCCGACAAAACCATCACAAACAATAACATCCACTTTACCCGTGTAGATATCATTTCCCTCAACGAAACCGACATAATTCAGATGACTGTCAGATAATAATGCGGCCGCCTGTTTAACGCGATCATTCCCCTTGATCTCCTCGGCCCCTACATTAAGCAATGCTACTGTTGGATTTGGTTTGTTATTGACCGCACTCGTCAGTTCTGAACCCATTACCGCAAATTGAAATAATTGTTCTGAACTGGAATCAACGTTGGCCCCGAGATCCAGGAGATGAGTATTACCCTCAATGCCAGGCATGGTGGTGCATATGGCAGGCCTGTCTATACCGGGTAACATCTTCAATATATAACGTGCTATTGCCATTAAAGCCCCGGTATTACCTGCACTGACACAGGCATGGGCAGCACCTTCCTTGACCAGTTCAATCGCAACACGCATTGAAGAATCTTTTTTATTGCGCAATGCAAAGGCTGGCGGTTCATGCATCTCTATATGTTGTGATGCATGATGTATGATCAAGCGTTCATTAACATTTACATTATGCTCAGATAAAGTTTTGGTAAGAATTTCTTCCTGCCCCACCAGGATAAGATTTAACTCTTCATGTTTCTCCAGTGCAAAAAGAGCGGCAGGCACGATCTCGACGGGACCATGATCACCACCCATAGCATCTAGGGCAAGGGTAAGTTTCAAGATAACCTCTTACAGATTTTTGAAATGGCGGACAAACCGCTGACGAAAAAGATTATGGAAATTAATTAAATTCTTCTGCCAAAAACACAAATTGGCTGAACTAATTAATCAAGATCATCTTTATTTTCGATTATTTTACGTCCGCGATAATACCCGTCAGGACCGATATGGTGGCGTCGATGCACTTCACCCGTGTTGGAATCAACAGACAAAGGGGGTGTCGTAAGCGCATCATGAGCACGCCGCATTCCACGGCGTGAACGTGATACTTTTGTTTTTTGAACAGCCATAGTTAATGTCTCTCCTGTTAATTACGAACTTTCTGCGCTAGTTTCTTCAGGAACCTCTAATTAATTCAGAGGTTCCAGCAGTACAGGGAAGTGCTGCCATTTTGCAGTCCCGCTCAGGCGGGATTGTAAAATGAAGAAAAACAAAAATCACATTTTTATTTTTCGTCTCTGATTAAGGCCAGGATGGCCTTTAATCAGAGCTTCCTTTAAAACTGCAAAAGGCCTGTTCGGTGCGGCATCGTTAATCTCACTCAGTATCTCTGCTCCCGAACATCGATTTAATTCGTGCATTGGTGACATAGGGATGGCCAATAATAATTCGTCCTCTATGAGCTCCAATAATGATACGGGATCTTCACCTAATATCAGTGGTTCATACTTATCCGGTAATTTCGATATATCAGTTTGTCTATTGACTATGCCTAAATAAACCGGACTATTAATCTGTAATTCCATGCTGCCAAGACAGCGCTGGCAGACAGCATGCAAATTCGCTTTTATCTCTCCTGTGACACAATATAGTCCCTGCTCTTCATCGCGGGTAAATTCAAGCATGAACGATACAAAGCCGGTATTATCATGCAATAATCCATTTAGCCGTTTCAGCTCATTCAACACATACTGACCGGCAATGTTTTTCCCTGCCTTTGCAAGACGTAACGGTTCAATCGTTTGCGGCAGGTCAGGCAGCATCAGGCGGCAAAGTTTAGCTATCACAGTTAGCGCTGTCAAAAATACCATAATTTTTTATTTAAACCATTGACTTGACAAGCATTAATTCGTTGTAATCCTACCTGATTATTGTCCTAACCAAAGGATAAAACCATAACAACACCAGACATCATCCTTGCGTCATCCTCTCCCTATCGACGAGCTCTGCTTGAACGTCTGGGCCTACCGTTTCGTTGTGAAACACCGGAAATTGACGAAATGCCAATTAATGGTGAATCTGCCCAAACATTGGTCCGGCGGTTGGCACAGAACAAGGCAAGAAAGGTAGCTGAACGGCGCACTGCAGCTATAGTCATCGGCTCTGATCAAGTGGCTTCTCTTGGTATAGGATTCCTGACTAAACCCGTTACCCATGAAAATGCCAGGATGCAATTGATAAGGCTGAGTAATCAACGTGTATGTTTCAACACTGGCCTATGCGTCATGAATACTGAGACACAATCAGTCCAGGTCGACTGTATCCCTTATTACGTCAAATTTCGCATGCTTGAAAACACCGAGATAGAACGTTATCTCTTAACAGAACATCCTTATGATTGTGCAGGTGGTTTTAAGTCCGAAGGGCTGGGTATTTCCCTGATCTCCGAAATGCAAGGCAATGACCCAACAGCCCTGATTGGTTTGCCCTTAATTCGTCTCTGCGAGATGCTCAGGGCTGAAGGAATACAGTTACCTTAAGGAATTTCTAATAAAATCAGAGGTTCCTGCGGGACAGGGAAGTGCCGCCATTTCAATTCCGCCCTGGCGGAATTGAAAATGAAGGAAAGTGCCAAGAAATATAAAGAGATGGCACGTTTTTCACTTTCCGTGCTCTGAGAAGTCCAGGATGGACTTATTCAGAGCTTTCTTAAATCATTGCAATTCAAACTTAGAACTTAACATCCTAGCTACTGTCGCCCCTATTTGATTGGCAAACAGATCGAGATAAGTTTCATGTCGTGTATAATCAACAATATCTTCAGCACCAATTACTTCCCGAGCGACATATCCTGCACTTCCCAATGCATCAACAAGACCGAGTTCTAGTGATTGTTCTCCCGTCCAGATTAATCCGGAAAAAATTTTTTCATCGTCCTTAAGGCGATTACCCCTTCCGGCTTTTACAACATCTATGAATTGCTGATAGACCTCATTCAGCAGTTGATCAACATGCTCAACCTCCTCTGCTTTAAGCGGAGAGAATGGATCAAGTAATCCTTTGTTTTCACCTGCATGCATAAGCCGGCGTTCTATCCCCAATTTATTAATGGCATCAACAAAACCAAATCCTGACATAACAACGCCAATCGAACCAACAACACTGGCCTTATTGGCATAGATTTCATCGGCTGCTGCGGCAATATAATATCCTCCCGAAGCGCAGATATCCGTAATAACAGCATATAAGGGGATATCCGGGTATAATTCACGTAAACGTTTAATTTCATCATTCACATAACCTGCCTGGACCGGACTGCCTCCCGGACTGTTGATGCGCAAAATCACACCAGCGGTATTTCCATCTTCAAAGGCGGCGCGTAATCCGCTGACGATATAATCTGCATTGGCCTCCGTATCAGCTGCAATTACACCCTCAATGTCAACCAGAGCGGTGTGTTTCTCCCCAATAATTGCCCCGCTGCTCATATCAGGCGGGAGATAAATCAACAGAAAAATTAATACATAGAATGCCAGCAGAAATTTAAAAAATATACCCCAACGGCGGGCGCGCCTCTGTTCTGCAATCGCTTCTATTGCAATACGATTGACCAGGGCTTGTTCAAATTCCGATTTTGTACTGCTGTTATTGGCTTGTGTATCAATCATCTTTGAATCATACCTCATAAATCATTTCTGTCTGGCCAGCCAGTCTGTTAACTCGTTCAGTTCATTCAGACAAGTCAGCGGCCTGCATTGTAACAAACGTTCCATGCTTTGTGTGCCATAGCTTACTGCAATTCCTGCCACTTTTGCGTTATTGGCCATTTGTAAATCATATTCGCTGTCTCCTATCATCAAGGTCTTCTCCGGCTTAACATTAAGTATATCCATTATTTCCAGCAACATCTGTGGATGTGGTTTGGAGCATGCCTCATCCGCACAGCGTGATGCATGGAAAAACTCTGCAAATCCGGTCTCCTGTAAGGCCCGGTCAAGGCCACTGCGGCTCTTACCCGTCGCAACCGCCATTAAATAACCCTGATCATTGAGATAGTGTAGTGTTTCCTCCACTCCGGGAAATAACGTGGTTTTACCATTGGATGGTTGTAAATAATATTGTCGATAACCACTAATCAGAGCCTGGTGATCCTGCCGCCCCATACCCGGAAATAAACTTTTGACGGCCTCAGCAAGACCCAACCCGATGGTATTACGAATCTCATCCATACTGCGTACATCCAGACCCAGATTATGGATGGCGGAATGCATCGCATTAACAATGCGCGCTGAGGTATCGGCAAGGGTGCCATCCCAGTCAAATACCAATAACTTGGGGTGCTGATTTGTTATTGTTATGTTCAGTTATACCCATCCAGGAAGCTGGTCAGATCATCCGGCAGAGGTGCTTTGATGGTTATTTCACCGTCTGCATAAGGTAAAGCAAACGTTAAAGATTCCGCGTGCAAAAACATACGTCTCAACCCGGCCCGTTTTATACGCCGGTTAAAGCTACGATCACCATATTTCACATCTCCGGCAACAGGATGCCCTATATAGGCTGCATGTACACGGATTTGATGTGTACGTCCGGTCATGAGTTCAACACGAACCAGACTGGCATCAGTATAATGACGCAGCATGTAAAAGCTTGTAACCGCCTGTTTGCCCCCTTCATGTACCTGGACCATGCGCTCACCGGAACGTAATTCATCCTTGAGTAGCGGTAACGAGACGTCTTGTCTTTGCGAGTGAATCTTGCCTTTCAGTATGGCGATATACTGCTTCTTTATACTATTACTACGCAGGTTTGCATGCATACCCCGCAAAACCCTGTGATCCTTGGCCACCAGCAGGCAACCGGATGTTGCCTTATCCAGCCGGTGTACCAGTTCCAGACAACCGGCATGCGGCCGTAAGGCGCGCAAAGCCTCAATCACACCAAACTTCTGGCCACTACCTGCATGCACAGCAATTCCGGCAGGTTTATTGATTGCCATTAAATAATCGTCTTCAAACAAAATGCAGCTATTCAACAGATGTTGCAAACTTTGTGTTGGGTGTTTCTCAAAATTGGCGGTATTCATATACAGAGGCGGAATGCGGACAATGTCATCAGTGAGTAGCCTGTAATCCTGTTTCACCCGGGCGCTGTTTACCCTGACTTCGCCTTTGCGCAACATTTTATACAGGTGGGTTTTCGGGATACTTTTCAAATAACCCGTCAGGAAGTTGTCTATCCGGCGCCCTGCCTGTTCTGGGCTGACCTTGATATACTGAACATCTGATTTTTTGTTGTTAATTTGTGCCATTTTGCCCTTTCTGCAATTGCCGAAGTATAACAAGATTGCTATATTATCTGCCTGATTTCAGGGTACATTCCCGGAGACATCCCGCCAAAATGGCGATTTGAATCATTTGCATTCTGCTGCTGCTGTGGAGCCGGTTACAACAGTGGTGTTGATGGCAACCGCTTATTCATGCTGGTCAGCCTCCCCACCCCTCCATACCAGCCGAAAGCCCGGAATACCCTGGATAGTTCAGTACAACGCATGCGGTAATGAATACCAGCGTAAGTGTGGATGCCGGCCAGGTTACTTTGCGAGTGGCATCAGGCATGCAAGGGTTTAACAACCGCCCAACCCTGTGAATGGGCGGTGACAGGTGCTCCTGTCGTGTCAGTTCAGTCAGTATCGCGGTCATATAAAAGAGTACCAGCGACCATGGACACGCGGCAGTGTTGAGCGCGGATAAGGGACACAATAATGAAACGAATGCTGATCAACGCAACTCAGCCAGAAGAGTTGCGGGTTGCTTTGGTGGATGGACAGCGGTTATATGATCTTGATATAGAGTCAACCTCCCGGGAACAAAAGAAATCAAATATCTATAAAGGCCGTGTTGTACGCATTGAACCCAGTCTTGAGGCTGCCTTTGTCGACTACGGCGCCGAACGGCACGGTTTCCTGCCTTTCAAGGAAATTGCGCGAACCCTTTTCAAAGACAAACAGGGAGAGGGAGAGGGGGAGGGACAGCGAGACCGTATCAATATCAGGGACGTAATCCGGCAAGACCAGGAATTCATCGTCCAGGTTGAAAAAGGAGAACGGGGAAATAAAGGCGCCGCCTTAACCACTTTTATCAGCCTCGCTGGCCGTTACCTGGTGTTAATGCCCAATAATCCCCGCGCAGGGGGTGTTTCCCGCCAGATTGAAGGCAACGATCGCAGTGATGCGAGGGAGGCCATGAGCCAGCTGAATATCCCGCACGGCATGGGCATAATTTTACGCACTGCGGGAGTTGGCAAATTAAGTGAAGAACTGCAATGGGATCTGGATTATCTACTCACTTTGTGGCAATCGATAAGCAATGCCGCCAAGGACCGCCCTGCCCCGTTTCTCATCTATCAGGAAAGTGAAGTCATTATCCGTGCGATACGTGATTATCTGCGCAATGATATCAGTGAAATCTGGATCGACGATAAGGATGTCCATAAACGTGCCTATGATTTTATGCAACAGGTTATGCCACAAAACCTGAACAAGCTTAAATTGTATGAAGAAAAGGACCCTTTATTTACGCGCTATCAGATCGAAAGTCAGATTGAATCCGCATTTTCACGCGAAGTCCGTTTACCTTCGGGCGGTTCACTGATTATTGATCATACCGAGGCCCTGCTTACCATTGATATCAATTCAGCACGCTCTACAGCCGGTGGTGATATCGAAGAGACAGCGCTGAATACCAATCTGGAAGCCGCTGAAGAGATTGCCCGGCAACTACGCCTCAGGGACCTGGGTGGACTCATTGTGATTGACTTCATTGACATGGTGAATAACCGAAACCAACGCCAGGTCGAAGATTCTTTGAGAGAACATCTGAAGGTGGACCGTGCGCGGGTGCAAATCGGCAGAATCTCCCGCTTTGGTTTGCTGGAAATGTCACGGCAACGGTTACGGCCATCACTGGGTGAATCCAGCCACATCCCATGTCCCCGGTGTGATGGGCAGGGTGCTATCCGTAGTGTTGAATCATTGGCGCTGGCTGTCTTGCGCATTCTTGAAGAAGAGGCCTTGAAAGACATGACGGCAAAGATCATCGCTCAATTACCTGTTGATGCAGCAACTTTTCTTCTGAATGAAAAACGTCAGGTCTTAAACGAGGTGGAGCAGCGCCACGATGTAAAAATCATATTAGTACCCACTCCAAAAATGGAGACGCCCCAGTATCTGGTACAAAGGATTCGTCTGTCAGAAGCCCAAAACAAGGAATTCACACAATCCAGTTACAACCTCGCAACAGTAACTGATGAACCAGCACATGAAGCACAGGGCGTGAGTGCGAAACCGCGAAGTGAAGAGCCTGCGCTAAAACAGATTATCCCGGCTAAACCTGCCCCTATTGCCAGGAATAATAAAGCCGAGAAACCCAAGGGGTTAATATCGCGGATTTTTGGTAGCCTATTCGGTGTACCCGATACGGAACAATCCACCAGGGAATCCGGCACGCAGGGTGATCATCGTCGGCATCGACACGCCCGTGATCGTGATTCACAGTCAAATCCCCAACATCGGAATAAATCAAACCGTAATCCAAAGCATGGGAACCGTCAGCGGAATGATGCACGGAAAAATAACCCAAAAGAAAATGACAGTCATCCCCAATCTTCAAAGCCCCACCGCCGAGGCCGGCGGGGTGGGAGAAGGCGCCACAGGGATGCTGAAACAAAAGCTGAACAGTTTAAAGGGCTGCCTTCTGATTCTGATATAAATCCTGTTGAGAAGAATTTACCAATTCAGGATAACAATAATATCGCACCAGCGGCATCAGCAACTGTGACTTCAACTGCCGGTGTTCAACATGGCAATGAATCAAGTGATACCCCGATGAAATTCGAGGAAGACAACCACTATTCACAAAAGAGCGGAAACAATTATCAAACATTCTCCGAACCATTTTCAGGAGATGATGCGAGAGATGAAGATGTCACAGAAATTAATCCTGGAATCAAAATAACTTCTTCGCCACCAGATACTCTGTCCAACAAGGAAGATAATACAGTTAAAGACACGGATTAATCTCAAAAAGATATCATGCGAATGAATGCTCGCAGGTGGTATGGAATTTTATTTCCGGCCAGCGTTCCATTGTGAGATTCAGATTAACAACAGATGGGGCAAGGTAAGTCAATCGATTCCCGCCATCGAAAGCCAGATTGCCTGCCGCCTTGTGGCGAAATTCCTTCATTCGTTTTTCATCATTACATTCAATCCAGCGTGCTGTTACGACAGGTATGTTTTCATACTGGCATTTCACACCATATTCTTCCTGTAGCCGCCAGGCAACCACTTCAAATTGCAATACGCCAATAGCACCTAATATTAATGCATTGCTCTGCACAGGTCTGAAGACTTGAGTTGCACCCTCTTCTCCGAGTTGTAGCAGACCTTTCAATAAGGCCTTGGTTTTCAAAGGATCCTGCAATAGGATGCGTCTGAAGAGTTCAGGCGCAAAAAATGGAATGCCGGTAAATGTGAGTGATTCTCCTTGAGTAAATGTATCACCGACCTGAATCGTTCCATGATTATGCAGGCCAATAATATCACCACTAAAGGCACATTCAGTATGTTCACGCTGCCCCGCCATGAAAGTTAAGGCATTTGATATTTGAACATCCCTGTTTAACCTCACATGGTGCATCTTCATACCTTTCTCATATTTCCCGGAACAAATGCGTACGAACGCAATACGATCACGATGTGCCGGGTCCATATTCGCCTGAATCTTGAAGACAAAACCAGTGAATTTCGATTCTTGTGGCCCAACATTACGTTCCACACATTCTCGCGGTTGTGGTGACGGGGCATATTCAGTCAGGTAATCTAAAACCTCTTTAATACCGAAATTATGCAGGGCGGATCCAAAAAATACAGGGGTTTGTTTTCCTCCCAGAAACTCCGCCAGGTTTAAATTTTCGCAGGCTCCTTGTATTAATTCTATTTCTTCCCTGAATTTTTCCTGTACGGAACCAATCAAGCTATTATGATCATATCCTAAAAAATCCCTGATCAATTTTTGATCATTATAATTGATCTTCTTATCATAGAGGCGCATGTATTTTTCATTAATGTGATAGATACCTTTCAATTGATTTCCCATTCCGGCCGGCCATGTTATGGGAACACATCTGATACCGAGTTCATCCTCAATTTCATCCAACAATTCAATCGGCTCCCTTCCTTCCCGATCCAGCTTATTAATAAATGTAATAATTGGAGTATGCCGCAGCCTGCATACGTCCATTAATTTCCTTGTGCGTTCTTCAACACCTTTGGCTGCATCAACGACCATTAATGCAGAATCAACAGCACTCAAGGTACGGTAGGTATCTTCTGAAAAATCGGCATGCCCTGGCGTATCAAGGAGGTTAATTACCTTGTTATTGTATTCAAATTGCATGACAGAGCTGGTAATAGATATACCCCTCTCTTTTTCCATTGCCATCCAGTCAGATGTTGCATATCTTGATGATTTTCGTGCCTTTACTGTTCCGGCAAGTTGTATTGCGCCGCCAAACAATAATAGCTGTTCAGTGACGGTTGTTTTACCGGCATCAGGATGCGAGATAATGGCAAATGTTCGACGTCTTGAAATCTGCTCTTCAAGTTCAGACATGAAAGTGAAATGAATCAGTGGTGAATTAAATGAGATTTAAACAAAGAAATGATTTACAGGTTTACTTTTTCCAGTACAACGCACGCGCACGCGTAATGTTTTTCATCAGTGATAGTCAAGTGACTGAATTGAATGCCATATGAATTCATGATTTCAGATGCCCTGCCGTTACACTTGATCCCCGGTTGTCCATTCCTGTTGTGATTTATACTGATATTCTTAAGTGACAAGCCATCTCTAAAACCCGTGCCCAGCGCCTTGGCCACGGCTTCCTTTGCAGCAAAATGTTTCGCCAGAAAATAGGCTGGCTCATTAGTCCCACGATAATTATCCAGCTCCATGTGACTCAGTATCCTTCTGGCAAAACGGTCACCATAGCGCTCAATATTGGTCTGCATACGGGCAACATCCACAAGATCTATGCCAATACCATGAATCAACGGCGTACCTCCGACATAAGTTGTTTCATTTCTCTAATCGCTCCAGCCAAACCTGTAAACACAGCACGCGCGATAATAGCATGACCAATATTTAATTCTCGTATATTGGATATACAGGCGATTTCCTGCACATTCTGGTAGTTAAGGCCATGCCCTGCATTCACCCGTAATCCCGATCGTATGCCCTGTTCAACCGCCATGATAATTTTTTGTAACTTTCCTTGTCTCTCCTGATCACTTTTAGCATCAGCAAAATGGCCAGTATGGATCTCAATAACCTTCGCCCCTGTATCACAAACAGCTGCAATCTGATCCTGATCCGCATCAATAAATAAAGATACTCTGATTCCCGCCTCCTGCAGGCGCTGGCAGGCTTCTGTTGTTCTGGTTAATTGTCCAGCAACATCCAATCCCCCCTCTGTTGTCAATTCTTCACGTCTTTCCGGGACAATACAACAAAACTCCGGCCTGACTTTCTCTGCGAATAAGAGCATGTCATCGGTCATTGCCAGTTCCAGATTCATCGGTGTCAGCATGACATCCTTGAGCAAATGAACATCGCGTTCTTGTATATGACGCCGGTCTTCGCGCAAGTGAATTATAATTGAATCGGCTCCCGCCTGTTCTGCCACAAGTGCAGCCTGGACCGGATCGGGGTAACGCGTCAGGCGTGCCTGTCGAATTGAAGCAACATGATCGATATTTACTCCCAGCAAAATTGGGGACATATTAAAATTTGACTAATTAAATTAGCTGCTAAAAACGGGGCATTTTAACGACAATCAGAATAAAGGTATAGAAATAGATATATTACAGCTCAGTTAAATTAGTCATATAGGACTGATATAACTTCTTGCTGGCCAATGGCCTTGTTCCAAGGTGCCTCTGTAGCGCGTAACGCATAAGTCGTTTAGCTTCAAGCAATGATCTTTCCGTATCCAGGCACTCTTTGTCAATTGCTGACAATGTCTTCCCTGAGATTTGTATATAATCAGATGTTGATGGTGTATTTTGTGTTGGTCCTTGTTCTGCCTGATAATAATACTCACAGTCTGTTTCAACAGCGCAACCTGATTGAACATCATGATCCAGCACCAGACCATAGCCAATTGATTTAAGTAAATGTTTCTCAAATATTCTTAGCGCTTCCTGCACACTCTTGTCCGCATGAGCCAATGTACTCAACGTCACATCATAGATTGAAAATAATTCCGGATGTGCTTCATGCTGATGCAACATACGGATAATCAATTCATTCAGGTAAAATCCTGCAATCAATTCTCCATTTTTTAACGCATAAGCGACCGTATCAGATTCAACTGTTGTCAATGTCATTAATTCACTTTTTCCGCTCCATGCCAGCTGTAAACGCTGAAATGGTTGCAATAACCCTGCTGCCCTGGAATATTTACGCTTGGCGCCTTTGGCAATTAAGCCAACACGCCCATGATCACGGGAAAACACATCAAGCAGCAGACTGGTTTCCCGATAAGGACGGCGGTGCAGTATAAAACCGGGATGAAGATTTACTCTCATTTATATTAGGTGTTAAAAGTCATATCCTAATTGCTTCAGTGCCTGGATGTTATTAGTCCATTTCTCCTTAATCTTGACCCGGGTCTGCAAAAATATTTTCTTGCCAAACATTTTTTCCAATTCCTTGCGGGCCTGTTCCCCTATAGATTTTAACATTGATCCATCTTTCCCAATTACGATAGCCTTTTGCCCTGAATTGGACACCCAGATAACAGCGTCAATATTCAGAATATTGCCTTCATGTTTAAAGACATCAATCATGACGGAAATATTGTAAGGTAATTCAGCGCCAAGTCTCCGTGTAAGTTTTTCACGTATATATTCTGCGGCAAAAAACCGCTCATTTTTGTCGGTAATCTGATCTTCAGGATATACAGGAGGACCTGGTGGTAATAATTTCCTGATGTTTTGTTCTAATATATCCAGGTTATCACCGCTGCGCGCAGAGAAAGGCACAACTTCAGCGTACGATCTTTCTTTAGTAATTTCATCAATAAATGGTAATAACGCTTTTTTGTTCTTAACCCTGTCAATCTTGTTCAGGGCTAGAATGACCGGGGATTTTATATTTTCGGTGAGTTCAAGAACATGTTTGTCCAAATCCGTCCAAATCAACGCCTCTATAACATGCACCACAACATCTACATGGATTAAGGCATTTAATACCTGACGATTCATATAGCGGTTGAATACATTGCCCGGTTGCCTTTGCAGCCCCGGTGTATCGATATAGATCACCTGGTTATCTTTGTCTGATTTAATGCCGAGCAACTGGGCACGTGTAGTCTGGGGCCTGCGCGAGGTAATGCTTAACTTCTGCCCCAAAAAACGGTTAAGCAATGTGGGTTTGCCTACGTTTGGCCGACCTACGATTGTCACAAAACCACAATGATGCTGCATATTTTGATATTACATATAATAGAAATTTATATTTGGCTGCTAGATATTTAACAAGTCCAGTGCCATTTGGGCTGCTGTCTGTTCCGCACTACGTTTGCTACGTCCCTCTGCCTGTACAGAAATATTAAATTTCCCGATTAAACATTGGACTGTAAAAATACGAGCATGTGCCTCACCATGTTCTGTGATCACTTGATAATCAGGCAGATCCTGCTGCAGGGATTGAAGATATTCCTGCAACCTGGTTTTGGGATCCTTGACAAGATTCTCCAGAGAAGCGTGTTTAAGCAAGTCTTCATACAATGCCAAAATAAATTTACGGCAAGTATCCATTCCTGCATCAAGATATATAGCCCCGATGATTGCTTCCAGTGTGTTTGCCAGGATTGATTTACGGCGCCATCCACCACTTTTTAATTCACCGCTTCCTAGTTTAAGGTAATTACCCAAATTCAATCGCCGTGCAATACTGGCGAGTGTTTCACCTTTAACCAGTGTTGCACGTAGCCGGGTCAGTTCACCTTCCGATGCGGTGGGATGAAGTTTGTAAACAGCGTCAGCAATAATAAAACCTAACAGGGCATCACCCAGATATTCCAGACGTTCATTATTATCTTGCCCGGCGCTGCGATGAGTAAGCGCTGTGGACAGATAGACTTTATTATCAAAAACGTGTCCTAATACTTGCTCTAGCTTATGAAATGCGTCATTCATTCCCTCCAACAGCCCCTTTTCCTAATGGAACAGTTTTGTCAAACGCGAGCACAAACTCTATATCATCAAAAAATACATTCCTGGTTTCAAAGGCAACTCGTAAAAGTCTTGGTTCGCCTTTTTTCGTCGGTTTTTCAATTGAGACATATTCCTTGGTAGCCTGATCATCAAAAATCTGTGATCCTGAAATTTGCACATTGCGCTGAAAAAATTTCTCTGCATCCTTCTCGGTATAATCTGCTGAACCTGCTTGAGCTGCTACTGAATTCATGGCCGACACTACCCGGAATTTTTCATAAAACAAGGGATAGAGTTTGACCCCAAGTAACACAAAAACACCGAAAATAGCTGCAATAAAGCACAACCCCAGAAAAGTAATACCGCGTTGTTTATCGATCATTTTTTTCATAATTGCACCTTTTCATTCATGTTTATTTCATCATCGTACCAATTCTTTTCCGGTCAATTCCACCATTTTTGATATCCCAATTCATCCAAATCAGAAAAGCCCTGCCTATGAGATTACTATCAGGGACGTAACCCCAATAACGGCTATCCTTGCTATTATCCCTATTATCCCCCAAAACGAAATAGTGTCCGTCCGGAACGATACCTTCAACATTACTGGAATACCGCTCTATATCAACAAGGATGTCATGTTTTACATCCTTGAGGTCTTCAATACGTAACGATGCGCCATCCATTATCATGCCTGCCCCGTTTGCCTTATACGGACCTGATATTGTCTGCTGCATGGGTTCGCCATTGACATATAATGTCTTATCGTAATAGGCAATGTGATCACCTGGCAAGCCCACAACCCGCTTAATGAACGGAATACTGGGATTTTCAGGATATCTGAACACGATAATATCACCCCGTGCAGGGGTCTTGTTGGCGATTATCTTGCTGTTTAATACCGGCAACCGGATCCCATAGTCATATTTGTTTACCAGTATGAAATCACCGATTAATAATGTTGGCATCATCGAACCTGAAGGAATTCTGAATGGCTCAACTATAAAAGAACGTAATATCAGGACAAAAAGAAAAATAGGAAAAAATGACTTCGCGTAATCTACGAAAAGAGGGGTTTCCACTCTGCTGGAAGATTTGTCTGCCGTATCGGATTTAGCATCGCTATTCCGCCTTTTGGCCGCGAAAAAAAGACTATCTATCAACCAGATTATCCCGCTCAGAAATGTTAAAAGCACTAAAATAGTGGCGAAATCGAAATTCATCTATCTTTCCCCACATGTAATATCGCCATGAACGCGTCCTGTGGTATCTCAACAGATCCAAGCTGTTTCATCCGTTTCTTCCCTGCTTTCTGTTTTTCCAGTAATTTACGTTTACGGGTAATATCGCCGCCATAACATTTTGCAGTAACATTTTTCCGGAATGCCTTGACCGTCTGACGTGCAAGTATTTTTGAACCAATTGCTGCCTGAATCGCAACCTCAAACATCTGCCGTGGAATAAATTCTTTCATCTTTTCGACTAGTTCACGTCCGCGAACCTGCGCATGATCCTGGTGAACAATACAAGATAACGCATCAACACATTCACCATTAATCAAAATATCCAGTTTGACAAGTTTTGATTCCCGGAAACAAAGAAAACTGTAGTCAAAAGAACCATATCCACGACTTACAGATTTTAAACGGTCAAAAAAATCCAGGACAACTTCATTTAACGGTAATTCAAATTCAAGTGAAATTTGCTTGGCGAGATACATTAATTTTTTTTGTATCCCGCGTTTCTCTACACATAGAGAAATAACATTTCCAAGATAATCTGCGGGCACAAGTATATCAGCAGTGATAATGGGTTCACGAATCTCTTTTATCTTATCAGTAGCCGGCAGGCGTGACGGATTATCCACATAGACTATTTGGCCGGTTGTAGTTTCAACTTCATATACTACTGTGGGCGCCGTGGTGATTAGACTCAGATCGTATTCACGCTCCAGACGCTCCTGAACGATTTCCATGTGCAACATACCCAGAAAACCGCAGCGAAAGCCAAAACCCAATGCCTGTGAAGTTTCGGGTTCATAATGCAGCGCCGCATCATTCAATTTAAGTTTGGCCAGCGCCTCGCGGAACGCCTCATAATCTCCCGAATCCACAGGATAAAGACCGGCAAACACATTGGGTTTTATCGCTTGAAATCCTGTTAACGGTTTTACGGCAGGATTGTTGGCCTGTGTCAATGTATCACCCACAGGTGCGCCATCGATCTCCTTAATCCCTGCGACGACATACCCTACTTCACCTGTCTCCAATATACTCTTTGCCTTGAATTTGGGTGTAAATATTCCCACTTCATCTACCAGATAATCGTGACCAGTAGACATGACCCGTATTTTTTTCCCTGACGGAAGCACTCCGTCAACAACCCTGACCAGGGAAACCACGCCAAGATAATTGTCAAACCATGAATCAATAATCAGTGCCTTCAACGGCGCATCAGGATTACCGGAAGGTGGTGGAATCTCTGTAACTATTTGTTCCAGCAAATCAGCTACTCCCTCTCCCGTTTTTGCACTTATTTTGAGTGCATGTCTTGCGGGAATACCAATAATCTCCTCAATTTCCTGAATAACCCTCTCCGGGTCAGCGGACGGCAGATCAATCTTGTTCAATACAGGCAGGACTTCAAGATTCAAATTGATTGCGGTTAGGCAATTTGCCACACTTTGAGCCTCAACACCCTGTGCTGAATCTACAACCAGCAACGCTCCTTCACATGCTGCAAGTGAACGTGAAACCTCATAGCTAAAATCAACATGCCCTGGGGTATCAATGAAGTTTAACTGATATGTCTTGCCATCCCGTGCATTGTAATTCAGCGTCACACTTTGTGCCTTGATGGTAATACCGCGCTCACGCTCCAGATCCATGGAATCCAGGACCTGCTCCGACATCTCTCGTTCGCTCAAGGCGCCACAAAACTGGATAAACCGGTCGGCCAGGGTTGATTTACCATGGTCAATATGGGCAATGATTGAAAAATTCCGGATATGTCGCATATGCGGTTGGTACAGGCCCAGATGATTTGCAGGCGTAATGTTATTTCTTGAGTACTTAAATAGCGGGCGATTCTAGCTTATCCATAAATAACTTCACATATAAATGATGTGATAAAAGACGGGATTAAGTAGATAGGCTATCCTGCCTGATTGGCAAGATAGTCAGTGACAGCCTGTTTGTCTAAGGCATGTTTACATAAGACATTATTATCAATCGTGGACAACACGGGAATATGCAGTGCATAACGACATTGCAGTTCAGGGTTATCATCAATATCAATCACACGCACCCGGAAGGTGCCGGCCTGCTCCATAGCCATAAGCTGATCCAACATTTCACTACATAGATGGCAACCGGATCGGCTATAGAGAATGAATTCCACACTCACGGATTATCTGTGAGCTTTAATGCAAGAAATATTGGGCTACCGCGTCGTTGTACCAGGATTGGAATTGATTTGTCTTTTGGAAGTTCCTGCACTATTTGTTCAAAGTGAACAACATCTTTGATCTTTATGTTATTGATGAGCAATATAACATCACCCATGTGTACCCCCGCCTTTTGTGCAGGTCCTTCTGATACAGAGGCAACGAGCACACCATGATCTTCAAGTTCAAGCTCTTTCTTCTCCTGTGCGCCAAGTTCCTTGACCGTAATGTTCAATGCATTTGATTGGGTGCTACTGCCCTCGCCTGTTGAGGCGATTTTTATATCATCATCAGGCGGTAACTCGGCAATTTTGACCTGCAATGTTTTAGTTTCTCCCCGGCGTATTATTTCAACCGGTATTTGACTGCCAATCTTGCTATTACCCACCATGGGAGGCAAATCGGATGAAAAACTGATCTCCTGTCCATTAAATTTCACCACAACATCGCCGACCTCAAAACCGGCATCCTCTGCAGGACTATCAGGCAAAATTTTTGCAACCAACGCTCCATGTGGCCGTTGCATACCAAATGATTCCGCCAGTTCCCTTGTAACATCCTGGATCAATACACCCAACCAGCCGCGTGAGACATGTCCTTGTTCCCGGAGTTGATTATAAACATTAGTAACCACGTTAATCGGTACGGCAAATGACAGTCCCATAAATCCGCCAGTCCTGCTGTAGATCTGCGAATTCACTCCTATGACTTCACCGTCCAGATTGAACAAAGGCCCGCCTGAGTTCCCGGGGTTGATTGCAACATCCGTTTGAATAAAAGGCACATAATTTTCATTTGGCAAGCTGCGTCCCATGGCACTGATAATGCCGGCAGTAACCGAATGATCAAATCCAAAAGGCGAACCAATAGCAAGTACCCATTCACCGACCTTAAGGATTGATGAATCACCCAGCTTGACAGTGGGAAGATCATCAGCCTCGATCTTCAATACGGCAATATCACTGCGTTCATCCGTCCCTATGATTTCAGCCACGAATTCACGCCTGTCCTGCATGCGCACAATAATTTCATCGGCATCTTTAACAACATGGTTATTGGTAATGACGTAACCGTCCTTCGACAAAATGAATCCTGAACCCAATGAGGAGCGTTGTTCAAACGGATCTATACCTTCCGGTATTTCACCAAAAAATTTCTGGAAAAAATCATAAAAGGGGCTGTCTTCAGGGATATCCGGCATATTAAATCCATGTGGTGTCCCTCCCTTTGATTTTTTAAGACTGGTACTGATATTCACCACTGCAGGGGCATTGGCATCTATCAGTGGAGTGAAATCGGGCAGTGATCCTGCCTCTGCACTCTGGAAGGTAAGAAAGACCCCCAGTAACAATAAATACAGGATATGAAGAAATTTACCATTTATACGTTTCATGTGTTCACCGCAATAAAATCAATTACTCTCTGATGTATAGCAATTCTGTCAACTGCATATGATCTATCCCGAGTGGACAGGCGTTTTACAAATTTACCTGCCCTGCACTACGGAATTTGCCATCATTTGAACAGTTTTTTGTGGAACTTCGCCAACCGCAGTAACCTGATATCCATTTGATAAAGTGGCAAACGTATTGACCCCACCCATCCTGGAAGGTCCCTGCATGGCATCAGGATCATTTTCCAGCTTTTCTACAAAAACAGACACTATGGCAAGACCATCAGTATACACCATATGATCTACCGGCATATCGTTTGCCACCATGGCCTGTTTTTCATGATCACTCATCTCAAACCCTGCGGGCATCCAGGTCACCCGCCATTCACCATCACCTGCATGCACTGGAATATCGTCAGAAGTCCCGACATACCTGGTATAACCGCTCCCGGAAATTGCGGGCTCTAACAATTGTTCAGGTATATCCTCGACAACATCCAACTGGGTGAAGAGTATTTGTTCTACAGGCCAACCTGAATCGTCTTTTAATTCGGACTTGAGAAGCAGTTTGGTATCTTCATCAACCCACAATTGATAACCATAGCGATACCCGTCTTTGGGAACAATATTTACCACCCAGGTGGCGCGCCCGGCAACCCGATCCCGGCCTGTCACGGAAAACTCATAATAATCGGCAATTTTTTCTATTGGTTCAGGCAACTGGGCAGTTAAAAGTTTCTGCGGCCGGCTCTTTTCGACCATTACCGCCTGATTATCCGGAAAGATACAAGTGACTGACTTGCCGTCACGTATGACTTCTCTGGCATAACCGGTGAGGGAGACCATACGTTCGCGTTCACCGTTTGCGTCTGCCTTATGTATGAGGCGCATTGCGTCAATACGATTGCCGCGCCGGTATACAAAAATGCCGTCGTAATTAAGTTCACGACTGGCACTGAACATCTCATTGATCAGTTGCTGGGCCTGCCTGGAAGAATCATCATCAGCGACGGCAACGGTGAATGAAGATACGATTATGATGGGAAGGCTGCACAGCAATGAGCTGCACAGGGTAATGATCCTATTCTTCACCTTCATCGGCCACAATCCTGACATAGGGTAACATCCCCTGAACACCGGCATTGGTTCGATACTCATTATAATTCACCAGATAACGATTTAGCCGCGCTGTGGCATTTGCCGGCATTTTATACGTTGGGGACACTTGTTGTGTCTCCTGCTCTGTGGAGAGATTTGCTAGTTGAGGGCTGGTAATATTTGGTTGATGAACGGCTACGGATTGAGTGGGGGTAATTGATGGGCCGGTTCCGGTGTGTCTGACGCCTAATATTGCCACGACGGCGACTGATGCAGCGATCGCAAAACCCAAAACAGGTTTGAGAAAATGGGTCACCGTACGCTTGGGGGCAAGGATATTGGGTTCGTTTTTAATCGCGGCACTCACCCTGTCTGCCAACCCCAGGTCAACATGACTCGGTAGATTGCCCCTCAGGCTTTCACCGACCAAATGATAACGGCACCAGATCTGCCGGTGTTCATGGTTGTCGCTCAAATCCTTCAGAATTGAGAGCGACTCATCGTCCAGTTCCCCGTCCATCAGGACAGAGATCTGTTCACGGTAGTTCTTGTTCATCGTCATTTACTCACCTGTCTAATAGTGGCTTAAGTAGTTTATCAATCGCTTCCCGGGCCCGGAAGATGCGTGACCTTACCGTCCCAATCGGACAATCCATTGCCACTGCAATATCTTCATAGCTCAGACCTTCGACCTCACGCAAGGTAATCGCAACCCGCAGATCATCAGGCAAACCGTCGATGGCCTTGATAACGGTCTCCTGAATCTCGTCCCTGAGCAACATATGCTCAGGAGTTGCATACTCCTTTAGAGCGTTCTCCCCGCCAATTTGTTCAAAATCTTCAATATCTTGTTCTGCCTCCATTGGGCGCCGGGATTGTACCGCCAGGAAATTTTTGGCCGTATTGACGGCAATCCGGTACATCCAGGTGTAAAAGGCACTCTCCCCCCTGAAGTTTGGCATGGCCCGGTAGGCTTTTATAAAGGCTTCCTGTGTGACATCCAGGGCATCGCTTGGGTTCCGTACAAAACGCGAGACCAGATTGACAATTCGTGACTGATATTTTAATACCAGCAAATCGAATGCCTTTTTATCCCCTCGTTGAACACGTTCAACCAGTTGTTGATCTGTAACGTTGTTGCCCATCCGGGCTGACCCCATGTGGTATTATCTTTGTTAACAGTAAGCACTTTAGTGTCGGACCCATGCAGGAACGGGAACTTCAATATCATGCCGTAATCAATGGCTTACGTTTGAAACCAAGTATATTATCTTAAGTTATATGGCACACCAACACCAATACGATATCCTCATCATCGGCAGCGGCGTATCGGGTCTCAGCCTGGCCTTGCAATTGGCCGAATATGCGGATGTTGCGGTGTTATCCAAAAGTGAGCTTAGCGAAGGGGCGACATTTTATGCGCAGGGAGGCATCTCGGCAGTTTTGGATACCTGCGATTCCATAGATTCTCATATAGATGACACCTTGATCGCAGGCGCCGGGTTATGCAAGCCGGAAGTCGTGCGTTTTGTGGTTGAACACGGCAGAGAGAGTATTCAATGGCTGATTGAACTCGGTGTCAGTTTCACCAAGGCATCAGATACCAGCGGGAATTATCACTTGCACCAGGAGGGGGGACACAGTCATCGTCGCATCATTCATGCGGCCGATTCTACAGGACGTGCCATTGAAACGACTCTGGAGAGCAAGGCGCGAGCCCATCCCAGGATAGAATTATTCGAACATCATACGGCCGTTGATCTCATCACCAGGGCAAAAATAGGCCAACCAGTCAATCGTTGCCTCGGGGCCTATGTCTACGATCGTAATAGTGATACCGTCAGCGTCTTCCGGGCACGATTTGTCATACTGGCGACGGGTGGTGTGGGCAAGGTGTACCTGTATACCAGCAATCCGGACATCTGCACCGGGGACGGTATCGCCATGGCCTGGCGCGCGGGTTGCAGAATCGCCAACATGGAATTTATCCAGTTCCATCCAACTTGCCTGTATCACCCGGCAGCCAAGTCATTTCTCATCTCAGAGGCCCTGCGTGGGGAAGGGGCAAAATTATTGCTGGCCAATGGTCAACCATTTATGGGGCGTTATGATTCCCGTGCTGAGCTTGCCCCGCGTGACATTGTAGCCCGCGCCATTGACCACGAAATGAAACGTGGGGGTTATGACTGTGTGTATCTGGATATCAGTCACAAACCAAAGGATTTCATCACCTCGCATTTTCCGAATATCTATCAGCAATGCCTGAATTTCGGTTTTGATCTGGCCGCAGGCCCGATCCCGGTGGTCCCTGCGGCGCATTACACCTGTGGCGGTGTGGTCGTCGATAAAAACGGCCGGACAGATATTCCGGGACTGTATGCCATCGGTGAAGTCTCCTGCTCGGGTCTGCACGGGGCCAACCGCATGGCCAGCAATTCTCTGCTCGAATGTGTCGTATTCGCACATGCGGCCTATCTGGACATTAAAAACAACCTGAAAAATGTCAACATGCCAAAGATGTTGTCCGCCTGGGATGAAAGCCAGGTGACAGATTCCGATGAAGAAGTCGTGGTCTCACATAACTGGGATGAAATCCGTCGCTTCATGTGGGATTATGTCGGCATTGTCCGCACCACAAAACGCCTGCAACGGGCCCAACATCGAATCAAGTTGTTACAGGAAGAAATTGCCGAGTATTACGGAAATTTTCGCATTACCAATGACCTGATCGAATTGCGCAATCTGGTGACCGTGGCAGATCTGATCATCCATTCCGCCCTGCAACGCAAGGAAAGCCGTGGACTGCATTATTCTCTGGATTATCCGGAGACGGACAGTAAACACCCGCCACAGGATACTGTGTTGTCCTCTCCAAGATTCCATAATAATCACGAAGCCGCCTGATTAATAACAGAAATCAGATCTTGCGCAAATACGTGGAGATATTCCAGCTTGCTAAACATAAATGACGAGTCTATAAATTATAATTATCAAATCTCATAATAATCACCAGTGTTGGGGGGAAACATGGAAGCACTGGAAAGTACTGCCGGCGAGAATAACGTTGAGTATGAAGCGGAACGGCTGAAGACGCTGCGCGAATACTGTGTGCTCGATACCGGGCGCGATGCTCCATTTGACGAGCTTGCACTTCTTGCTTCGAGGATCTGCCAAACCCCGATTGCATTAATAAGCCTGGTTGATAAGGACCGCATCTATTTCAAATCAGCAGTGGGCCTGGACGCAAAGGAGGTGTCAAGCTCCCAATCTTTTTGTGGTCAGGCGATCACAAGAAGGGATATAACTATTATAAAAGACGCAAGAGAAGATCAGCGGTTTTATAACCACCCCCTGGTCATTTCCGATCCTCATATCCGTTTCTATGCGGCTGCGCCATTGCTCTCTCCCAATGGGTATGCCGTAGGGACCATGTGTGTCATAGACCATGTACCAAGAACCATCAATCTGGAACAACAGGAGGCGCTGCGTATCCTGGCCCACCAGATTATTACCCAATTGGAACTTGGTATCCGGGCGATGCGTGACCCGTTGACAGGCTTATTTAACCGGCGTTACGCGGATGAGACACTGCAATCTGAGTTCAAACGCATGGAGCGCAGAGCCCTGC
>JAENIZ010000079.1 GCA_016844485.1 Gammaproteobacteria bacterium | reverse complement strand
CGAGTCGCTCCACACCATGTAGAAACGCCTCACATGCACCCTGGATGATCAGCAATCCCGTCGTTAACTGAATCAACGCAAACAGAACTTGATGTGCTTGTATATGAACAAGTTCAAAGTATTTGTTTCCGAGTAGCGCAAGCCACAACGCCATACCTGATATCATCAACCATTGCCACATATGCAGATCGTGTGAACGCGCCTCGGCAGCGCGCAGGGCAGTGCCGATCCACGCTCGCGAGCTGGGCAGTGGTTTGTGAATACCTATGCGACGGGCTTCCATGAGATCTTCGAGCGCTTGCTTTAAACTCGGCGAAGAGGTGACCGCTTGTTGAAATGCCTCACGGCTCACGCGCCATGTTGTCAATTCGGTCTCGGCGGTAACAGTTGCGGAGCGCACATCGCCTGTAAGCAGGGCACCTTCGCCCACCGCGCTTCCGCTGGTGACCTGCCAGGTTTCACCTGTGCTTGCCTTGGTAACGCGGGCATTTCCATGCTCGATGAGATACAGCGCATCGCCCTTTTCTCCTTCACGCATAAGACAAGTACCAGTATGGTAAATAACCTGTTTGACATAGGGTACAAGCGCCTGGATTTCCTCAGGTGGCAGGGCACGCAGGATATCGATCTGACTCAAATGGCGCAGCATCTTGCGCGTTCGACCCACACTATATCTGCGCTGTGGTTTGGTTATTTCTTTGTTCAAAATGAGTTATCGATTGGATATTACATCCAAAAGTATAGGTATAAATATACACTGGTAATCATTGCACAGTTACAGTTTAATACAGCCGCTATGACCGCGTTACCTGACTATCATCCACTTGCCGACCGGATGCGGCCGCAGAAACTTGAAGACTTTGTGGGACAGGAACATATCCTCGGACCCGACAAGCCCTTACGCCTGGCGATAGAACAAGGCCGCTTGCATTCCATGGTGTTCTGGGGACCACCGGGTTCAGGTAAAACAACACTTGCTCGCATTATTGCCAGTTCCTGCGATGCGCAATTTCTGTCCATCTCTGCTGTATTGAGCGGCGTGAAAGATATCCGCGCAGCCATTGATCGTGCACAACAATACCGGGAGGTCTATAACAAGGACACAGTCCTGTTTGTCGATGAGGCACACCGGTTTAACAAATCACAACAGGACGCCTTTTTACCCTTTGTCGAAGACGGGACTGTAACCTTCATCGGCGCCACTACGGAAAATCCTTCGTTTGAACTGAATAATGCCTTGCTTTCCCGTGTGCGCGTGTATGTATTAAAGGCATTGCAACCAGACGATATCAAGGTTGTTGTGCGGAAGGCGTTGCAGGATCAGGAGCGCGGGATCGCAAAACTGGGATTAACCTTAAAAGAAGGCCCCCTGCAGAAACTTGCAGATATCGCCGATGGTGATGCACGACGGGCATTAAATTTATTGGAGATTGCCGCAGACCTTGCAGAAAAAAACGAGATTACGGATGAATTGCTGAATGACGTATTGAGTGGCGGTACATTACGGCGTTTCGATAAAGGCGGCGAGGCCTTTTACGATCAGATCTCCGCGTTGCATAAATCCGTGCGCGGTTCAGCGCCGGATGCGGCGCTTTACTGGTTTGCGCGGATGCTTGATGGCGGTTGTGATCCTTTATATGTTGCACGCCGGGTCGTGCGCATGGCCTCGGAAGATATTGGCAATGCTGACCCGCGTGGTTTGCGCCTTGCACTTGATGCATGGGAGACCCAGGAACGGCTGGGCTCTCCGGAAGGGGAACTGGCCATCGCACAGGCCATTGTGTACCTCGCCTGTGCTCCGAAAAGTAATGCTGTGTACACTGCATTCAATGCGGCCATGCGGGACACCCGTGAGCACGGATCGCTGGAAGTTCCTTTGCATCTGCGTAACGCGCCGACCCGGTTGATGAAAGAGCTTGACTATGGCAAGGACTACCGCTATGCACATCATGAAGTGGGGGCCTATGCAGCAGGAGAGAATTATTTTCCCGAAGAACTGAAAGGGAAGCAGTATTACTATCCTACAGATCGCGGTCTGGAAATAAAAATCGCGGAAAAGCTTAAAAACCTTCGTGCTTTGGATGAGCAGCTTAGAAAAAATAAAAGAGAAAAATAGTAGTTTGCTTGGAGACTATATATTCTTTTCTCGCGTGGCAAGTTGTCATATACTGGCCCTCAACAGGAGATGGCATTCCTCCTTTAACCGCTTTCAGTGCTAATGATGCCTACAAGTTTCATTGAAATGAACAAACGTAGGCGCGCCAGCAGTTTGAAATATCCTGCCTTGTCTCATTCCAACAATGAATTTCGATCTTGAATATTTAAGGTGGATGACCCATGCATGCTGATATCATACCGTTGATTGTAGGGTTATTGATTTTCTTAGCCAGCCTCATCTCTCTCTGGTTTGGTCTATCTGTTGCAATTATCGAGATTACATTGGGCGCTATTGCCGGTAACCTGGGTCTTCGAGCTGAAGAATGGATGTTATATATGGCGACTTTTGGCGGGATACTCCTGACTTACCTGGCCGGGACGGAGATCGATACCCAACTCATGAAAGAAAAATTCAAGGAGAGTTTTCTCATCGGTTCATTTTCGTTTTTTCTGCCATTTATCGGGGTCTTTTTATTCGTTTACTATGTTGTTAACTGGAATATCAATTCCGCACTGATTGCTGGTATTGCTCTGTCTACTACATCACTCGCGGTGGTTTATGCCGTGCTGGTCGAGACAGGGTTAAACCGTACCGAACTGGGCAAGATTCTTATGGCTGCAACCTTCATCACCGATATGGGCACAGCCTTGGCCTTGAGCATCGTCTTTCTGGAGCCGACTTGGTACACCGCCTTGTTTGTGGGAATTGCTGTACTTGTCATAGTAGTTGCCGTCAACTTCTCGCACCGTGTTCTAGAAAATCCGAGATTAAAAAACAAAGTCATTGAGCCGGAGATTAAATACATTTTTCTACTACTGCTTATTTTTATTTACTTCGCAAAACTCGGTGATGGCCACGCCGTCTTACCGGCCTTTTTGCTTGGACTGCTGATGTCCAGGCATTTCAGCGAGACCTCACAGACAAAAGAGTTACGCAACCGGTTACGTACTGTTGCATACGCCGTTATTACTCCGTTGTTCTTTATCGTCGGCGGCCTGAAGATATCAATCCCGATGATCTACTCAGCATTTGGCCTGTTTACCATTCTGTTCCTACTGAAGATGCTGACAAAATTTGTAGGTGTATATTTCTTTGCAAAACGCTATCTTCCGCGGGGTGAGATATACACTACTCTGTTGATGAGTACCGGGCTGACTTTTGGTACTATCTCCAGCGTCTTTGGGCTGAATGCGGGCTATATCGATCAGGTACAGTATTCTGTGCTGGTTGGCGTAGTGGTCACCAGCGCTGTTATCCCGACATTTATTGCGCAAAAATGGTTTATGCCTGTACATTCCGAAGACATTGTAGATATCGATAACGAATCAAACCGGTAATTTCACAATGCTGGACCCACATTTATTACGTAATGATCTTGAGAGTGTCATAGCAGCTCTGAGCAGACGCGGCTACAAACTCGACACGGAATTTATCACGGAACTCGAGGCAAAACGAAAACAACTACAAATTGCTACACAAGAGTTACAGCATGAACGTAATACACGTTCCAAAGAGATTGGAAAAATAAAAGCGCAGGGGGGAGATATCCAACTATTGCTGGATGACGTTGCTACACTGGGAAATCGTCTCAAGGCGCATGAATCTGTTCCAGATGGGCAGACTCAGGATGATAATGCGGAGATCCGCCGCTGGGGTGACTTGCCTGAATTCGATTTTGAATCGAAGGATCATGTCGATCTGGGCGAATCACTGGGACTGCTTGATTTTGAATCCGCCGCACGGATCGCCAGCTCACGTTTTGTGGTCATGAGCGGCGCCATTGCCCAACTGCATCGTGCGCTAATTCAGTTCATGCTGGATATTCATACGCGTGAACATGGTTATATCGAGGTTAATGTCCCATATTTAGTCAATGCCACCAGTATGCAAGGCACAGGGCAGTTGCCTAAATTCAAAAATGATTTGTTTGGGGTATTACATGGTGAAATATTTGATTATGTCTATTCCTTTGCATACAAACTAAATAAGGATGGGACTGCCCCGACAGATGTAAATGTACTTCTTGAAGAAGAAATGAATGAAATGTTCCTGATTCCAACTGCCGAAGTACCAGTTACTAATCTGGTGCGTGAACAAATTGTTGAAGCTGGTAAATTGCCTCTTAAATATGTCTGTCACAGCCCTTGTTTCCGCAGTGAGGCCGGTTCCTATGGCAAAGACACACGCGGGATGATCCGCCAGCATCAATTTGAAAAAGTGGAACTGGTACAGTTAGTCAGACCTGAAACATCCTATGCGGCACTGGAAGAACTTACGGGCCATGCTGAAGTGATTCTAAAACGCCTGAATTTACCTTACCGCGTTGTCGCACTCTGTGGTGGTGATCTTGGATTTTCAGCTGCCAAGACTTACGATCTCGAAGTCTGGCTACCGGGCCAACAAAAATACCGTGAGATTTCATCATGCAGCAATTTCGAGGCATTTCAGGCGCGCCGGATGATGGGTCGCTGGCGTAACCCTGATACCGGAAAACCGGAGCTATTGCATACCTTGAACGGATCAGGCCTGGCAGTCGGCCGTACTCTGATCGCTATTATGGAAAATTTTCAGGACAAAGAAGGCAGGGTGCACATCCCCGAGGCATTGCACCGCTATATGGGAAATATCAGTGTTATTGAATGAATAAGATGTAATTTGAGAATTCCAGTTGCGTCGCTTTCGCGGCAGCAACTGGAATGAGTTGTTGACAGTACAGGTACTATTTTTTAAATCGTGCGGCTTCCTCCGAACCACCGGTAGCGTTACCGGCGCTGTAGGAATGTGCACCAACCCCCGCCAGTTTGCCACCGTCGACAATCAGATATTCATTGCGGATAGGGCGGTTATCGAACCAGCATTCGAGTATCTCGCGCGTTCCGGCGGCGTAGCGCGCCTGTGCCGAGAGCGACGACCCTGAAATGTGCGGCGTCATGCCGTGGTGCGGCATCGTTCGCCACGGGTGATCCTTCGGCGCTGGTTGCGGAAACCAGACATCGCCCGCATAACCGGCGAGTTGGCCGCTCTTGAGCGCCCGGGCGATTGCATCGCGATCGCAGATCTTGCCGCGCGCGGTGTTGACGATATAGGCGCCGCGCTTCATCTTGTTGATAAGTTTCTCGTTAAACAGATTCTCGGTCTCCGGATGCAACGGACAGTTGATCGTAACTACATCGCAAACGCGTACCATTGATTCAACATCGGGATGATAGGTGAGGTTCAGTTCCTTCTCGACTTCCTTTGGAAGGCGGTGCCGATCGGTGTAGTGCAGTTTGACATCAAAGGGCTTCATCCGCTTTAACACCGCCAGCCCGATGCGACCGGCGGCAACTGTTCCGACGTTCATACCTTCCACGTCGTAGGATCGCTCTACACAGTCGGCGATATTCCACCCCTTCTTGATGACCCATTCGTAGGAGGGAATATAATTGCGTACCAGTGACAGGATCATCATTACTACATGTTCAGATACACTGATGCTGTTGCAGTAAGTCACTTCTGCGACCGTGACGCCACGCTCCATCGCCGCTTGCAAATCGGTATGGTCGGAACCGATGCCCGCAGTGATTATGAGTTTCAGTTTTTTCGCCTTGGCAATCCTTTCTGCCGTCATGTAAGCGGGCCAGAATGGTTGAGAGATCACAATCTCGGCATCGGGGAGTTCCCGATCCAAAGTAGAATCCTTGCCGTCTTTGTCTGAGGTAACAACCAGCGTATAACCCTGTTTCTCGAGAAATTTGCGCAGTCCGAGTTCACCGGAAACACTGCCTAAAAGCTGTCCGGGTTTGAAGTCGATTTTCTTTGGGGTTGGTAATGTCTGGCCGTCAGGATAACGTTCAAGTTTTGGAACATCATCACGGGCATAGGATTTCGGGTAACCCCCTACGGGATCGTCGTACAATACACAAATAACCTTAGCCATTTTTCCTCCTATTGATGATAGTTTTTATAAAAACAAGCCTGTCAGACCTGAGAAATACTTCAGGTATTTGATAGGTGACTGAGTATTGTCTGAGGATTGGGGAAAAACGTTCTAATCGTTTGTACTGATTAGTTAATAGGTAGTATCAATCAGTTGGTCAATCTCTCCTTGCAGATCGATCTCCTGGATCAGGGATTTGAATGCGTGCACAAGTGCGGAGGGTGGTTCGCGGCTGAGCGTGAGAAGTCCTATCTGCCGGGAAAGGAGTGGGGTTATAGGAGTTGCCGCTATCTCCGGCTGTCCCGTAAAGAGAACCAGGAAACTGTGCGGCATGACACAGGCAAGACCGCCATGGCGGACATGGGAATACAGGGCAAAGATTGAATCGGTTTCAACTACAATCCTGGGCATTACACCCGCCTGGCGAAATGCAGCATCGATAATACGCCGGTTTTGCATGTTCGATGTCAGCAAACACAAGGGTATATCCGCGGCTTCCGACCAGGTAATGCTGTTTCGCGGAGAAGGATGTTCAGCATGCTTGGTAATCAAAACATAACGTTCGCGGTAGAGCGGCAGTTCCATAAATTGTGGCCGCTCTTCACTTTCAAGGTAGGTAATGCCAATATCAAGTTCGAATGCCTCGATCCGTTTCACGATTTCCATTGAAGAGAGAGAAAGAATGGAATAGGTAATACCCGGATATCGGATTCGGCAGGGTGCCGTCAGTAAAGAAACAATGGGTAAGGTTGTAGGAATGGCCCCGAATCGCAATTCGCCTGCGGGCTCATCCCGTATTTCACGCACATCCTGTTTCAATCCGTCCCAGTCAGCCAGAATACGCTGGGCCCATGTAAGTATCCGTTCTCCTTCTACTGTAAACCCCTCAAAACGTTGTGTGCGTTTTACGATCGGCACGCCAAGTTCTTCTTCCAGATGCCGGATGCCAGCCGAAAGAGTAGGTTGTGAGACATGGCAAACCTCCGCGGCCCGCCCAAAATGCTTTTCATGGGCGAGTGCAACAAGATAATGAAGCTGTCTGATAAACACGAAATTTTATATATAGTAATTTCTGATGGGGCATTATGAAGCATTTTGTCCATGAATATTATATGAATGGCAAAACATAACTATCTGGCAGACAAAATATTAACTAACGGGTGTTAACTGGTACGCTGTTTAGCGGAATATCAGCCAGGACAAGTAAATAATGAGTACAACAATTACAGGGATCACAATTGCCAGTGCCTTGCGTGCGCCGGAGACGAGTTGCGCGCCTTTGTTTGAATTTCCTCGGCGCGGTCTTGTAGGCGTTCTGCGCGTTCATACTGTTTTTGTACCAGGGCAAATTGTTCGCGTTGGAGTGAAAGCGCCTCTGCCTGGCGTTCAAGTTGCAGTTTCTGGTTATTACGTATTTCTTCGAGAACAGAAACAAGCTGCTGAATGTCGTTATCGTTCATAAGTTATTAATATCTGGTCGAAGTAACATCATTCATGCAATGCCTTGATGCATTTATTTTGTTGAATCATGATTCTTTACAAGATATTCATAAAGTATCTGGCGCGCAGATAATTTATATACTCTGCATCGGGTGGATTAGGCAAAGAACAGAGGTTATGAAAAAATTCCCGGTATGTAAAAGCCCGAAAACAGAGCTCTTCGCCTACACGTTCTGAAAAGCGTTTAATTTCGTCATGGTGCAATTCAGCCTCTGAACATGGCCAATCAAAATAAATATAATACAGTTGAAACCGGTCGGCACATTGCGTCGCCAAACCCAGGGAATGCTTGAGTAGTTGTGGCGCATCCAGATATCTGAATCGTTCAGAACCATTCTGTATATCTATTGCGAGAGCCTGGCAGGCAGCAAGATTTTTCTGTTTCCACAGATCATTGGACGGCGGAAAATATTTGTCCTTGAAGTATTTTTTCTTTGAGAGTTTCGGTATAAGCCATTCGCTAAATTTACTCTCGATTGCGACTGTTTTCCCAGAAGTCAGCTCTAATGCAATGTCCAGATTTGGAGGATTACCGTCAAGGTTGGTGGAAAACTGTGATTCGAACGTAATTGAGGTGATTTCGTTCTCAAGACCGAGGGCGGCAACCAGTGGGGCGGTATTTCCTGTTGTCCAATAATCAAAAACATTTACCACGAGCGCTGCTGATGAATGAAGCGCCCTCATTTTTGCAGGACGATGCAGTGTTTCCTTGAGTTCAGAGCCATTACCTTTGGTAAATGATTGTAATGCGATTGGCGATAAAGACTGCCTCAAGTTTTCATTCACGCTTGGAAGATAGCTTCGATCATCTGCTATCAATCCAACCATGGCAGCCCATTTGCGTTGTTGATTTATCAATGCAGATCTTGAGGAACTGAAACGTTTAGGCATTGCGTAATCTCTTCTATCAGCATTGATCGGTAGCCGGTATTGATTATTTAACGGTGCACCATGAACGAAGCATTTTATTCATAACATATAAAAGAAGAGTTGGAAAGAATATCGGAAAAAAAACAAAAAGCCGCTGATAGTTTTTACCAACAGCGGCCTTTTGATTGGAAAATGATCAAGCTAGGTATGCAGGTGTTGCAGGACTGCTTCCATACTTTGCTTGGCGTCACCGAATAACATGCGGGTATTTTCCTTATAGAAGAGTGGATTATCTACACCGGCGTAACCCGTGGCCATGCTGCGTTTTAATACAATGGTCGTCTTGCCTTTCCAGACTTCCAGCACCGGCATTCCGGCAATCGGGCTGTCCGGTACTTCCTGTGCGGACGGGTTAACGATGTCATTCGCACCAATCACCACGGAGACGTCAATGTCCGGAAAGTCTTCATTGATCTCATCCATTTCAAAGACGATGTCATAAGGTACCCTGGCCTCGGCAAGGAGTACATTCATATGGCCCGGCATACGCCCGGCGACGGGATGGATACCAAACCGCACATTGACGCCTTTATCGCGCAGTGCCTTGGTAATTTCAAACACAGTGTGCTGTGCCTGTGCCACAGCCATACCGTAACCGGGAACAAACATCACTTCTGATGCATCGGCCAGAAGATTTGCTACTTCTTCTGCATTAATGGGAACAACTTCTCCTTGTTGATCACTGCTTGCGGCAACTGTACCGCCACTGGTTCCAAAACCACCGGCAATTACAGCTATAAATTTCCGGTTCATGGCGCGGCACATGATGTAACTCAGAATGGCGCCGCTGCTGCCAACCAGTGCACCGGTAACAATCAATAAATCATTATTGAGCATGAAGCCGGTCGCGGCCGCTGCCCAACCGGAATAACTGTTCAACATCGACACGACGACGGGCATATCTGCACCACCAATGGCCATCACCATGTGTATTCCGAAGATCAGCGCAACAACTGTCATCAGTGCCAATGGCACAATACCGCTTCCTGCTGCTGATTGATCCAGAAACATTTTGCAAAACCAGATAGCAGCAATGAGCAAACCAAGATTGAACCAATGACGCCCGGGCATTAACAGCGGTTTACCACTGATCCTGGCGCTCAACTTGCCGAATGCGATCACGGAACCGGAAAACGTTATCGCACCAATTAATACACCGAGATAGGTCTCGATGTCATGTATGGTCTTGTCCACGCCGGTTATGTTTACATCATGTCCCATAAAATTGGCAAATCCCACCAGCACT
>JAENIZ010000078.1 GCA_016844485.1 Gammaproteobacteria bacterium | reverse complement strand
CCTGTATTGGACCTTGTAAAACTCAAGCGAATTGCCCAAAGAAGGCAAGGCAACTTCTGCATTGATACTATGATACGTTCCAGCATCGGGAAGTATGGCCTTATTGCGGCTATCATAGGTATAGTTACGTATCAGTATCAGTATATCAAATTGATCACCATTTGCATCGATAAAATCCTGAACCTCTTTTGAAAAGATACCATCATTGTTAATCGTTGTATTTTCATAATTGAGCAGTGTCCTGAACGAATTGAATTCAGTTATAGGAATACCAAAATTCACACCACCACCATAAACTCTGGAATCAAATGCCGTTACATTCGCATTCAATCCTTTTGTTTCACGATAGAAGGCATCAAATCCCCGGCTGATGCCATCAATGGTATAATATGGATTCATATAACCCAGCCCAAAATTGCGATTTATATCACTGTTGTTGAATGCAAAACTGACGCGTTTGCCGCTCCCAAGGAAATTATCTTGCGTGACACTGGTCTGAAACAATATCCCTGCACTCTGCGAAAAGCCAATACCCGCTCCTAATTGCCCAGATGCATGTTCAACGACAGTGTAATTCACATCCACCTGGTCGGTAGTCCCCTGCACTGCCGGTGTCTCAACATTCACTTCATCGAAATAACCCAGTTTCTGCAGCCGCACTTTTCCACGTTCCACTTTTTGTGTGGGAAATTAATCCGTCGTACATAGGCGCGTTTACCGGGATCGATAAAAAAGGTCACGGCAACTGTCCTGTTTTCCTTGTCAATATCAGGCACTGAATTCACATTGGCAAAGGCATATCCCTCATTACCCAAACGATCGGTGATTACCTTGGTACTTTTGGTCAGTCTGCCCAGTGAAAATAATTCACCTTTTTTAATATCAATGGATTCGATTAAATCAGTTTCCGGCAATATGAGATCACCTGCAAGTTTAATCCCGGAGATTGTATAAGGCTCCCCTTCAGTAATATTGATAGTGATATAAATATCTTTTTTGTCGGGTGTAATGGATACCTGGGTTGAATCAACGCTAAAATTAATATAACCATGATCGAGATAATATGAACGCAATGATTCCAGATCTGCGCCCAGTTTTTCACGAGAATATTGATCTGATCTTGTAAAAAAAGAAAACATTGTAGGTGTTGTTAATTTAAATGCCTTTAACAAACGTTTTTCATCGAAAGCATCATTTCCCACAATATTAATCTGGCTGATCTTTGCTGCTTTTCCTTCTGACACATCGATAGTAACGGCCACACGATTTTCCTCAAGAGGTGTCACTGTCGATTTGATACCGACAGCATATTTCCCGAGGGAAAAATATTGCCGTCTGAGTTCCTGCTCCAATTTATCGAGCTGAGATTGATTGAAGACGCGCCCTTCGGCAAATCCAATTTGTCTTAAGTTATCAATGAGATCTTCAGTACGGATGTCCTTGTTTCCATTTAATGTGATACTGCCTATCGCCGGCCGTTCCTTGATAATAAAGACTAAAATACCCCCATCACGCTCAAGGCGTACATCCTCAAAGAAACCGGTCTTGAACAAGGCCCGGACAGCCTCCGCTGATCGTTCATCATCAAAGGTATCGCCCACTTTCATGGGTAGATAATTAAACACTGTCCCGGGTGTAAGGCGTTGCAGTCCTTCGACGCGAATATCCTCAATGACAAATTCCTGGGCCGCAAATACACCGCCAGGTAATTGTAATGAGATCACAATTATATAAACTACAATCTTAAGTAGACGATACATGTAATTGTTATTTATATTTATTATTAAATCACCTTCATCCAACCAGGCGCATAATATCGTTATAGAATACCAATACCATTAGTCCGAGTAACAGTGCGAGGCCAAATTGCTGTCCCAGCACCTGTGCAGTCTCCGACACCGGGCTGCCTTTTACAAGTTCTATAAGGTAATACATTAAATGCCCACCATCCAGTAGAGGAACAGGCAATAAATTCAACACCCCCAGACTGACACTGACAATACCGAGAAACCAGAGGAATGCTGCAACTCCATTTTCAGCAGAATCACCCGCGTATTGCGCAATACTGATTGGCCCACTGAGATTTTTGTAAGAAGCCTGGCCGGTAATTATTTTACCCAGCATACGAAGTGTTACCCAGGACATATCCCAGGTCCTTTCGATTGCTTTTAAAAATGCAGGAAATACAGAATAGGATTCCTTCGCAAATAAGGTTAATGGGGGTTTGTTGGCAGCACCGATAAATCCAATACTACGGCCATCATCAGTTTCTTTTCTCTCCGGATGTAATTGCAAGACTAAACGCTCATCATTACGCAGCACTTCAACAGTCAAGTCTTCTTCCGGATGTGCCTGGATAAATTCAACCCAGTTTGCCCAATCAGCGATCGGATTGCCATCAACTGCAATGATTTGATCTTCGACTTTAAATCCTGCCTTTTCTGCGGCAAGACCGGCATTCAAACTGCCGATGACAGCCGGAACTTTTATCTGCGCCGGTTTCACACCCAGTCTTTCCAAAAGACCCTGTTCGGCAAGATCATCAATTGATACATTCTCAAGTTCAACAATAACTTTATATTCTGAAGTTTGGGGATCACGAACTGTAAATTGAACCTTCTCCCCATCAATTACACCGTTAATCAGGGCATCTACCACCATTGTCCAGGTTGCTGTTTTGTGCGAATCAATTGCAATAATCTCATGACCGGATTTCAAACCGGCCACATCAGCTATTGAACCGGGCATAACCTCACCTATAACGGGTTTCAGGCCTGTGAGCCCGACCATATACATCACCCAATAAGCCAGGATTGCAAAGATAAAATTGAACAATGGACCGGCCAGAACAATTGCAAATCTTTGCCCAATGGGTTTTCGATTAAAGGAACGACTCAACTCATGCACGGGAACCTCTCCTTCCCGTTCATCCAGCATCTTGACATATCCGCCTAATGGCATGGCCGCGATAACAAACTCACTTTTATCCTTTCCGAAATACCGTTTCCACAGTGGACGGCCGAAACCGATCGAAAATCTCAGGATCTTGACGTCATACCTTCGCGCTATACAGAAATGCCCGTATTCATGGAAAGTAATCAATACCCCCAAGGCGAACAAAAAGGCGAACAGATGTTGTAAAAAATCAATCATGCGGCAAGTTCCTGCACCATATTCCTGGCGTATTCCCTGGCAGCAACATCATCAGCAAGAATAATCTCAAGCGTAGATGCTGCACGATGTGGAACATGCGCCAGGGTGGTTTCAACGACTTCTGCAATATTTGTAAAACGAATATGTCCATTGAGAAATTCCTCAACAGCGATTTCATTAGCGGCGTTGAGAATGGCGGTTGCCGTCCCGCCAAGCTGCATTGCCTCTCTCGCCAGACGCAGACAGGGGAAACGCTCAAGGTCTGGCGGTTCAAAATCAAGTCGTGCAATGTCAAACAAATCCAGACGGTCTACTCCAGCCTGTAATCTTTCGGGCCATGCCAGGGCGTAGGCAATAGGTGTACGCATGTCCGGGTTGCTCAATTGCCCTAATACTGATCCATCGATATATTCAACCATGGAATGGATCACACTCTGCGGGTGTAACACCACCTGGACATGATCCGGTGTGGTGTTAAACAACCAACAGGCCTCGATCACTTCAAGCCCCTTATTCATCATCGTAGCCGAATCAACCGAGATCTTGCGTCCCATGACCCAGTTCGGGTGGGCGCATGCCTGATCAGGCGTCACCTTATATAATTCATTTAAGGGAGTTGTTCGAAAAGGGCCCCCTGATGCCGTTAATAAGATCCGGCTTACCCCGGATTTTTTGAACCCTTCTTTAAATGCTGATGGCATGCACTGAAAAATAGCATTGTGCTCGCTATCAATCGGCAGCAATTCGGCCTGATGTTCACGCACGGCATCGATAAACAGTTGCCCCGACATGACCAGCGATTCCTTATTGGCGAGCAGTATTCGCTTGCCTGCCTCTGCTGCTGCAAGCGTAGGTAATAACCCGGCAGCGCCAACGATTGCCGCCATGACATAGTCAGTTTCTTTATGTCTGGCAACCAGTTGCAATCCTTCAGACCCTGCCAGTACTTCAGTGTCCGCACCTTTGTCCTGCAGGATTTTTTGTAACCGTTCTGCGCACGACTCATCAGCCATAACGGCATAACGCGGTAACCAGTCAAGACATTGTTGGGCAAGAGACTTTACATTACGGTTGGCTGTAAGTGCTATAACACTGAAGCGATCCCGGTGCCGGGAGATCACATCCAGGGTATTCACCCCAATGCTGCCTGTGGCGCCGAGGATGGTCACGCCAATCATAATCTACCTCCCAAAAGCCACATCCCTGTAACAAATACGGGGGTTGCAGAGGTCAAACTGTCAATGCGATCCAGTAAACCGCCATGCCCTGGTAACAATGTGCCACTGTCCTTCATGTCAGCATTACGCTTGAACATGCTTTCCACCAAGTCTCCCAAAACGGAAAAACCGACAGTTATCAGACACAGGGCAAATAACCAGATAATATCAATACCTTTCATCTCCCTAAGTATGACATATCCCAAAACCGGCAACATCGAGGCCACTATTCCACCTACAACACCTTCCCAACTTTTGGCCGGACTGATGCGGGTGGCAAGGCGCCGCTTTCCCCACCGGCTTCCAATAAAATAAGCCGCACTATCAGCCACCCATATCAGTACAAAAAGCAACAATACCTGCTGTGGTGCGGTAACAGCCGCATGCAAAATAACCAAGCCTGACCATGCAGGGACCAGGACAATACAACCAATCATTGCCTTTAGAATCTGATTCGACGGGATGAGTTCTCTTCCCTTTTGGTAGGAAATAACCATTATCCATGCAAAACACCACCAGACTACACCGAAGATAACGATTACATATATCCAAGGCGTATTCCGCAAATAATAGAGCCATAGAAGAAGGGCCATCACCAGGACAAGATAAACAGCTTTTTGGGGAAATTTCCGGTAGCCTGCAAGCCCCGCCCATTCCCATGATGCAATACCAATAGATATCCCCAGTAGCAGCGAAAAAACAGGGCCGGAACTCACCACAACGCAGACGACGACTACAAAAACCAGGATAGCAGCTGTCAAGACTCGCTGCTTAAGCACGTTTTTCTCGCTTTATTTGCTCACTCGTGCGGCCAAACCGCCGTTCTCGGCCCATAAACCATACCAGCGTCATCTCCAGATCTTCCGGAGTAAAATCAGGCCAAAGCTGATCAGTAAAATATAATTCCGTATATGCCAGTTGCCAGAGCAAATAATTACTGATTCGCATTTCTCCACCGGTACGGATAAAAAGATCGGGTTCTGGCAAATCTGCAAGCGAGATATATGACTGGATCAGGGTTTCATTAATTTCAGAAGGACTGATTTCGCCTGCCTTGATTTTGCCGGTCAACACTCTAAATGCATTGGTAATGTCCCACCTTCCTCCATAATTCGCCGCAATTACAAATTGCAAACCGGAATTATGACAAGTTATCTCTTCTGCTTCCCTGATGGATGTCTGTAGTTTTTCAGAAAACGCAGTGTGATCGCCAATAAAACGTAACCTGATATTATTTCTGTTGAGTTCGTCTACTTCTTGCTGCAGGGCCTTCATAAACAGTTTCATAAGTCTCGACACTTCTGAGCCCGGCCGATTCCAGTTCTCACTGCTGAAGGCATACACAGTTAAAGCTTCGATTCCTTTTTTAGCACTGAATTTTACAATCTCGCGCAGCGCATTTACGCCCGCCTTGTGGCCTGCTATCCGTGGTAATCTACGATTTTTTGCCCACCGTCCATTACCGTCCATGATAATGACAATATGCCTTGGCAATCTGTTATTCACTGCAGCAGTTGCATGTGCCATGGAAATTTTCAGGCCCGCACGATGAAATAATAAAAGGTGATTTAAAACTCCATCAGTTCTTTTTCTTTCTCTTTCAGAACTTTCTCAATGTGCGCAATATGGTCATCAGTCAATTTTTGTATCTTCTCTTCACTACGCTTTTCTTCATCCTGCGTGATGCTTTTATCCTTAATCTTTTCTTTGAATGAATGAATGGCATCGCGACGTATATTGCGAATGGCTACCCTGGACTTCTCGGCCTCGGCATGCACGATTTTGATTAATTCCTTGCGTCTTTCTTCCGTTAACGGTGGGAGAGGAATGCGTATGACGTCACCCGTCGTTACCGGATTAAGTCCAAGATCGGAATTCAGTATGGCTTTCTCAATATTGGATATTGCATTCTTGTCCCAAGCCGTGATACTCAGGGTCCGTGCGTCCAGTACATTGATATTTGCAGTCTGATTCAGCGGGACATCGGAACCATAATAATTGACAGTAATATGTTCAAGCAGACTGGTATGCGCACGCCCGGTCCTGATTTTAGCCATTTCATGTTTCAGGGTTTCCAGGGTTTTATTCATGCGTTGATCTGCATCATTGATTATATTTTTGGCCATTGAGATCTCTCCATCAATTACTTGTCACTAATGTGCCTTCATCCATGCCTTGTACTGCCCGCATCAGGGCACCGTGTTTGGTCATATCCAATACCCTAAGAGGCATATTATTTTCCCGGCAAAGCACTATCGCGGTTGCATCCATCACACCGAGTTTGCGTTCCAACACCTCATCATAACTCAATGTTGTATAGCGTTTGGCCTTTTTATCTTTAACCGGATCAGAAGAATAGACACCAT
>JAENIZ010000077.1 GCA_016844485.1 Gammaproteobacteria bacterium | reverse complement strand
CTGAAACCCAGCGGCCAGTATGTCATGGAAGATCTGCACAAAGCAGGCGGCACTCCGGCTGTGATGAAATATCTGCTGGAAAATGATCTGATCAATGGCGATTGCCTGACAGTGACCGGAAAAACGATCGCTGAAAATCTTTCCGTCCTGCCCGGATTGAATAAAGGACAAAAGGTGATCTCTTTGCTTGATCACCCGATCAAGAAGACCGGTCATATCCGTATTCTGAAAGGTAATCTCGCCCCCGGTGGCGCCGTTGCCAAGATCACAGGTAAAGAAGGTGAAGCCTTTACCGGACCGGCCAGAGTGTTTGATTCGGAAGAAGATATGCTCAAGGCACTTGAAAAAAATGAGATTAAAAAAGGTGATGTGATCGTCATTCGTTATGAAGGGCCGAAAGGCGGACCCGGTATGCCGGAGATGTTGACTCCCACGTCTGCGATCATGGGCGCGGGCCTGGGTGCCGATGTCGCCATGATTACCGATGGACGTTTTTCCGGCGGCTCGCATGGTTTCATCATCGGTCATGTCGTACCGGAGGCGCAGGAAGGCGGCCCGATTGCATTGATCAGGACAGGTGACATCATCACACTGGATGCTGCTAAAAATATCATTAATGTTAATCTCAGTGATGATGAGCTGAAACAGCGCCGGGCAAAATGGAAGATGCCGCCTTATAAAGCGACACATGGCACCCTTTATAAATACATCAAGAACGTAAAATCAGCATCGGAAGGCTGCGTGACGGACGAATAATCAGTGATGAAGTGCAGGATGATGTGCACGGCAAGGATTGTTCCCGACAATCCTATTGCATTTCCTCCATCCATGGAGGTCAGATGCACGAATGTCGCGATGATATGGATATCAAACAGGATGCGCAGGAGCAGTGAGTAGGAGGTAGAGCAACGCCGGGAGCAGTTGCCGAGGATGACCAAGAGCGGCGAGTGACTGGTAATTAGTAATTAGTTACCAATAACCAATTACTAGTCACTAATTACTTATTGTAAAAGCGGGATTATCTGTTAACCGGTATGACAGTGAATGATAAATGAACTCAAAATAAACAGTTAGCCTATCGTCTTCTTGTATTGCTTATAATAAGCGAGAACTTTTCTTACATAATTCTGTGTCTCTCTGTACGGCGGTATCTTGTTACCATATTCTTTGACAGCATTCTCTCCGGCATTATATGCCGCCAGTGCCAATATCAGATTGTTATCAAACATTAACAGGAGATCGCGCAGATAGCGTGAACCACCGTGGATATTTTCAATGGGATTTAACCGGTTTTTCACACCGTAACGTTTTGCCGTCTCCGGCATAAGTTGCATCAACCCGACAGCACCAGCGCGAGAAACTGCGGCCGGATCATAGGCTGATTCCGCTGTGATTACGGCATGCAATAACGACCTGGGTAATTTATAGTGCTGAGCGACATAATCGACTGCCGGCGAGAATTTCTTCATGTTTTTTGCGAAATTGATCGAATACCCCTTTTTTCTGGTTGATTTTGGCTCAACCCAACCCTTCCATGTCTTCACCAGACGTGTGTGATTTGTATTCGTTGGTGTGTCCGTCAGGGTGACCCGGCCATGTTTGTCGACATATTTATAGATATCAGCGTAAGCAGCAGGCGACACCAGCAGAGTGCCGATGAGGGCTGTTATGACGAAAGATGGATCTCGACGGTATTTCATTCCCCAGTATCGAACCATTCTTGAATTGAATTCTTAAAACTTACGCTAACTTTATAACAAATATACAATTATTTGAAGCATTATCAGGCCATATATACCCGCGATGACATCATCCAGCATCACGCCGAACCCGCCTGTTACCCTGCGATCGGCCCATCGAATAGGCCAGGGTTTCCAGATATCAAACAGCCGAAACAACACAAAGCCTGATAACACCCATACCCAGCCCGGCGGCGCCATGATCATGGTCACCAGATAACCCACGATCTCATCCCAGACAATGGCCTGATGGTCATGCATACTGAGATCACGCGCCGTCCGGCCACATATCCAGATACCCACTACGAACAAGACAATGACAATCGTCAGATAAATCAACAGATCAAGATTCCGTAGCAGAAAATAAAAAAGCACACCAACAAGTGTTCCCACCGTTCCCGGCAATTTTGGAACACAGCCTGCTCCAAAACCAAGCGCCAGAAAGTGGACTGGATGTTTAAGGAAACCAGCCGGGATGGGCATTGTCTTGTTCACAGTTACGAATTCACCATAATTTATTTCGCTGTTTCTTCTTACAGTTTCTGTACCGTTTTGAATATCATAACCCTGATGTAGCGCCATGTTGCAGAAATTTTCCAGGAAAAACTTGTCATTTCCATTCTCCTCACGAGAGGAAGACGCTTGTTACAAAATAGAATATGGCGTTTAATCCATTGTATATAGAATTCTTCAGTGTGATGACTGTAATATCTGACACTGAAGGTAGAACGGACTTGATTTAACAGACGAGGTGTTTACATGCTGATCTCTATGTTAAAGTTTTTCGTAAAAAAGTACCCTTATTTCGGGATAAGCGGTTGTTTTTTAGGCAATCAAAATTTTTATGCGGCCGAATTGTCCCAGTTAAAGTTGATATCCAGACCCAATACATATAGTTAGAAGTCATGTCCATTACCGGCCGCCGGACCATCTTCACGCTATTTGGCACAGTAGTCGTGCTGCTATCTGTTTTCGGGTGCTCTGAAAAGGTTGAGTCAGCGCTACATGAACTGCAGCAACAGATAGCAACACTCCAAGGCATCAAGAATGCTGTGGATAACGAGTTCAGTGGGGAGTCTGGCGTCCACATCAACAATGGGATGATCATCACAGTATCCCTTGTGAATACATCGCTGAATGATATGCCTTTCGAAAAGCGTCTGGCTGCTGCACGACAGGTGGTTCAGATTGTGAACCGATTGATTCATGGAAAAATGGAGTTTCAAAAGGTCTCCATGCTCGTTGTGGCCTTTGTCAGACATGAGAGACATTTCTTCATCGTCAATTTCACCAACACCGTCGACTTCTTCCAGTTCGGGAAGGATACGACTTCAAATTTTTCGCTCAATCCAGGCATACAACAAACGAGCCTGCCGCCGTATGAGTAATTGAGGGAAATATGTATACTTTGGAATTCTTTTCCTTATTCCGGTGATTATGGTGTAGTTTCATCTAATGGAGCATGCCGCAACTAAAAAGTAATCTATTCTAAAAAATGGCCACCTTTAATTACGAGTCAAAGAACACTTCTGGGATTGAATCACCGTAACACAGGCACTAATTCATAAGATCAATATGTTAATTGCATTTATTATAAATAGCCTCTTGGTGACGACGGCCGTGTTGATTCACTATGAGGTGCTCTATCATTTGTCAGCAATAATTCCAAAATTAACAATCAGGCGCCGCTCGCGAGTGGTGCTTGGAATTTTTGGCGCATTAATCGCACATATTATAGAGATATGGATATTTGCGCTTGGATACTATTTCATGATTAAAACCGGCCGGTTCGGCACACTGAGCGGTGCATTTGATTTATCTTTACTGGACTGTGGTTATTACTCTTTCGTGGCCTATACCTCGCTTGGTCTGGGTGACATTGCACCCATCGGCTGGTTACGTTTTCTCACCGGGCTTGAAACATTGACCGGACTGGTGTTGATCACCTGGACCGCATCATTTTTGTTTATTGAGATGCAGAAATTCTGGAAAGTTTAGTCCATTACATGGAATTGTTATGACAGAAAATAATAAAAATTTTCGTGTTGGCGTGCTTGGTCTGGGGATCATGGGTATCGCTTTTGCCAATAATCTCAATGAAGACGGTTATCTCACTGCAACCTGGAACCGTTCTGCAAAACCTGATTTTCCGAAATTCAGGGCATCCATCAATGATGCAATTCATGACAGTGAGATTGTCTTTATACTGGTCACCGATGATCAGGCCGTATCCGATGTGCTGGGTATGATTGAGGCTGATCTCGGCAAACATCATCTCATTATTCAATGCAGCACGGTGATGCCGGTAAACAATACTGAATTTCAACAGCGGGTTGAAAAACGCGGCGCGCATTTTGTTGAGGCATTGATAGGCGGCAGCAAGGTTGCGGCAATTAACAGGAAGATTATTTTTTACACCGGGGGTAAAGAGATTGATATACAACGTGCGGAACCGGTACTCGCGGAATTGTCGGCGAAGCGTGTTTACGTGGGGGAAGTCGGCAAGGCAAGTGCCGTAAAACTCGCCATGAACCTTAATATTGCCATGCAGATCGAGGCGCTGTGCGAAAGTTTTGCCTATGCGGAACGCGCCGGTATCAGTCCTGATTCTTTCTTCCGGGTCTTGAGAAACAATACCGCATGGAACAATCTGAGTGAGATCAAGGAACCGAAACTTCGACAGCGTGATTTCTCACCACAATTTTCAGTCAAAAATATGCTGAAGGATGTGCGGCTGGCGCTGGCGACCGATAAAACCGATAACGGTTTATCCCTGTTATCCGCCGTGGAATCAATTTATACAAATGCTGAAAAGGCAGGCTTTGGTGATGATGATATGATCGCCTTGTATAAATTACTCAATAATAAACAATGATACGCACATGACATGAGCGTGAATTCAATAAATATCACCAACAGGATTTTCCCATCTTGCATAGTATTATTGTCATTCTTTATTCCATCATTCAGTTCTGCGGAAGATGTTGCCGTACTGCTCGACAAGGCAATCGCAGGCCAGCATCGCGAACAGAAGAATATCGAGCGTGACATTTACCGGCATCCGATAGATACATTGCTGTTTTTCGGCCTGCAACCGGCCATGCATGTACTCGAGATATTACCCGGCGAAGGCTGGTATACCGAGATACTGGCGCCTGTACTCAAAGATAATGGACAACTCACCGTCGCGAGTTTTGGCGCTGATCACCCGGTGGAGTATTTTTCAACCAGACACAAAGATTACGTCAGGAAGCTTGATACCAATCCGGAGGTGTATGACAAGGTTATTGTGACGCTGACCGCTATCTCGCCTCTATTGCGGATAATTCAATGGATATGGTGGTGACATTTCGTAATACGCATAACTGGATCAAGGATGGTGTTGCAGATGAAATTTACCAGGCCTTTTATCGTGTGTTGCGGCCCGGTGGAATTCTCGGTGTCGAACAACACCGGGCCGGCCCGGGAAGTGATGCATTGGAAAGCGCGAAAAACGGCTATGTGCCGGAGACCTATCTGATCGAACTGGCGGAAGGATCCGGTTTCAGGTTTATTGCCAGCTCTGAAATCAATGCCAATCCAAAAGATACCAGGGATCATCCGAAAGGAGTGTGGACCCTGCCACCCACTTACCGCCTGGGCGATGAGGACAAGGGAAAATATGCGGCCATTGGTGAAAGCGATCGCATGACGCTCAAATTCACCAAACCTGAATAGGAACCGCAATTGCAATTATCAAAAATATTTCTCCTGCTTGGCAGCCTGAATGCACTGCTTGCCGTAATTCTCGGCGCCTTCGGAACACACGGGTTGAGATCGCGGCTCACAGAAGACATGTTGGGGATCTTCCAGACCGGTGTGCAATATCATTTCTATCATGCACTCGGTCTTATCGCTGTCGGTTTGATTGCGCTTAATCTCCCCGCTTCTGTCTGGTTCAAATGGTCGGGCTGGTTGATGTTTGCGGGGATATTGCTTTTTTCAGGAAGCCTTTATGTATTAAGCATCACAAACTTGCGCTGGCTCGGTGCAATCACACCCTTTGGAGGCATGGCATTTATCCTCGCGTGGTCAGCCCTGGTTACTGGCATAATCAAGACTTAAGCCGTTCATAAAAAGATAACCTGTAACGGTTAAATGAGGAGACAGGATGAAACAAGGCAATAAATCATTTGCAGACAGATTGCGCAGCGGTGAATTACTCATCGGTACCCTGGTCAGTCTCAACTCGCCTGAAATAACCGAGATCCTGGCTGAAGCCGGGTTTGACTGGCTGTTTATCGACGCCGAACACGGTGCATACAACCCACAACAGGCCCAGTCCATGTTACAGGCCGCAGGTCAATGTCCGTGTGTCATCCGCGTGCCTGCGGGCGATGAGATCTGGATCAAGAAGGCGCTTGATACAGGCGCTGCTGGAATCATCGTACCGCAAGTCCATACCGCGGAGCAGGCAAGACAGATCGTGCAATATTGCAAATATTCACCTGAAGGTTCCCGTGGTGTGGGGATCGGCCGCGCGCATAAATACGGCCTTTCATTCGAGGACACAATTAAAAATGCAAACCGTCAAACGGCTGTCATCCTGCAGGCAGAAAGCAAGCAGGCGATAGAAAATATCGGGGCGATTGTGAAGGTTAACGGCATCGATGCCATTTTCATCGGCCCCTACGATCTGTCAGCGAGTCTGTGCAGGATTGGAAAAGTGACTGATCCGGAAGTCATTGAAGCTATCGGCAAGGTAACAAGTATTTGCAAGAAAGCAGGCGTCAGACTCGGTATCTTCGGCGTCAGTGCAGATGCCGTTAAACCCTATATTAAAAAGGGCTTCACATTAATCACTGCGGGTGTAGACACCCTGTTTGTGATTAAATCTGCGGAAGAGATACTGGCGGAATGCCGTGGCTAGGAAATCTGCAATGGGTCTGGGCACATTAAACACCATCCTCAACACTGCGCCTTTGATTATCCAGGGCGCGGCCAAATTATTCAAAATAATCAAGAATAGAGGGGAGTCTGAAAATAAAAACGATAATATCCCGGCCACACTGGATGGCCTGAAAAAAGAGATCGGTCATATTCACACACGGCTTGATGCGCATAATGAATCTGATCTGGAACAGATAAAACTGATTGAAGAACTGGCAAAACAGAACGAACTGCTTGCCGATTCATTGAAAAGATCTACGCGGCAATTAAATGTTATTTCTGCAGTTGCAATTATCGCCTTGAGTTTCTGCCTTTTCACGATGTTGTATATTGTCAGTAATTAATCTTTCTCCGTGTTACTCGCAATACGCCACCCGGTTGATAATACAATCCATGGAAAAAATCTACAGTTCTGAAAATCCCATCATGGCAGGTCACGTTAAAAGCCTGCTTGAGAACAGTGGTATCGCCTGCCTGATCAAAAACCAGAACCTGTCCAGTGGCATGGGCGAACTTCCGCCGATTGAATGCTGGCCGGAAGTTTGGATAATTAATGATGCGGACCATGAAGCCGCCACGGAAATCGTCAACGCGATGATGACAGACGATCAACCAACTGATAGCTGGTGGACATGCGTGTGTGGTGAAACGATAGAAGGACAATTCAGCACATGTTGGCTGTGTGGTACTGACAGGCCAAATAAATAACATCATGTATGACATCTGCCCTAAATGCCAGTACCGGCGTCAAGCGACGGATACCGGCGACCCCGGCATTTGCCCTGCCTGCTGCCTCATATTTTCCAAATGGATGAAGCAGCAATTTGCAGTACAGGAAGTTACGGCCACAACTGAAACGGCAGCAGATGATCCTGGTTTCTTTCGTTTTCTTGTGGACAACCTGCTTTATGTAGAACCTAAAACCGAACCGGTGTTTTTCTACAGCCGCGCCATTCTATATACAGGTTTTCTCGTCTGGGGCTGGTATTTCATCATGATGGATTTCGCGGTAGATCCGTTTGAGATCGGCAAATCCTTCATGCATAACATCAACCTTGTTTTCCACGAGGCGGGACATATTATCTTCCGGCCCTTCGGCTGGTTCATAATGATCCTCGGCGGCACGCTGGGCCAATTGTTAATGCCGCTTGTGGTCATTCTGGCGTTTATGTTCAAGAACCATGATAACTTCGCGGCCTCGATTGGCCTGTGGTGGCTGGGACAAAGTTTTATGGACTGCGCGCCCTATATCGATGATGCACTGGAACAAAAACTTGTTTTGCTCGGCGGACGCACCGGCGCCGACGCACCCGGCAATCATGACTGGAATAATATCCTGGGCGAGCTTAACCGTCTGGAAAAATGCCATGACTATGCAAGCATAGCTGATATGACAGGGACAATACTGATGATCATCGCCTTTATCTGGGGTGGTTACATTTTGCACAGACAGTTTAAAAACATGTTCTGAGGTAATAGTGGCTGGTACCATGTGAAAGGTTCAAGGTTCAAGGTTCAAGGTGCAAGGTTCAAGGTTTTAGGTTTTAGGTTTAACATCGAACGTTGAACATTAAACGTTGAATATTATTATGAATGACACTTATCTGTGGCTCAAGCTGTTGCATATTGTCGGGGTCATCCTGTTCATGGGTAATATTATTGTCACCGGCTGGTGGAAATTCATGGCGGATAGAACGCGTGATCCGAAGATCATTGCATTTGCGCAGCGGCAGGTCACACTGACAGACTATGTCTTCACTGCGGGTGGTATCGTACTGATCCTTATCAGCGGAATACTCAATGCCGTCCTGCATGATATGGACTATCTGGGTATTAAATGGATGGCGTGGGGATTAGGTTTATTTACCATTTCAGGCATGATCTGGATTGCCATCCTGATCCCGATACAGATTAAACAGGAAAGAATGGCACAGCAATTTTCATCTCAAACGACCATACCCGACGGCTACTGGGCGCTGTGCAATCTATGGAATATCTTCGGGACAATTGCCACTCTCCTGCCACTGCTTGCCGTTTATTTCATGGTCTTCAAACCGGTTTGAAAATTCAGGAAATCTTTTCTGATCCTGCAAAACATATCAGCGTATTGACGGGCGCCGGTATCTCCGCCGAAAGCGGTATTCCCACCTTCCGCGGGCCGGAAGGTTACTGGACTATCGGTTCAACCAATTACCAGCCGCAGGAGATGGCGACGTATGCAATGTTCCGCCAACAACCGGATGAGGTCTGGAAGTGGTATCTGTACCGGCTGAGTGTCTGCCGTCATGCAGAACCCAATGCCGGACATTTCGCCCTGGCCGGGATGGAAAAGCAACTGGGAGACCGGTTCACACTGATTACCCAGAATGTTGACAATCTGCACCTGCGCGCGGGAAGCAGTCCTGAAAGGACGTTGCAGATCCATGGCAATGTATTTTTCATGCGTTGCGGTAACGAATGCCGGGGAAAGCTCTATCCTCTGCCCACCGGACTTCTGCCCAGAGAAAAAAACCAGGACCTGTCAAAGAAAGATAAGGAATTATTGTCCTGCCTGGATTGCAGTGCAAGGACACGGCCGCATGTCCTGTGGTTTGATGAGTGCTATGACGAACACTACTTCAAATATGAAAGCTCGGTGCGAGTAGCTGAAAAAACCGATTTACTGATCATCACGGGCACCTCCGGCTCGACCACCCTGCCCAACCTTATTGCCTCTATCGTGTACCGGAACAGAAAGACGATAATTGATATCAATACTGAGGAAAATCCATTCACCGATATGGCACTGAACAGCCCGGATGGTGATTTCCTGAAGATGACCAGTTCAGAAGGACTTGCCAGAATGCTGGCGTTTATGAAAAATTAACCGTTTATCTGACTGGAATACCGGGGTGTACTTTATAAAAAGTACAATAATTGTTAAAAAACAATGGTACCGCAAACAAGAATGAATAAGAGAAGACGATCCTTTTTAACACTAGTACTGAGTGCAAGTTTATTTTTTACGATCTCCGGTGCGAATGGTCTCGAGATTGAAACCCAGGTACCGCAAGATATCAGGAATGTTTTTGCGCGATACAAATTGCCACTTGATTCCATCAGTCTGTATATCAAGGACCTTGATTCAGCGCAGCCGTTGCTGGAATTAAATGCCGATACCGCGCGTAATCCCGCCTCCGTAATAAAATTGCTGATAACCTTTGCGGGACTGGAACTGCTTGGACCATTCTATACCTGGGAAACACGTTTCTATCTGGACGGTAAACTTGAAAATGACCGGTTAAATGGAAATTTAATCCTGCAAGGTGGTGGAGATCCATTGCTTGTTGAAGAAATCTTCTGGCACATTTTATATAACCTGCAGGCAAGAGGATTGAAACATATCGATGGAGATCTGGTTATTGATGACAGTCTGTTTGCAGAGGAAACAAGTTCGGCCGGTGATTTTGATAATAAACCGTATCATGCCTATAACGCACTTCCTGACGCGGCGCTGATCAATTTCCTTGTGCATCAGTTTGTATTCATCCCCCAGAATGACAAAGTTTTGATTTATGCCGATCCGCCCGCGGACAACCTGCAAATCCGCAATAACGTGCATTTAACAACAGGAACCTGCAACAGCCGGCACAGTCTGGTCGGTATGAACGTCACTGCACAGGGCACACAAATAATTACTGAATTCAGCGGTAATTATCCCGCCTCCTGCGGTGAGCAAACATTGACGCGCGCAGTGATCCCGAATGATCAATACGTTTACGGCGTATTCAAATCATTGTGGGAAGATATGGGTGGGACCCTGTCAGGGACCGTCAGAAAAGGTTTGATATCGAATGGAGCAAGGCCGTTTTATGTCGAACGATCAAAACCACTGAGTGAGATTATCACTTATATCAACAAATTCAGTAATAATGTCATGGCGAGACAATTATTATTAACGATTGGTCATGAAATGAATGATTCCCAGGGCACCAAGCAATTGGGAAGTCTGGCCATTGAAGACTGGCTGCGCAAGATCAGCATTAATACATCTCATCTCATTATTGATAATGGCTCCGGTCTTTCGCGCGATACCCGGATTACCGCACGCACGCTGGGTCAACTGCTGGAACATGCCTATATGAGCCCCTATCAACCGGAATTTCTTGCTTCATTTCCTATTGCCGGGAAAGACGGCACCATGCGTAAACGGCTCAATGGTGATATTCCGGCCGGAAAAATCCGGATTAAAACCGGATTAATCAATGACGTCAGAACAATGGCCGGTTATGTTCACAGCCGTAATGACAACCACTATATCGTTGTCTCTCTGCATAATTATCCCGGCATACAGAATTATGCCGGGACATTAATACAGGACGAGATATTGAAATGGGTGTATGAACAATGATGTGCACGGCAGATTTTTGCTCCTGCAAAATCTGCACTTCCACCATCCTTGGTGGTCGGATATGCGATGGCTGTCCACGACTGCATGGCAAGGATTGTTCCATACAATCCTTTTGCATTTCCTCCATCCATGGAGGTCAGATGCAGGAGGTACGACTCCAGGGAAGGAGGAGTTAGAGTCGCGTCGGGAACAGCGACCGAG
>JAENIZ010000076.1 GCA_016844485.1 Gammaproteobacteria bacterium | reverse complement strand
AGGCAGTGTGGTCAAAGCCATGGCCAGCGCCAGGGATGGTTATCCTTATGTAGTAAAGCTCTTTGAAAAAGAGCTGCGGGTACTGGATGTCAAATTTCAAAACGAGCGGGATCAGAAGCTCAGGCAATTGTTCAAACAATTGGATAAAGAATTAACGGCGACGGTGGTGGCGGTCAATCGACTGACGCCGACCATTATCGAGGTGATCGCCAGGGCCCCGATGCAGGCGCGCAAATTCCATCCGGGACAATTTTACCGTGTCCAGAATCTCGAAAGTATGGCCCCTGTCATCCAGGGCACCGTCCTTGCAGCAGAAGGTCTGGCCCTGACAGGGGCGTGGGTTGATAAGGAACAAGGTCTGATATCCCTGATAGCACTGGAGATGGGCAGCTCATCCAAACTCTGCGCCCTGTGGAAACCGGGTGATCCCCTGGTCGTGATGGGCGTTACCGGGACACCTACCGAGATTTGTCAGAACAAAATAGTGATGCTGGTGGGGGGCGGCCTGGGTAATGCCGTGCAATTCTCCATCGGTAAGGCCTTGCGTGCCGCGGGAAACAGGGTGATTTACTTTGCCGGTTATAGAAAACCCGCCGATGTCTTTAAGGTAAAGGACATTGAGGCCGCATCTGATGTTATCGTCTGGGCTGTGGATCCGGCCCCGGATGTACAACCGTTCACGCCCACCCGTAAACAGGATAAAACCTGTATCGGCAATATCATTGATGCCATAGAGGCCTATGGGAGGGGCGATCTGGGCGATACCGGCATTAAATTATCTGCTGTCGATCACATTATCGTTATCGGCTCGGACCGGATGATGGCAGCGGTCAAGGAGGCCCGTCATGGCCGGCTGAGACCCTATCTGAAGCCCGGCCATACGGCGATTGCCTCCATCAATTCCCCCATGCAATGCATGATGAAGGGCGTGTGCGCGCAATGTCTCTGCAAACATGTTGATCCACATACCGGCGAGGAATACTTTGTATATTCCTGTTATAACCAGGATCAGGAACTGGACCGTGTGGATTTTCCGAATCTGAATGCCCGCCTGCGTCAGAATACAGTCCAGGAAAAGCTTTCTAACATGTGGCTGGATTACCTCCTGGAATTGCAACCCTGAATACCCGCCTGTATAGCAAGGGAAAATATCACTATCCGATATGAAATCTGCCTAGACAGTCCGTAAAACGCGTATTTGCATGTATGCCTTTATGGTAAACGTCAAATTCTGCATTTTTTATTGCCGGGATTAGCGTTATTATAATAAGCGGAATGTCACGGTTAACGCAGTGCTTGCCAAAATACCGGAAAATTCTAGTATTAGGCAGATAATAATAAGGGACCCCCAGATAATGTCGGCGGCGGATGCAGGATTATGAAAGAACAACTTAACGACCCCAAAATACTCCGGAATATACCCATTTTCAAAACTCTGACTGAAATGCAGTTGGAACATATATTGAAGGCGCCGGAAAACCGGATTGAAGAATATGCCCCGAAAAAAATGATTATCCGGGAAGCTGAAATCGGTGACTGTATGTATATCATACTTGAGGGCACTGCCGAGGTATCCATCCGTGGCGGGTCGGGAAATCGTGAAATTTCCATAGCCACGTTGAGGGCGGGTGATTTCTTTGGAGAACAATCAATCCTGCCTGAAGGATCAGGACGGCGTAACGCAACAGTTAAAGCTTTTCATCAAATAAAGGTATTCAGGATCGACAAGAAGTATGTACTGTTGAGTGTCAAACGTGATGACACTGTGGATGAATCAGAAGAACCGACAGAGATCAATTATCTAAAACTGGAACCGGATGAAGTTCGTGACACGATCAGGAAACTGCGGTTATTCAAGAGCCTTAGTTATAATGAATTAGCCACTATCAGAAACTGGACTGAGGTGATAACCGTTGGGCCAGGTGATTTTGTGCTGAAGGAATCCCAGCCTGGTGAGCACATGTATGTGATTCTGGACGGGATGGTCGAGGTATTTACCCTCGACAATGACGGCAAGATTGTCATACTGGCAACGCTGAAAAGCGGAGATTATTTCGGTGAACAAGCGCTTATGCCTGACAGCAAAGGTAAACGCAGTGCATTCGCAAGGACAGATAATGCATCGCGTCTGATAAAAATACCCAAGGAATATTTCACACTGGTGTTAAACCGGGACAGTGAACTGGCTAAAGAACTGAAAAAGGTTCATGAAGCACAAAAGCAGAAACTGAAAAACATACAACAAAGCTAGAAAATTATATAAGGCCATTCCTTTACCTGGAATAAATCCACATAAAGATTAAACTTTTCTGTTCTGATTTAATTTCCCAATCTCCAAAAGAAGTTGTAGACCTCAATATTTTTATATTTTCGTGAAGGCACTGGAGATACACAATCTCAAAAAAACCTATGCCAATGGCGTACAGGCGCTGAAAGGCATCGACCTTGAAGTTTCTGAGGGTGATTTCTTTGCCCTGTTGGGACCGAATGGCGCCGGAAAGTCCACGACCATTGGAATTATTACTTCCCTCGTAAAGAAATCAGGGGGAAAGGTTTTTGTATATGGATATGACCTTGATACACATAGTGTTGACGCGAAATCCTTGATTGGTATTGTCCCGCAGGAACTCAATTTCTCACAATTTGAGTCCTGTATGGAAATTGTGGTGAACCAGGGGGGTTTCTATGGGATCAGCAGGAAACTTGCACGCGAGCGCGCGGAAAAGTACTTGCGTCAGCTGGGTCTTTGGGAAAAAAGATATGATCCCTCAAGAACATTATCCGGTGGTTTAAAACGGCGTTTGATGATTGCCCGTGCCCTTATACACGAACCGAAATTATTAATCCTTGATGAACCCACGGCCGGCGTTGATGTGGAACTTCGACGCTCCATGTGGAAATTTTTAAGAGATCTTAATAATCAAGGCATAACGATTGTTCTTACGACACACTATCTGGAAGAAGCCGAGAATTTGTGCAAAAACATTGCAATCATCGACCTGGGTAACATCATTGAGAATACCTCAATGAAATATCTGCTCGGCAAGCTAAATACAGAAACATTTATATTTGATTTGAAAATTCCTCTTGAAAAAAAACTTTCTCTACCGGATTTTATACTCAATGTACCTGATGCAATGACGATCGAAGTTGAGATAAGAAGGGATCAAAACCTCAATGAATTGTTTGATGTGTTTTCAAGAGAAGGAATTTATATAAACAGTATGCGAAACAAACACAATCGTTTGGAAGAATTGTTTATCAGACTTTTAGATAAAAATAACAGTTAAAACTCATTATTAATTTTATCATGAATCGCAAGGTTTATCTGACAGCTTACAATACAATAGTTATCAAGGAAGTTGGCCGGTTCATCCGGATTTGGATACAAACTATTCTCCCACCAGCGATAAGTATGACGCTGTATTTTGTCATCTTTGGTAATTTAATCGGGCCTCGCATTGGCCAGATGTCCGGATTCACCTATGTTGAATATATTGCCCCCGGACTGATCATGATGTCGATAATCAATAACAGCTATGCCAATGTGGTCTCTTCCTTTTTCGGCGCGAAATTTCAACGGCATATTGAAGAGATGCTGGTTGCACCTATTCCGAATTTTGTCATTCTCGGCGGTTACATCACGGGCGGGATCGTACGCGGGGTTATTGTGGGAATCGTTGTGACTATTGTCGCACTGTTCTTCACAAAACTGCATATTACCCATTACATGATTGTCATATCGATTGTCATCATGACATCGATACTTTTTTCGTTGGGTGGACTCATTAACGGAATCTTTGCAAAAAAATTTGATGATATCTCCATCGTACCAACATTCATCCTGACACCATTGATCTATCTTGGCGGGGTTTTTTACTCAATTGACCTGTTGCCTGAATTCTGGCAAGCCGTTTCTAAATTTAATCCGATACTCTATATGGTGAATGCGTTTCGTTATGGCCTGCTTGGCGTGTCAGATATTAATATCGTGACAGCCTTTACTATCATAACAATCTTTATAATTATACTGTTCTATTTCAGCCTGTATCTGCTTAACACCGGGAAAGGGATAAAAACCTGACAGTCTGCTGATATCCAAATACCTAGAATTTACCCTTTAATCGTTCAATTATCTCCTTAGTAAATTCTTTGGTCCCCAAGCGCCCGCCAATATCTGCCGTGCATACACCATCTGCAATACAGGACAGCATGGCAAGCCGCAATTCATGACCAACATCATAGCGGTCGATGTGATCAAGCAGCATGCCAAAGGCAAGAAGAATGGCCGCGGGATTGCATTTATTCTGGCCGGCAATGTCAGGAGCGGTGCCACCAGCAGGGTCAAACATGGCGATGTCAACCTTATCGTCCTCGGTAAAACTGAAGTTTCCACTTGCCCCTGTTCCAATACTCCCGATCAGGCCACTCGCCATATCTGAGAGGAAATCGCCGTATTCATTCAGCACCAATACGATTTGATATTTATCAGGATTTAATATGATCTTGGCCAGCAATGCGTCGAATAATTCCACGTTATGTTTGATATCCTTGTAATCCTGATGCACCTCTTCAACAATGGATTGAAACAAACCGTCCGTAGCGCGTTGTATGGTGTGTTTTGATGATGACGTCACCCTCAATGATTTTTTTCTGGCCAATTCAAATGCATATGTAGCCGCGTGTCTGCATGGTTTCCTCTCCACAATCCTTATTGATACCGCGGCGTCCTTGCCTATCATGCGTCCCGGATCATCATAAGTTCCACCCGTCGCGATCCTGACTATATACAGGAATACATCTCCCTTGAAGTTTGACTGAATGCCTTTTATGGAGATAACAGGTCGCAGGATGACACTAAAATCGCATCTGCGGCGTATGATTGCGTTCGGGCTGGATGTCCTGGTAATTGTTGGATACTTAAATGCCAGCTTGGTTTGTTGCATCGATTCAATGACTTTATCAAACAAATCACGATCACCGCTCTCGCGATTTTCCACAGTTAAATCAAAAGGTATGAAATTAAAATCCAATGGTAAAGCATCAGCGACTGCATACACTGACTCACGCAGTTCAGGACCAATACCATCCCCCAGCAATTCGGTTATCTTGATTTTTTTCATTTCAATCACACCTGTGAGCAATATTTATTAATTACCATATATCACCTGTTTCCTTCACCCCTGTAGATACAGCCAGAGGTACATGTCTCTCCCACAACTATAGATGATAATTCCGCCAACTGAGGTTTAAGTTTCTGCCAGATCCAGCGCGCCAGATTCTCGCTCGTCGGATTTTCCAGTCCGTTAATATCATTCAAAAAACGGTGATCCAGTGTCTCAAATACCGGCTTGATATGTGTGCCGATATCAGCAAAATCCATAACCCAACCGAGATGTTCATCTACCGGACCGGTGACATGCACTTCAATGCGAAATGAATGGCCATGCAATCTCTTACACTTGTGATTATCGGGTAAATTCGGTAAAAGATGAGCTGCCTCAATTGTAAATACCTTATATAGTTCCATCAGATTATACCAACGTTTCCTGCCACCGATCTCAAACACCTGTAATCATTAATTACTGACTGTCATATTTTTCTTGAATTCCTGGTAGATATCCATGGCCTTGCCCCACATTTTACCGGGCCGGCCATTTCCTATAGTTTTTCCATCGAGTTCAATAACCGGGACAATTTCCCATGTTGAACTGGTGATCCAGATTTCATCCGCACTAACAAGTTCTTTCCTGGAAATTTTAATCTCCCTGCACGGAATACCTGTCCCAATCAGCAATTCGATAACAAGATCACGTGTAATCCCCGGCAATATATTGTCATCTTTGGGCGGTGTTTTGACTACACCCTGCTGCACAATAAATACATTACTCGCCGCGCCTTCAGTGACAAAATCATCTTTGAGTAATATCGCCTCAGTCGCATCTTTTTCAGCAGCCTCGTACCGCAACAAAACACTGGGCAAAAGAGTAATCGCCTTGATATGACACCACTTCCAACGGATATCCTCACATGTAACCGCCCTGATACCATTGGAATAATCACATTTAATCAAGGGCTTGCACATTGATTGATTATCTTCGGGACATCGTTCAACCAAAGTCATCAGGACCACACGCCATTGTTCCAGAGTAAGTGGGTTTAGCATATGAATCGACGTCAGACTGTTATCAAGCCTGTTAAGATGTTCATTAAGTCGAAATATTTGCCGCCGGTACACAGGCAAGACTTCATAAACACCATCGCCGAATATAAATCCACGATCCAGTACTGAAATCCTGGCATCTTCCAGTGGAAGGAATTCACCGTTGAGATAGACAATAGCCATGTGTAATTATTGTAAAATCATGCGAATATCATCTTTTAAGCGGCTGAATAATCCACCCTGTGCAATGGATTGCATGGCAAACAACGGCCTGCTAACGATTTCCTTATCAGAGAGTATTAATTTCACTTTACCTTTTTCGTCACCTTGTGCAATCGGCGCAATCATTCTTTCAGGTAAATCAAATACCGTATTTATGTTCTCGAATTGACCCCGGGGGATTGTGATATAGAGATCTCCTGTCAGGCCCAACCTTACACTGTCCGTGTCTCCTTTCCAAATTTTTGCCGTTGTCAGAATCTCGTTCGCACTAAACAACTTTCTTGTCTCATAAAAACGAAAACCATAATTTAATAATGCCAGACTAGTCTCTGTGCGTGCCTTTTCTCCTTTTGAGCCCATAACGACACTGATAAGACGCATGTCATCCCGCTTTGCAGAGGTAACAAGACAATATCCGGCTTCTTCAGTATGTCCGGTTTTTATTCCATCTACTGTTTTATCAAGCCAGAGCAGGCTGTTTCGATTCTGCTGGGTGATACCGTTATAGGTAAACTCCCTTTCAGAATGCAGCGCGTAGATATCCGGAAAATCTCTTATTAATGCAGCAGCAAGTATTGCCATATCATAGGCAGTCGTATAATGCTGTTCATTAGGCAGCCCGGAACTGTCAGTGAAATGGCTGTTTGTTAATCCCAATCGGCTGGCATGTTGATTCATTAGCTCCGCAAATACATCTTCATCTCCTGATATATATTCAGCTAATGCAACACTGGCATCATTTCCTGACTGTATGATAATACCTTTTAACAAATCGCCCACTGTAACCTCCTTATTAACCTCTATAAACATCCTGGAACCCAGCATACGCCAGGCCTTTTCACTCACAACCACTTTATCATCAAGATGAATCTTGTTTTCCGCCAATTCACTGGCAGCAACATAAATCGTCATCATTTTTGTAAGGCTGGCGGGAGGAATTCTCTGATCAATATTTTCAGACGCTAATAATTGTCCGCTGTCAAAATCCATAATCAAATAGGCGCTGGCGTCTATTTTCGGTGGTGCGGGTATGGCTGCTGTCTCTGCAAATGTGGATTTACAAAAGATGATTTGTAAAATAAGTAAAATTAAACAATTAATTTTCATATTGGTCGATGATACTCTGAAAAAAACCAGGGGTTGATATTATTCTTTTAGGTCAACATCAATCGATAACAACCTGGTGATCATTGATACCAAGTTGAGCAAGCTGATCTACTATTTTATCTGCATTATCGATACTTACTAATGGGCCGATCCGGACACGGTATAACGTTTGACCCCCGACAACTGCCTGACTGATATTGACAAGTTGCTGACCAATGCTTCCAAGTTTCTTCCTTAATTCCTCGGCATTTACAAGTTGGGAAAATGCGCCCACCTGGATATAAAAACCTGATACCCCGCCTTTCTCCAAAGATACAGTTCTAACCGGGGCGCCCTTTCCAGGATAATTTGCAGGATCTATTACGCGGACTTCAACCAGACCGGTACCGTTGGCAATTATCCCCAATTTTGATGCCGCAGTATAGGACAAATCTATAATGCGATTATCATGAAAAGGACCCCTGTCATTCACCCTTACAATAACCCTTTTACGATTTTCAAGATTGGTAACCTCAGCGTAAGTAGGTAATGGCAGCGTTTTATGCGCTGCGGTCATTGCATACATATCATAAGTTTCACCACTTGAAGTACGCCGTCCATGAAATTTTTTTCCATACCAGGATGCAATTCCACTTTCAACAAATCCTGCACTACCTTTCATCACATAATAACGTTTTCCATAAACAGTATATGATTCTGGATTTCCATAGGGACTGCGTTGTTCTACGCGAGGAATTGCATCCGGTATTGACGATGTATCGATCGATCCGGTTGGTGCGCTGTCGCGTTCCAGGCTTATTCCGCATGCGCATGTTATTAAGGATAAAATCACCAGCGCGATCGTATTAAAAGCTTTATGCAAACGGGTAATGAAATATTTATTTAAATATCGCAACTTTATTTTCATATCTCCTCAGGATTTCATCTGAAAGCTGATAGACAGCCATTGCATAAAGTACGCTGTGATTATAGCGCGTAATAACATAAAAATTATTCAGGCCCAGCCAAATTTCCTCACCTTCTGAAGTATCCAGCCTCAGAAGTTTCAGCAATGCTTCAGGGGGAACATATTCTGGTTGGTTAATACCGTATTTTTTAAGTTCATCCGCCCTGATATGCGGTTCCGGATCATCATTGAGTATTTCAACATATTGATTGCTCTGTATTTCTGCCGGCACGGCAATCATTTCACCCATTTCCCAGCCATATTGATTGAAATAATTAGCAACGCTGCCAATTGCATCAACCGGATTATTCCAGATATCGATTTTACCGTCGTCATCAAAATCAATCGCATAACGTCTGTAACTGCTCGGGATGAATTGCGGAATACCCATTGCGCCCGCATATGATCCTTTAATGGATAAAGGGTCAATACCTTGTTCGCGTGTTAATAATAAATATTCTTCCAGTTCATTACGGAAAAAATCACTGCGTTCCGGATAATGAAACGCGAGTGTTGCCAGGGCGTCCATAACCCTGTCCTTGCCGGTAGACTGTCCATAACGGGTCTCAACACCAATGATCGCAACGATGATATGTGCCGGCACACCATAAAGCTGATCTGCTCTTTTCAATGCGGTCTGATATCTTTCCCAGAAGATCAGACCCTGTTCTATACGATCGGGCTGAAGAAAAAGCGTCCGATATTCATACCAGGGTAATTTTTCCGCCGGGCGGGAAATTGCCTCCAATACTCTCTGTGAAAGCTTCACCTGGCTGAATAAAGAATGTAATTTATCAGCATCATACTGGTAGGTTGCAACCATATTTTCTATGAATTGGTTTATTGAATTCTGATCGAGAACATCCGCATGGGAGGCGTTTATCAGCAGCAGATACGATATTAAAAAAATCTTGAGCGATTTATACATGATTCAGACAAGGATCTATTCAGACAGCATTCTGCGGTGAGTATGAACGGACATCAGAATACCGAATGCTATCATCAACGTCACAACAGATGTCCCGCCCAGGCTGATGAGTGGCAAAGGTACGCCCACAACAGGTAATTGGCCCGTTACCATACCCATATTGACTAAAATATAAACAAAAAACGTCAGGATCAGTGCTGAAGCCAGAAGTTTCCCGTACGTCTGCTGCGCTGAAATCGCGATGTGCAGGCCCCGGATAATGATAAACATATAAATAGATATCAATAACAACACCCCCATTAGGCCGAATTCTTCACTGAACACAGCAAATATAAAATCAGTTGAACGCTCCGGAAGAAATTCAAGGTGGGACTGCGTTCCATTCAGCCATCCCTTGCCATATAACCCCCCTGATCCAATGGCGATTGTTGATTGGATGATATGATAACCTGCGCCCAATGGATCCTGCTCCGGATTAAGAAATGTCCATACTCTGCGCCTTTGATAATCATGCATGAAATGCCATAATACAGGCGCTGCTAACGCCATAAATATCGTCAAGGTGGAAATCCATCGCCAGCTTATCCCGGAGATAAATAACACTGAAAATCCGGCAGCGGCCACAAGCAATGCTGTTCCGAGATCCGGTTGTTTTGCTATCAAAGCAACCGGCACAACAATAACCAGACATGAGACAAATAAAGGGCCGGGTGTTGGAGGCAGTCTTCTGCTGGCAAACAACCAGGCAAGTACCATAGGGACAGCCAGTTTCATAAGTTCCGATGGTTGAAAACGGAATAAACCAAGATCAAGCCAGCGTTGTGCCCCTTTCCCGACATGGCCTGCAACTAGTACAAGAATGAGCAGACCCACGCCAAATAAATAGACCCACAATGACCAGCGTTCAATTTGCTCCGGGGGTAATTGTGCTATAGCAAGCATCAATAACAGTGCGATCGCCATACTCATTGCCTGTCTTAATACAATATTTAAATCCTGACCACTTGCACTGTATAACACAACAAGACCGATACCACACAGAATCAGTGATCCGAACAAAAGCGGGATATCAATATGCAGCCGTTGTGCTAAGGTCTTGTCTTCCATCTATCCTGAATCTGAATGTTGATTCAATAAATAATGATCAAATAATTGCCTGGCAATGGGCGCGGCACTTCTTGAACCGCTTCCACCATTTTCAACAATAATCGCGACGGCAATCTTTGGTGCATCGGCTGGAGCAAATGCAATAAATAATGCATGGTCCTGCAGTTCTTCCGGAATTTCTTCTTTTTTATATTGTTCATCCTGTGCAACGCCGATTACTTGCGCAGTCCCGGTCTTCCCCGCAAATTTGTAGGGTGCATTCAAACCGCTCTGCCTGGCGGTACCGCGATCACCATGTACAACATCAATCATGGCATTGATTACTTCATTCCAATGTGAAAGATCATAAATTGATACCTGGCGATTATGTGGAGATATTAATTTGCCATGATTGGCAAGCGTTGCTGTGGCAGTTGCCAATTGTATAGGCGTCACTAATGTAGAACCCTGGCCAATTCCGGCAATCAGCGTTTCGCCTGGAAACCAGGGCTGATGATAGACTTCACGCTTACATTCGGCAGAGGGGACCAATCCGGGTACCTCGCCACTGATATCGATACCTGTCTTGCTGCCAAAACCAAAGTCAGTCAACACCTTGTGGATACGTGTTATGCCCAAATCATTGGCAAGGGAATAAAAATAAACATCGCAAGACTGTGTAATGGCATTTTTCAGGTTCATATGTCCATGACCACCTTTCTTCCAGTCGCGATACCGGTGTTCACTGCCTTTCAGTGAATACCAGCCCGGACACCATGTCTCCTGATTAAGTTGTCGTACCCCAAAGGTGAGTGCCGCAATCCCGAAAAACGGCTTTATAGAAGAACCCGGTGGATACTTGCCCTGCAATACCCGATTAATCAATGGCGTAGCCTTTGACTCAAGCAATTCCTGGTATGACTTGGTATCAATTCCGTTTACAAATGGATTAGGATCAAAGCTTGGAGAACTGACCAGGGCCAGAACGTCACCGTTATTGGGATCGATAGCCACGATTGCGCCACGTTTGCCTTGTAATGCATCGGCAGCAACCTTTTGCAGTGATACATCCAGCGTCAAATAGATATTTTTGCCTGGTTCTGGCGGTGTGCGTTCAAGGATACGCAGTATTCTGCCTTGTGCATTGACCTCGACCTGCTGATAACCCACCTCCCCATGCAATAAATCTTCATACGCCTTTTCCACACCGAATTTACCGGTATGGGTTGTGCCCAAATAATTTGATGTATCCAGTTGAGACATGTCGGTATCATCGATTCTGCCAACATATCCTATGACGTGAGAGGTCTCGGCTTTAAGTGGATACCGTCGATATAGACGGGCGATGACTTCAACACCCGGGAATAAATGTTTTTTTACTGAAAACCTCGCAACTTCAAGTTCATCCAGGTTATAGCGTAAAGGTACGCTTTCAAACCGGCGTTTTTCAATTAATAATCTGTGAAAACGATTGATATCCTCTTCCTGTATCGAAATAAGTCCGGCTAATTCCTTAATTACAACATCAAGGTTTTCCACACGTTCGGGAATTATCTCAAGACTGAAGGCAGGCTGATTTTCCGCAAGCAGGACACCGTCCCGGCTGTAGATTAAACCGCGAATCGGTGGTATGGGCAGGATCTTGACCCGGTTATTCTGCGATAAGGTAATGAAATGATCATGTTTCAAGACCTGCAAATACACGAGTCGCAGCACTACCAGCGACATCAGCAAAATGACAATTACACCGGCAACAAATACCCGCCGTTTAACCAGACGGGATTCTTCAGCTCTGTCTTTGAAAACAAAATCGACCGGCATGTCCGTCACTAGGACACGTGGTATCTACGGCGAATGTCTCGAAGGATAATAAACAACCATGGCCACAACAACATGCTTGTAAACGCGGGCATCCAGTATGTCCAGGAGTCCGGCGGTATGCCCATAATACCGCGCACCCATAATGACAAGAATAAATAAAGTGACACCAGCAGGCAGATCAGGAATGCCTGTTGTGTCAGAGGAAACATACGAATGCGCTGATGCGATTTAATAATAAAATATGCCAGAACAGCCAGTCCAAGCGCATTTTGTCCAAGTAGTGTACCTTGCAAGACATCCAGTAACAGGCCCATGGACCATCCGAGACCTATTCCTATCCGATCAGGCAAGGCCATACACCAGTAAACAAGAACCATAGCCACCCACGCAGGCCGCCAGTTTGTCGCCCACTCCGGCAACGGCATGGCCGTCAGCATCAACGCCACAATAAAGCTGAAACAGATTATCCAACCGCCATGATGTTCTGATTTAATCATAGATTAACCGCAAAACTGTCTTCCTCAGAATGAGGCCTTGCATAATCATTGGGCCATACCAGCAACACTTCCCTGCTCTGTTCCAGCTTTGCACTGGGAACAACCGTAACCTTGGCAAAGGGTTCTGCAGGATCCAGTACTATTTCGGAAATAGTCCCAACCGGATATCCGGCCGGGAACCGGCCACCCAGCCCGGAAGAAACAATCAGATCTCCTTTTTGGATGTCTGCGTTGTTTGGCAGATGTTCAAGCTGCAAACTCCGGCTCTGCCCTGTTCCCACGGCTATAGCACGTAATCCATTGCGATCGATCTGTACCGGAAGAGCATGGGTAGGATCAGTAATAAGCAGTACCGTGCTGCTGAAGGGGCCAACATGTATGATCTGTCCCATAACACCATTGGCGTCTACAATCGGCTGCCCATCAAAAACACCCTCGCGTATGCCTTTGTTGATCACAATCGTATGCCGGAATGGTTGCAAATCAACGGCCAGAAGCTCTGCAATGATTACCCGTTCGCTTAATTTAAATGAAGACTCCAGTAATTTTCTCAACCGCTGGTTTTCCGCTTCAAGTACATTGAATTTCTGCAATCTGGAATTCAGAAGTAACTGTTCTTCTTGCATACGTTCGTTTTTTTCAAGCAGCAACTGATGTGTTACTAATGATTCTGTCGCCCATCCAGTCATTTTTGCAGGTACATCAACCAGATATTGAACAGGATAAATAATGACTGAAAGCGCGGAACGAACGGACTCAAGATGACCCTGTCGATGATCGACGGTCATCAACACAATCGATACCAATATAAAAATAAAAACTTTTACATTGGCGGAAGGGCCTTTCAAAAACAGCGCGTTAATATTACGCCCCCTGCTCTAACTCATGCCATACATCAGACTACCTCACAGCTATTTTAATAACCGCATACTGTGAGTCGGTACATGGATGCACCAACGCAAGATCAAGCACCTAAAGCGTGCTTGATCTGCGCAGAAAAGCAAAAACCACGTTTGTGCTTTTCGAACTGAAAAAGTGTATGGATGGACTTCTTCAGCATCCTGACAATTCATTCGACAACCAACATATCCCTTCCGTACTCATCTATCATTTCCAGATAACGTCCGCCCCCCCTGGCAACGCAAGTCAAGGGGTCCTCGGCGACGATCACAGGTAATCCTGTTTCTTCCATCAATAAACGATCCAGATCACGCAGTAACGCACCACCGCCTGTCAGTACCAATCCCTGTTCAGCCACATCAGAACACAATTCGGGCGGCGTTTTCTCCAATGCATTTTTAACGGCTCCGACGATCCCGGCGAGCGGTTCTTGCAAGGCCTCTAAAATTTCATTACTGTTTAATGTAAAACTTCGCGGTACCCCTTCTGCGAGATTTCGTCCGCGTACTTCCATTTCACGCACTTCATTTCCGGGATAAGCGCATCCTATTTCATGTTTGATCCGTTCTGCTGTCGCATCACCTATCAGACTTCCGTAGTTACGTCTTACATAATTGATAATGGCTTCATCAAATCGATCGCCACCGATCCGTACGGAATCTGAAAACACAATCCCATTCAATGAAATAATAGCAACCTCTGTCGTGCCACCCCCAACATCCAATACCATTGAACCGCGCGCCTCACTCACCGGCATCCCGGCACCAATGGCTGCTGCCATCGGTTCTTCTATAAGTAATACGGTCCTTGCGCCAGCCCCTGCGGCGGATTCACGTATTGCGCGCCGTTCAACCTGGGTTGATCCACAAGGCACACAGACCAGTACGCGGGGACTCGGTTTAAACATTGTTGAGCCATGCACGCGACGGATGAAATACTGAAGCATTTTTTCCGTAATCGTAAAATCAGCAATGACCCCGTCTTTCAGAGGACGAATTGCAACGATATGTCCGGGTGTTCTGCCCAGCATGCGTTTTGCTTC
>JAENIZ010000075.1 GCA_016844485.1 Gammaproteobacteria bacterium | reverse complement strand
CGCTCCTCGGCAACTGCTCCCGGCGTTGCTCTACCTCCTACTTCCCTATAGTCGTGCGACCGCTACATTAATACATCCTTGTATGTCGGCAGATAATTATTCCCTACATTATCTGCACTTCCACCATCCTTGGCGATCGTCTTGAATCTTGAATTGGGAGGAACAAGAAATCGGAGTACTTGAAATTATCTTTATGGTGTATTGAGGACGGTATCAGGCTCCTGCACCTGTCCATTATCAGACACAATTTCAAAATAGATTAACAAGGTTTTCTGGATGATGCTTTCATTATCATCACTCACCATAAAATACCGGTTACCCCGGTGTCTCGCTATACCTTCAAAATTATCGATTGCCCATCCCTCATGGTTGCTGAAATGTGCGACTTCACTCACCGGGATAATATTTCCATCAATATCATCCATGTTTAATTTTCTGAGCGCATAAGTAACTGGTTTGAAGAAAGAGCTATAAATACGCTCCAGCACCAGTAAATCTCCATCCGGCATGGTCTCCAGTCCCAGCGTATGGCTGTTATTATTCAATGCGTCATACAGCCATTTGTTTCCATCCGTTGCATAAATACCTGAATAACCGGGTGGAATATCCACCAACGGACGTTGCGGCGCCACGATAAATCCATAGCTTGCATGGAAGGTCAGTGCATCGATCGTTGATTCCTTATCATGATATGAAGACCTGTCGGCCAGATAATCAGGCAAAACAAGATTATCGATAAAACCGCCATCCGGTCTGAACCTTTCAATCCGAGGAGGAAACTCAAGTCCGATCACCAGTACCGTATCTCCACGGACAAATCCTGTTCCCGTCAGGACCTCTCCGGTAAATCCGGGCGCAAGATGCGCTACGAACCCGTCATCAGAAACGGCGTAAAGGATCTGTTCATCTTCATCCCAGGCAAGGCCGGAAAGCTCACGGGCGCTGAATCCATTGACCTTGTCTGCTGACAGTTGCAACGCACCCAGCAGGCGTATGCTCATGAAAATATCGCCCGGCGTTCTGGTTTCTGAAAATTCGTAGGGGGTCCCGATTTCAACGGCTTGCACTGGCACAAACACACCCGTCAGAATTAAACAACAGATCATGATTCCCTTGTGCATGTACGAATCATGATTGTTCATTCTACGCTGATGCTGACGGAGAACGATCCTGAATTATCGAAGAAAAATGCGGGCGCATCATTTGCCATAAAATAGAGCACACCCTCCTCATCTGGCGTAAACCGGTATTCCCTGCCTACATAAAAGGCAGGATTGCCGCTACCAATCTTGCCGATCAGTGACGAATGCGTATAACCCGCTACTGTTTGTCCGCCCAGGTCCCAGCATGTTGCACTATAAATACCTTCACCATCCGGACCGGTGGGATTACACAATCCACCCAGATTCCATTGTCCTGTTGCAGTAATTTTGTAGGTATTTCCTTTTTTAATCAACACTCCCGAGCTTTGCCATTTGTTGATATTTGCAACAACACTTATTTGTTTCTGTTTCTCACCAAGTTGCAGCAAATCCTGCGCAACAAGGTCGTCAACATAGCCAAAACTATCCAGTCTCTTTGCTGATCTTTTTTGTCTTTCAACGCGGGATTGTTCAATCAGCTGTTGTTTCTCCTGCTCAACCAACTTTGCTGCTTCTTCCTGTTTTTTTGTTTCTTCTGCAAGTCGTTTTTGTTCTTCAAGCTGTTTTTGTTCATCCATTTGTTTTTGCCGTTCCTGTTCAGCTAATCTTGCCTCTTCCTGCTTTTTCATGTCTTCTTCAAACTTTTGCTTTTCATCCTCCAGTTTTTTTCTTTCTTCCGTGAGCCGTGTTTGTTCTTCAAGCCGTTTTTGTTCTTCCTGCTGTTTTTGCCGTTCCTGTTCCACTAACCTGGCCGCTGCTTCTTCCGTGAGCCGTGTTTGTTCTTCAAGCCGTTTTTGTTCTTCCTGCTGTTTTTGCCGTTCCTGTTCCGCTAACCTGGCCGCTGCTTCCTGCTTTATTTTCTCATCTGCCAGTTTGCGTTCTTCTTCCATTTTTCGCTTTTCTTCAGCGAGATTCTGTACTTCTTCTTTAAGCCGTTCCCGTTCTGTTAATTGTTGTTCAAGCGCTTTATTCTCAGTGCTTTCCTGTACCGGGCTGATGTCCGTTAACAGGTCTTTAAACGTATTTCGATAATAAAATATCCCGGTAACAGATACTAAAATTACAAATATCAAAAGCATCACAGGACGAAATCGTGAAGTTTTATCAGCGCCAATGCGCGTTCCCGGTCGCGTCGGTTGCGATTCAAGTTTTAAGAAACGTTCAAATTCAGCCAGATTGTCCTTGAAACCAAATTCACGTTTCCATTCAGTGATACTTTGCGGGCGATCTTTCGGTTTGAACCTGATGGCGTGATCAATCGCCTTCAGGATCCCTCCAGCATGGACTTGCTCCGATCAACGGCATCCATAGGCGCCCGTCCGGAAACAGCTCGATAGAGTGTCGCGCCCAGGCCGTAAATATCCGACCAGGGTCCCTGTTCATCACTTTTGGAATAATACTGTTCGAAGGGCGCGTAACCGGGCGAGACCAGACTCGTAAGTGTCTTGGTTTGCCCCGCCAGCGCTTGTCTCGCCGAACCAAAATCCAGTAATACCGGGCTTCCGTCTTCCCGGATATAGATATTGTCCGGTTTTATGTCCCTGTGAATAAAACCGGCGTTATGGATCTTTTCCAGACCACCAAGAATCGGCACCAGTATCTTTAACAGAACAGCTTCTTCCAGTGTCTTTTTACCTGCAAGCATGGTCTGAAGACTTTGTCCATGTTCGTAGGCCATGACCATATAACCCGTATTGTTTTCTTCAAACACGGCAAACACACGAACGATATTGGGATGTTCAAACTTTGACAGTGTTCTTGCTTCTGCAATAAATCTGTCCAGGCCCCATTTATACTGGGAATGTGAGTTACTTGATATCGGGTGGACCGAGTGATCACCTTCACGTACTGCAAATTCAGTCGGCAGATATTCTTTTATGGCAACGTCTTTGTCCAGATTCAGGTCATGCGCAAGATAGGTGATTCCAAATCCACCCTGCCCCAGTATTCTTTTAATCTCATACCAGTGTAATTTGTAACCTGGCTTTAGAGAATTTCGATGTGTATGCTCTGTCACAAGTAATCAATAGGGTGAAATTAATAAGGTCAGTATCAATTGATTTTAAAAGAAAAGGGGGTGCAGTCACAACAAAATCAATGGGATCAGCGCCGATTGATATTTAATGTAGTCTAATCTCGCCTATAATATGATAAATTCTGTGTCTGCGAACGCCAGTGGACAGTGTGCTTTCGCGCATTTCACCGGTTCAATCAGATAGGCTTGGCCGGGATATGACAAGAATCAAGTGCTGATTTCGGTTATTTTGTTTTTTCATCCTCTTTAATCACTTCTCCTTCGATAACGTTTCCCTGTTGATTATTCTGATCAATCTGGCTCTCTTCTTTTTTCAGATTAGCCAGGAGGATAGCGAGGAGGCCGAGGATGATTTCATCGATCATCGGGACCATGTCCGGAACAAAGAGGTCGAGGACGAACAAGCCGAGTATCAGGAGGAAGAGGTTTTTGAATTTAAGGCGGTTTGCATACGCCAACAACACGTCAATGGGTGAGATCCGGTTCATAAATTTAAGGGATCAAAGCCCTTTTACAAATCACGCCGCGCGTAACGAGGTGACCTTCAAGCGTTTTTTGTGCTGTTCTGCTGTCCACAAGTCATACGCATTCTGATGGCCCAGCCAACTCTCTGCACTCACGCCAAATGCCAGTTCGAGGCGTAATGCCATTTCTGGTGTAACACCGGCATGGCCATTAATAATCTTGCTTAAGTGCTTGCGTGTAATGCCCAGCGCCTTCGCTGCTTTGGATATGGTGATACCCTCGGGCGATAAAAATAAATCCCATAATATCTCGCCGGGATGCGGGGGGTTATACATGCGCATAGGATATCTCGACTCAGTGATAATCTTCATAACTTACAATTTCTGCATCACCCTCGACAAATCGAAACGTGATGCGCCAGTTAGCCTGAACAGTGACCGCCCAAATTCCCTTTCTTTGCCCTTTGAGCTGATGAAGCCGTAATGTGGGAATATCCATATCCTTCACTGAACGGGCCTGGTTCAATTGGGCCAGAATCAAACGAATTCGTTCAGCATGTTTTACCTGTATCCCGGACGTACTTCCCGTTCTGAAAAAGTTTTTTAATCCTTTGTGAGAAAACGACTTAATCATTACCCAAAGTCTTGCGTTACCATCCAGGTAACACTATGTTACCATGCTGGTAACGAACGTCAAGCCAACGAATTCACTTTGTGTTACCCGCCCGTCCACAAGCAAAACTCCTATTCTCGCGATGCCGTCTTGATCCCTTGTCGTAAAAAATGGTCTATTATTAGCGTATGCGGAAGATGCTGAAATGTTCCTGGATTCACCGCACTTGCCGGGTGTTTTCCATTGCTTTCTTCCTGTTTATGGCCGGTTCCGGCAATGCCGTAGCGTATGGCGGTTATAGCCTGGGCTACGGTTACTCCGATTATGGCTATCGCGGCCATTATGGTTTTAGTGCAGGTTACAGCAGCCACGGCGATATCGGGACGGCGGGGTATGTCATCCTGGGCCTGTTTGGCGCCGCATTACTTTCGCAGATCCTGAGCTATGACGATTACAGAACCCGGGGGGTGTACCAGCGCTCCCCTCCTTATCAGCCGACCTATCAGAGACCTGCACGGCCTGTTACTTATGTGCCGTACCGGGGGCCTGTAATTTCCTACGGGAGCCATGAAGGGTGGGATGCATTGACGGAAAGGAACATCAGTAAAGCGATTGATATCTTTGCGGTCCAATCACAGCAGGACCTGAATTCCGGCATACCCAAGGTAGGTTTTGCTATCGCCGCTGCTGCCAACGGCGAACTGGACAGGGGCATAAGGACGATGCGTAAGGCTGTCAGTATTGATCCTGCGGCCCTGGACTACATTCAACTGAATGATGAACTTGCCAAGATGATTTATTTCATGAATGAAGATTACAAACTTGCCTTGCAAGACAATGAGGACCAGGTTGATTTGTCATTCATGGTCGCTGCGCTTTCCTATTTACAGCAGGATTATGCAACAGCGAATGATGTCATTGCGGAAAGCGACCGGAGCCAAAGCGCCGATAACCTGCGAAAACTGATTGAAAAAGTAAAATAGCAGGCGAGAATTATTATCAGATAATTTGAGTATATAATCCCACCTATGTGTGGGCGCTTTTCCATCATCAGTAATTCCAGGAATATTGAAGAACATTTTAATCTTGTACGGTCAGGCGAGTTTATACACAGCTATAACGTCAGCCCATCAAGTAATATTCCCGTTGTGCGGATGGAAGATGGAGACAGGGTGCTGGCCAATCTGCATTGGGGCCTGGTGCCGCATTGGGCGAAAGACACCAAACTCAAGCCCATCAATGCCAAGGCGGAGACCGTCGATAGCAAACCCTTTTTCCGTTCTGCCTTTAAAAAGTCCCGCTGCCTGATCCCGGCCAATGGTTTTTATGAATGGAAAAGAACCAACAAGCACAAACAACCCTTTTATTTCAAACTGAAAGACTCTGAGTTGTTGGCTTTTGCCGGTTTATGGGACCACTGGGAACATGACGATGAAACCCTGGAAAGCTGCACGATGATCACTACAGTCGCCAATGACGTGATGAAACCTGTCCACGACCGGATGCCGGTGATCCTTGATCCTGATAATTACGATGCCTGGTTACATGAAGGCAGCAAATCACTCCTGCAACCTTATGCAGGCAAAATGATTTCCTATCCGGTCAGCACGGCGGTCAATAACCCGAAACATAATGGCAAGGACCTGATTGAGCCTGTTTGAGTATCAATACATACAACATGTCAGTGTCTTTCGCTATTATTCACCGTAATTGACACCAATCCGGTTTATTCTAGACTGCCCTCCATGAGCCCTACTAATATCAAAGTCATCTTTTTAGCTGCAATTGTCTTCGTACTGTGGGGCGGATATAAAATTGCCAAGGTATCGTATACCGCCATTGTCTGGCAAAAGACGGAAGGCACCATCGTTGATCTTGAACGTAATACCTGGTCTTGCGGCAAGGGCGTTTCAAAATGTTTTAGCCCGATTGCCGGCTATCATGCCAACAACGATTATTTTACGGTAGTCAGCGAAAAGAAATTTAATCGCGATGAACCAAAGCACTTGATTGGTAATAAAGTCGTTATTTATTACTCCTCTGCCAATCCCGCCGAGGCTGTTTTGGGCGGCGAATACGGTCCAATGAGCGGTGGTATTATTATGTTTCTGCTTGGCACCGCAATATTGATTGGTTTCTGGTTTGCGAAAATTAAAGAGGCTGCCCATTAGCCATTTATGAATTATGAATATTCTTTTGATTATGGCAAGAATCCGTGTTTTGTGCTGGGATTGGGGCTGGGTCTTGCGATAACACATTCATCGTCCGCATGAACCGTCTGCAATGGGCTTGACGGTTAATGGAGATGTTGTGGGGAACAAAAATTAATGGCGTGAGCGATGAAGATACATAATCAGGGAGCAATTAAAGAAAGAGAATGCTTTAATTAAATATATGTGGAATAGGCCAATTTGATTTGGCTAACCGTAAAATTACTTTAAGGAGCACAGATTCTCATGAAACGTGCCTATAATTTTTGCGCAGGGCCTGCAGCCATACCAGAACCCGTTTTACAAAAAGCCAAGGACGAATTGCTCAACTGGGGCGAAAGCGGTACATCAATCATGGAGATGAGCCACCGCAGCAAGGAATTCCAGCAGATCGCCAGTGATGCCGAACAAGACCTGCGCGATCTGATGCACATCCCGGATAACTACAAGGTTTTATTTCTGCAAGGTGGCGCCAGCAGCCAATTCGCCTTGATCCCCATGAACCTGTTGCGCGGGAAAAAGACAGCGGATTACGTGCGTACGGGGATCTGGTCTAACAAGGCGGTCGAGCAGGCAAAACAGTATTGCGATGTCAATGTTGCCGCCGACACCATGGACAAAGGTTACAACTACATCCCGGAGTTCTCATCCTGGAACCTGAACCCGGATGCCGCCTACCTCCATTACGCATCGAACGAGACGGTCGGGGGTGTTGAATTTAACTGGATCCCGGACACTGGCGATGTGCCGATCGTGGCGGACATGTCATCCAATATCCTGTCACGTCCCATCGATGTCTCCCGGTTTGGACTGATCTATGCCGGCGCGCAGAAGAACATCGGACCATCCGGCCTCACGGTTGTCATTGTGCGTGATGACCTGATCGGTGATGCCCTCCCGACGACACCGATCCCCTTAAACTACGCCATACAGGCGCAAGACGCCTCGCTTTACAACACACCACCGACCTTTGCCTGGTATTTAACGGGACTGGTGTTCAAGTGGTTGAAAGAACAGGGCGGGCCTGAGGCCATGGCGGTGATTAATGAACGCAAGGCGAAGAAAATTTACGACGTCATCGACGCAACGGATTTTTATCAAAATGATGTTGATCCTGAGTGCCGGTCCTGGATGAATATCCCGTTTCAGTTACGCAATAAAAGCATGGACTCCGTGTTTATTTCAGAAGCGGCAGAGAACGGCCTGTTGAATTTGAATGGTTTCCGCACTGTTGGTGGCATGCGTGTGAGTATTTATAACGCCGTGCCGGAAGAAGCGGTAGATGCACTGATCGTATTCATGAAGGATTTTGAAAAGAGGTATGGATGATGTACACAAATTTAAAACTAAAGGGGCCGGGCCACTCATGGACATCGTCGGTAACTGTTCCAGACCCCTTTATTATTAACTCTTTCGTATAGCGTTTGTATTTTCTGCTCATCGAACACACCTCCTCAGGGTTGAATATCCCCTTTCCGAGTGTCCGTTAAACTCAGTAGGCTTCAGTCTGACCCTGATTCTCAGGGAAACTTGTAAGTGGACGTCCGGAACGAGGTAAACTATAAATTCGAGCCTGATCCAGATTATTTAAAAAAAGTGGACAATAGTTGTTTTCAAATCGATGACAGTTTTTTCGATAAATTTTCGGGTGATACACTCGATGCTATCGCGCGTAAAAAGGTGCTGGAATCTCTCTCCCGGAGAACGTGGCAAGGCACTTCGCTGGTTACCTACCGGTCTGACGGAAAATTACTGATCGTTGATCACATACGTCCGGACGTGGATCGGGACCATGCCATTACGATCGCCAACGGTCTCGCTGCTGACGGATTTAACTGCACCGTCTTAATCAGTGGCATGGAACCGGATGGCCCGGATGCAATGCTTTCCCACCCACTGTCTGCACCCAATGTCACCGTGGTTGCCGGCAATCTGGATGAGCTCAACGGTTTCCTGGGCCAGTTTTCTGCCAGGCTGGAAGGCCCGCGGGGAGATGTAAACCCGGCACAACCGGGGCCTGCCGGGCGTGAAAACTTTGATTTGGTGCTTGATCTCAATACACCGGCATTCCTGCAACATTCCTTGATCTTAAGACACCGCCACTCCTGACACATGAAGTATTGCCTCCCGGCTATTACGCGCCGGGCGCTGATCCGGAAAAATTACAATCGGCCTTGCAGGAGATCTAACAGACGACGGGGGAGTTCAGCAAGCCGGTTTATGTGAAATACCAGGCAAATATTTGTACCCATGGCGGCAAGGGCATGACAGGCTGTACGCGCTGTCTGGATCGTTGTCCGGCGGAAGCGATCCGCTCCATCGGTGAAAAGATAGAAGTGAATACTTCGTTGTGCCAGGGCTGCGGGAGTTGCACCGTGGCCTGTCCCACCGGCGCACTTTCCTATGCCTATCCGGCCGTGCAGGAATGGTTGATCATGATCCGGGACATTCTGGCGGCTTATCGTGATGCGGGCGGTGCGCAACCTGATTTGCTGATCTACGATGCGAAGGGCGTCGCTGCGTTGCTCGATCATGCAGGCACACTGCCGGACAACCTGATCCCGGTGCCGGTTGAAGAAATCGGTTCAGTCGGCATGGATGCCTGGCTGTCCACCCTCGCGTATGGCGCCGGAACGATTGCCTTGTTGATCGGAAAGGAAACTCCACCGAGTATCCTCGCGGGATTACAGGCCCAGTTTTCCGTAACACACAGTCTCCTTAAAGGCATGGGCTATGCGGAAGATCGGCTGCGGCTCATCGTGGTCAACGCAGACAACACATTTGCAGTCTCTGATAAAAGCGGGAAATATTCAGATCAGCATCCCGCGGCGGGTTTTAATCCCTTTGAAAAGCGCGTGTCCATCAGGATGGCGCTGGGCCATCTTTATCAGCATGCACCGTCACCCCAGGGAATAACTGCATTGCCCCCGGGTTCGCCCTTCGGTGAAATCCGGGTTGATCAGAATACCTGTACGCTTTGCATGAGTTGCGTTGCCATCTGTCCGGTCAAGGCACTGCAACATGATGTCAATCAGTTACAGCTCGGTTTCCTGGAATCGAATTGTGTACAGTGCGGTCTGTGTCGCAACGTATGTCCAGAAAACTCGATCACACTGGTCTCCCGTTATCTTTATGATGACAAGCTTGCGAGCAAACCCCGCATCGTCAATGAGGACAAACCGTTCTGTTGCATAGCCTGTGGCAAACCTTTTATCAGCCGGCGCATGTTCGACAGAATTGCGGAAAAGCTTGCCGCTGCCGGTAACTGGAAGGTTGATAAGAAAGTTACCCCGGACTGGTTACAGATGTGCGGCGACTGCAGGATCAAGAAATAAAAATCAGGGTCAGAGTGAAGCATACTGGAAGTAATGGACAGACCACGGTTTTAAGATATCGATACGAATTCCACATTAGGCCGCTCTCTGATAGCCGCTCTCAGCAGTCGCTTCGGACTCCTGTCCTCTCGCGACACTAGTAAATCCATTTACGTCGTCCTGCACCCGCGGCACTAATACATCCATGTAAGTCGGCAGATATTTGTTCCTTACAATATCTACACTTCCTACATCCATGTAGGGCGTCCTTGTACGTCAGCCGCTCTCTGATATCCATATCATCGCGGCATTCGTGCAACTGACCTCCACGGATGGAGGAAATGCAATAGGATTGTAAGGAACAATCCTTGCCATGCACATCATCCATTCAAGTTCTTCTGTGTAACATCTGTTCCAGGACGTAAATTCTTTCGTCGATATGGCGGGTGGTTTCCTGGATCACCTTCAGGCTGCCTGTTATCTGCGCGAGATCATGTTTCAAGGATTGGAGATCATTTCTTGAATAGTCCGTGTCGGTGATTTTTTCTTCCGGATTAAGGGAGAGGAGTATTTTCTTTTCAGGGGGATCCGGTTCTTTCCTGCTTTTTGTTGTTTGTTTTCGCGCTTTTGTTTCTGTTGTATTTGTCTTGAGTTTGTTTAACTCTGTGAATGAGGCCTCAAGTTGACTAAGCAAAAAATCTTTTATCACCTGATTTTCAGCCTGGTCTTCTTCGAATAATATGCCGGCGGCCAATGTATCTTCACTTATAGAGCGCAGATAGACGGGACGGGCATTGATTTTTATCTGCAATATCCTGTCTTCGTATGACAGTTTGAATTGGAGGATACATTGCAAGGCTTTTATGTCTTTTACAGATGTATTTTTATCCGAAAACAGATTAATCCCGTCTTTAATCAGATATCTGATCTGGGCGCCATCAGGCGATAAATCATAGAG
>JAENIZ010000074.1 GCA_016844485.1 Gammaproteobacteria bacterium | reverse complement strand
GTTGTCAAATGTTGGAACAGAATTGTATGCATCATTTGAAAAAGCCATCCAGTTATTGACACATGAATTACATCTGGTTGGACTTTGTGGACTGGATGTCATTGTAGATGACACCGGACAATTTTACGTGCTTGAGATCAACCCAAGACCAACGGCAACATTTGAGTTACATGAAAATAATAACAGTCTGTTTTATGCGCATATCATGGCATGTCAGGGGAAATTAATTGTATTACCTGATCAAAACCAAGATTGCAGGGGACATGAGGTAATCTATGCCGGTTCGGATCTGCATGTCCCGCAGTTGAAATGGCCTGAATGGGCCGTTGATCGCCCCCGTCCCGGAGTCAGGATTGCAACAGGGGAACCGATCTGTACAATACAGGCCGCTGCAATCTCACCGGGTGACGTTCGAGACAGACTGGCACAGCGTAAGGCGTCCATATATAAACAGCTTGGACTGCAAAGAGTCGCAGCCTGAGATCAAAAATAACAATAACAGGAATTAACAAATCAATTATGAATCCATCGTCTGATATCCCCAGCGTGAATAAGCTGGCGGCACCGCTGGTGCATTCATTAATAAAAAATGCAGCATCGCTGCGCTTGATCGTGTCTACACTTTCAAATGGCACAACCGTTGTGGATGCCGGAGTCAATTCATATGGCGGTCTGGAGGCCGGACGGTTGATTGCCGAGATCTGTATGGGCGGACTTGGCCGCGTCAATCTACGGGCTACGACCAATTTACTTGATAACTGGTCATGGTATGTGGATGTTCACGCTTCGCACCCGGTGTTTGCCTGTCTCGCCAGCCAATATGCGGGCTGGAAACTTTCGCATGTTGAGGGCAAAGGGGCTTTTAATGCACTGGGATCAGGTCCTGCCCGCGCGATGGGCAGTAAGGAACCGTTATTTAACGAGCTAGGTTATCGGGACAAGGCGGATAGTACCTGTCTTGTGATTGAAACAGATGTTCAACCCCCTGTGGCAATCGCTGATCGTATTAGTGAATATTGCGGGATATCAGCCGACAAGTTGACCTTAATTATCACACCCACCTCAAGTTTGTGTGGGAGCGTACAGATTGTGGCCCGCGTACTTGAGACTGCCTTGCATAAGATACATGCACTCGGATTTCCATTGGAAAAAATTGTTGACGGGGCGGGCAGTGCGCCCATATCCCCCCCCGCACATGATTTTATAACAGCGATGGGTCGTGCCAATGACGCTGTTCTTTTCGCAGGACAAGTGCATTTGTATATTGAGGCCGGGGACAAAGAGTTGAAAGAATTGACGGATCAACTTCCCAGCAGCGCTTCGAAAGATTACGGCAGGCCGTTTGCAGATATATTCAAAGATGTAGGTTATGATTTTTATAAAATTGATCCCATGTTATTTAGCCCAGCCAGGGTGACGGTAACATCACTCATCAGCGGTAACACCTTTAATGCGGGCAAGATAAATAAAGAGTTGCTGGAAAAATCATTCAGTAATAAATAAATGTGGGTAATCCCAATCCGCAAATCGCAATAGTCACTGACGACCCCGGGTGGCATGGTGAACAGCTGACCACCGCGCTGAGCCGTCATGGCCTGAACAGCCGTTACCTTTCCCTGACAGAGTGTCAATTGATGTTTGATGATTCTGATCAATGGGTAAGATTGCCTGGTTTCGAACAAAAACTACCGTTAGGGATCTTTGTGCGTGGAGTCCCCGGTGGCACCCTGGAACAGGTAATCTTCCGGCTGGATGTCCTGCATGTGTTAGTCGATCTGGGAGTTGTTGTCTACAACAGCCCCCGTGCGATTGAACGCACTGTCGACAAGGCCATGACCAGTTTTTTGCTTAAACAATCCGGTTTGCCCACACCCAGCACCTGGATCTTTGAATCACCAGAACAGGCCAGGATGATTTGTCAGCAGGAATTTGATAAGGGCCATCGTCTGGTGTTGAAACCCCTGTTTGGATCACAAGGCATAGGCATACATTTGATCGACAGCAATTCTGGACTCATCCATGATGAAAAGTTTGCCGGCCTCTATTATTTGCAGTCGTTTGTAGAACGTGGCGGGACTGACTGGTTTGATATCCGTGTTTTTGTCATCGATGGAAAAGCACAGTCGGCCATGCTGCGACGAGGGATCTCCTGGATTACAAATCGTGCCCGGGGTGCCAGGTGTGAACCCTTGCCGTTGGATACCAGATTATGCGAACTCGCCGAATCCGCTGCGCGAGCAGTCAATGCTGACTATGCCGGGGTGGATCTGATCCCCGATGCCGCCGGACAATTGCAGGTTATTGAGGTTAATGGCGTCCCTGCATGGTGGGGATTGCAGAGTGTTACGGAATTTAATATTGCCACCAAACTCATTGATCATTTTGTCCGGCGTATCGGTGAAACGCATGCCTTGACGGTACAGTCCTGATGGTACGAGGGGCAGAAATCGACCTGAAAGGGGCCGTAATGTCCAGCTTTCTTGCCGAGGTCAATGCCCTCAAACCAGGGAATGTCAGCCGCTATGCTGAAGGACACGGTATGACAATAAATGATTTTGTCCTGAGCGCGGAACTTGCCACCCCTATCCTTTGCAATCAGAATCTTTCTATAGGTGAACGCATCCTGGAAAGTATCAGGACGATCCAGGCACAGGTGAAATGTAATACCAATCTGGGAATGGTGTTACTGTTTGCACCATTGATAAAGGCGGCAGAGACACGGCACAAAGAAAAACCTGCTGCATTGCAAAAAAAAATGATTATAGAACTTGAAGCACTTGATGAGACAGAGTCAAATCTGGTCTTTGAGGCGATTCGCTTGGCCAACCCTGGCGGACTTGGACAGGCTGATAAACATGACGTACATTTACCCGTGCATTGTAAACTGCTTGAGGCAATGGCCGAGGCCCAAGAGCGTGATATTATTGCCAAGCAATATGTTACAGGTTTTAACGATATATTTTTAACAGGCCTTGGATGTATAAAAATATTCACCCGGCGCTGGAATAGTGTAGAATGGGCAGCTGTCGCATGTTACCTGACTTTTTTGGCTGATTTTCCGGATAGCCATATCCAGAGGAAATTAGGGGGGCAGGTGGCAGAACAGACAAGAAAGAGAGCGATCCCAATCGCCGAACAATTTAAAAAAAACGATAATCCGGATAATGCCATTAATGCATTACTGGAATTTGACAAGGAGCTGAAAGACTCAAATATCAACCCGGGCACAAGTGCGGATCTCACCGCGGCAAGCCTGTTGCTATATGAGCTGACTAAATAATCGAATTGCCGGTACACAGATTATATCTGTGTCATTCAGCAAAATTAGTAGGGTAAAACTAAATTAATTTAAAAATGATAGGAAGGCAGTAATGTCAATTTTCAAAAAGCTCTGTTGCTTACTAACTGGAGGAGATAAGAAGATGGCGGTCATTGATAGAGTACTTGTTGGTGAGGCATTGGTTGGTGATGGTAATGAAATTGCTCACATCGACCTGATGATGGGACCCCGCGGCAGTGCTGTGGAAAGTGCATTTTGTCATGCCCTGACAAACAATAAGGATGGTTTTACGACCTTGATGGCTGTGGTTGCACCCAACCTGGCATGTAGGCCCAATACCATTTTGTATAACAAGGTGACAATCAAGGGCGCAACCCAGGCTGTACAAATGTTCGGTCCGGCGCAGCGTGCTGTGGCTATGGCGGTAATGGATTGTGTTGAAGACGGTACAATCCCGGCCAATGAAGCGGATGATATTTTTATCACTGTTGGTGTATTTATACACTGGATGGCGGAAAATAATACCAAGATCCAGGACTTCAACTACGAAGCGACCAAGCTATCCATCAAGCGCGCGGTTGCCCGTGAGCCCAAGGCAGCTGAAGTTGTGAAGAAGAAAGGAACAACCGAACATCCGTTTGCGGCTCATAAATAACAATAAATAAAAATAATGCAGTCAGGCTGAGTATCAGCCATTGCTGTGATAATGCCCCGTACTCCGGGGCATTTTTTATTCTGCATTTAAATAAATTTGGAAATATCCCTGCGGGTAATCTGACATGTGTGTAATGCAGTGGCAATTAATACACCGGCAATCCCTGCTGCACAAAGCTGCTCTAGATCATCCTGATTTCGTATCCCGCCCGCAATATAGAAATTTTTATCACTGGCAAGTGATTTGATTTGATCAAGCAGTTCAAGATCGGGTCCCAAACCGGAACCTACGCGGCTCAGATTCATTATAATTATGTTATCCGGCCAGACCTCCGGATGTTGTAATAATGTGTGATCACCGATCAGATGACCCTCCTTAAAATCCAGTGACAGGATGGGCGCGGGTGTAATGTCTTGCATATTCGTCAGTAAGTCCGGGCTGATCCCGGTTTCGCTGCCAATGACCTGTTTACGGCGGGAGTGCTGATGACGTATAACGTCTTCTTTTGATGATATCCCCTGATCAAGCCAGATATCCAATGTTGGAAATTGCCTTTGTAACTTATTAATGTGGATGTTATTGCCTTCCTGGCCACCAATTGCATCAAGATCGGCAATATAGATCGTCTCAAAAGAATAGATATCCAGAAATGCCTGTAGAATACTCTCCGGGTCTGTACTCTGGCAGAGCTGTGATTGTACCGGAACATAACGGTCACGCTGTCCTCTTACTGCATGGACAACCTGCCCCTGGTACAGATCGATAACCGGAATAATAACCATGACAGTAATTAGTAATTAGTGATTAGTGATTAGTGATTAGTATCCGGCAATCGAAAATAATACCAATTACTATTCACTAATTACCAATCAGTTTTAATAATATGCGTTTATTTATATGTGAGTTTATCACGGGTGGTGGTTTGCAAGGTGAAGAGTTGCCTGCCAATCTCAAGCGTGAAGGAGACATGATGTTAACGGCATTGTTATCCGATCTACAGGATGCCGGCATGGATAATCTTCTGACCACTCGTGATCCGAGATTGCATATACTTTCCGGCAAGGTGAAGATGATTATACCGGGAGATAATGCGTGGGATACCTGGCGGAAATGCATGAAGGAAAGTGATGCGGCATGGTTGATCGCCCCCGAGACTGACGGTGTCTTGCATAGACTAACCCTTATTGCACAGGAACAGGGCTGCAAAATAATTGGCTGTTCGCCTGAGGCAGTAGAACTTACAACAAGTAAATCAAGAACCATTAATTATTTATCCGGCCTTAATATTCCTTGTGTCCCGGCCTGGACAGACGTTGCACTTCTTCCGGATTCCCGGGCTGGTTGGGTGATCAAGCCGGATGATGGTGTCGGTGCTGAAGGGTGTTTTTATTTTAAAAGCATTAAATCATTGCGTGACTATGTGAATAATTTAAAAGGTGATGCAAAATATATTGTGCAGAAATTCGTTGCAGGTATCCCGGCCAGTGTTTCCTTTTTATGTTACCAGGGGGATGTATTGTTATTGTCCTGTAATCAACAATTATTTGAGTTTATTGATGGCAAAGGTCATTTTGAAGGTGTCATTGTCAATGGCCTGAGACAGTACGTGCGTGAATTTGAGACAATAGCGAAATTGATTGCCGGGGCAGTCAAGGGCCTGACAGGGTATATCGGGATTGATCTGATAGTTACTGATTCAGGTCCCGTCGTCGTCGAGATTAACCCGCGCTTGACCACAGCATATGCAGGTCTGCGGCGATCACTGGGTCGAAATCCTGCAGAATGGATACTCGCACTCTGTCAAACAGGGCGATTCCCGGAGTTGCATGGAGTAAACTGTTCACCCGTCACAATTAAACTGGAATGAGAATGACAGTTAATGCATATATAGGCTGGGACGTTGGCGGTGCACATTTAAAAATGGCACATATAGATTCTGCCGGACAGGTCATCTCCGCCTCACAATTTCCCTCACCGCTCTGGCAGGGGCTGCATGTCCTTGACCAGGCCTTGTCAGATGCAAAAAAACATTTACCACAGAGCGCACTACAGCATTCAATTACAACGACTGCCGAACTTGCTGATATCTTCAAGGATCGCCATTCCGGGATCAGGGCGCTTGTTGATCGATTGTCGTTGTTTCTGAACAGGGACAGCTCACGGTTTTATGCCGGTCAGGCGGGATGGGTTAGTCCGGCACAGACAGAAAACCATGTTAAAGAAATTGCCTCGGCCAATTGGCATGCCACCGCGAGATTTGTTGCAAATAAATTACATGACGGGGTTCTGGTTGATATTGGCAGTACCACAACTGATATTGTTCCATTCAATGAAGGTAAACTCTTGTATCGCGGGTATTCTGATTATGAACGCATGTATCACAGTGAGCTTGTCTATACTGG
>JAENIZ010000073.1 GCA_016844485.1 Gammaproteobacteria bacterium | reverse complement strand
ATCTTAATGCCGATTTTGACGCCACGGAAAACAAAGCCCTTCTTGATTTTTATATAAAAATCATGCCCAAGGTATTAAATGCTGAACGATGCAGCATCTTTATTTATGATCCGGAGAGCATGACAATCTGGCTGAAAGGCGGCACTGAAGTAAAGGAGCGTGATATCGAAGTATCCGGAGAATCCGATTCCGTGGTGGGGAATGTGATATCAACCGGTCAATATAAAATTGTTTCTGGTCTTAAAGAAAAAAATGGCGTTCATAGGGAAATAGACCAAAATACAGGATTCGAAACGCGAAACATCCTGTGCATACCCATCATGTCACTTGATCGGAAAAAGGTCATGGGGGCAGTCGAAATACTGAATAAAAAAGATGGGACTACATTCAATAACGAGGACAGGATCGTGCTTGAAGAGATGGCGCATCATCTGCAATTAACAATTGAAAACATATTCTTCAACCAGGAAACCGCCGGCGTCCTGGATAATTTATATACCACGATGAAAAAGATTACCTTTATTTCTATCGCCATTATTGCTTTTCTGATCATCCTTATATCTGTATTTTGACGCGCATTATCACTAGCCGGGGAAACATATACATTTGTGTTCTTTTTTCACTGGTTACCGGCTGGCAATCTTTTCCGGTCACTCCCCTGTCAAAGCTGTTATTCGGGCTGACAATGGGCGCCGTATTGACACATGGCTTCGGGGATACGGCAAACCGGCCCGCAACCTGATAGAAAACAGCAACTCCGCCGGGTGGCCAAGGGCGGATGATACTATCCCTGGTTCCGTGCCTGATATCGTACTGACAAGAAACTACCATCCCTTATAAAAACAGTCCCGGCAGCCAAGATGGAAATGCGTGAAACAGAGCAACAAGACAGAGTGTTGAATTCTTTTTCCGCAAACGCACTCACATGCATACGTAATGATGTGGTTCTGTTCAGTGGACTGGGTTTCCGCCTGGACTGCGGTGAGGTCCTGCAGATACAGGGCCCTAATGGCAGCGGGAAAACCAGTCTGCTCAGGATCTTGTGCGGACTGGCACTGCCCGATGACGGCGCCATCCTCTGGAATGAGAAAAATATTCACGACCACCGTCAGGATTATTTTAAAGAGATGAGCTACATAGGCCATGTCAACGGTATCAAGATGGAATTGACGGCGCTGGAGAACCTGACGATTGCCGGGGCGCTGGCAGTGACAAATCAAAGTATTTCCCTCCCTGATATACTGGAAAAAATGGGGCTTGCCGAACACGAAAATACACCGGCGCGAAAGCTGTCGTCCGGGCAACGCCGCAGACTGGCGCTGGCGCGCCTGCTCATCACCGATACCAGGCTCTGGATACTGGATGAGCCCCTGACCTCGCTCGATGACTATGGCAGGCAACTGATGCGGGACATGATCACCGCACATGCCGCGGGCAATGGCATCACGGTACTGGCGACACATGACCCCGTGGACATCCAGCGCCATAAAATCACCATGATCAATCTTTGAGATTGGCCGCTATGAAAACTATGAATCAGTGCCAACGCCGTCATGCCGGTGTGATCCCGGTCCCCGGGATGACGATTTCGAGTCTCTTGTGATTTATGCAGATGTTTCATAATTCAACAAGTACTGTGTTAATTGCCGTGCTGAAGCGCGATCTGGTGATCGGTCTGCGGCACCGGAGTGAACTCTTTAACCCATTGGTATTCTTTTTTATCGTGGTCACCATGTTTGTGCTGGCCCTGGGCCCTTATGAGACCACTCTGCGACAGGTGGCACCTGCCGTGATCTGGGTTGCCGCGTTGCTGGCCTCCACGCTGTCGCTGGACATGATGTTTCACTCGGATCTCGATGATGGCAGCCTGGAACAGTTTTTGTTATCGCCGCATCCGCTTATCATCATTGTTGTTGCAAAGATCCTGGCGCACTGGCTCCTGACCGCGGCCCCGTTGATTGTCGCGGCCCTGTTCCTGGGCCTGATGGTGTATCTGCCGCAGACCGCGATAATGCCGCTGCTGTTGACCCTGTTGCTGGGCACACCCGTGCTCAGTCTGGTGGGCGCGGTGCTGGCGGCATTGACCGTGGGACTGCGTGGGAGCGGCATACTGCTTACGTTATTGATATTGCCCCTGTACATACCGGTACTTATCTTTTCCGTGGCAACCGTAGATAATGCAGCAAAAGGACTGGCAATTACCGGTGAACTTTATTTCCTTGGGGCGATACTGGTTCTGGCTGCGACCCTGGCGCCATTGGCAACAACCTCCTCATTGCGCATACGGCTGGGATAAGCATGTTTGAATATTTTTATAAATACGGCTCACCCAGACATTTTTACGATTTGTCAAAAATGTTCGTCCCGTGGCTGGGAGGAATTTGTCTGATCCTGCTGATTGCTGGATTAACAGGCGGGCTGGTTCTTGCCCCTCCGGATTACCAACAGGGCGAGGGTTTCCGCATTATTTATGTCCATGTGCCCAGCGCCTGGATGTCGTTATTCATTTATATGGTCATGGCGACCGCCGGGGCCACAGGTCTGATCTGGAAGGTAAAAGTGGCGGATGCACTGGCAAGGGCCAGCGCGCCACTGGGCGCGTCCTTTACCTTCCTGGCGCTTGTAACCGGATCGCTCTGGGGTAAACCCATGTGGGGTACCTGGTGGGTATGGGATGCTCGACTGACCTCCGAACTTATTCTGTTATTTCTGTATCTAGGCTATATGGCTTTGCAAACCGCCATCGATGACCGCCGCACTGCCGCACGTGCAGGCGCGATCCTGGCATTGGTGGGTGTAGTTAACATTCCCATCATTCATTACTCGGTAGAGTGGTGGCATACCCTGCATCAGGGACCGACAATAACCAAACTGGATGCGCCTTCAATTCACATCAGCATGCTTGTTCCGTTGTTGATTATGGCTCTCGCCTTCATGTTTTATTATGCTGCTGTGGTGTTATTACGGGCACGTTATGAAATTCTGGAGAATGAACGTAACAGCGCCTGGGTATGTGAACTTATCGAACAGAGGAGAGGATAAATATGTCGTCCTTGCAATCATTCCTGCACATGGGTGGTTACGCTTTTTATGTCTGGTCAGCTTATGGCCTGAGTTTTATCGTGCTCGTTCTTAATGTGGTTTTACCCCTTAAGCGCGAGCAGCAGTTTTTCCGCGCGCTTATCAAACGGAAAGAACGTGTGAGCAAAAACAAATGAACCCGCGCCGCCGCAAACTTATGTTGAGCGTGACATTTATCGTCCTTGGTATGGGTGTTGCCACAGCATTGGCACTTAAGGCCTTTCAGCAAAACCTGCTGTATTTTTACAGCCCTGTACAAGTGGCTGCAGGTGAGGCGCCAACAACACGGCCATTCCGGATCGGCGGCCTGGTGGTAGCTGGCAGCGTAAAACGTGACGTGGAGAGTCTTGCGGTCAGATTCGTCCTGACTGATACCCTGCGTGAGATTACTGTCGATTATGAAGGAATCCTCCCGGACTTGTTCCGGGAAGGTCAGGGCATCGTTGCGAATGGCCGCTTACGTCCCGATGGTACTTTCGAGGCATCCGAGGTATTAGCCAAACATGATGAGAATTACATGCCACCAGAGGTTGCCGATGCCTTGACGGCTGCTGGCGTGCAACTGCCGTACCGGGCTAAAAATACGGCGCCATGATCCCGGAGCTTGGCCACTTCGCCCTGATCATGGCCTTGTGCATGGCCCTGGTTCAAGCCGTCTTCCCACTGGCCGGAGCGGCACGCGGGAACGTGGCATGGATGTCACTGGCGCGACCGGCAGCAAGAGTGCAGCTTGTTTTTCTGCTGATTACATTCAGCGCCCTGGTACATGCCTTTATTGTCAATGATTTTTCTGTGGCCTATGTTGCCAGAAATTCCAACACCATGTTGCCTCTGATCTACCGTATTTCGGCAGTATGGGGCGCGCATGAAGGATCATTGCTGTTGTGGATCCTGATACTCGGTCTCTGGACCTTTGCCGTAACGGTCTTCAGCCATCATCTCCCGGAACAATTTGTGGCGCGCGTGCTGGGGGTGATGGGGCTTGTCAGTATCGGCTTTCTGCTGTTTATATTGCTTACCTCAAATCCCTTTATACGTGATGCCTTTCCACCTCCGGACGGCGCGGATCTCAATCCGTTGCTGCAGGATCTAGGGCTGGTGATCCATCCCCCCATGCTGTACACCGGCTACGTCGGTTTTTCCGTGGCCTTTGGTTTTGCCATCGCCGCGTTGCTGGGTGGCAAACTGGACATGGCCTGGGCGCGCTGGTCGCGCCCGTGGACGGTCATGGCCTGGGTGTTTCTCACCCTAGGCATTGCGCTCGGCAGCTGGTGGGCCTATTACGAACTCGGCTGGGGCGGCTGGTGGTTCTGGGACCCGGTGGAGAACGCCTCGTTCATGCCGTGGCTGACTGGCACAGCGCTGATCCATTCCCTGGCCGCTACGGAAAAGCGCGGTGTATTCAAGAACTGGACGGTACTGCTCGCCATCTGTGCCTTTTCCCTGAGCCTGTTGGGGACGTTCTTGGTGCGTTCCGGTGTGTTGACCTCGGTTCACGCTTTTGCCAATGACCCGGCGCGGGGTGTTTTTATCCTGGCGCTGCTCGGGGTCGTCATTGGTGGATCGTTGGCACTCTACGCCTGGCGCGCGCCGGGAACATTTATCAGCAGCAGTTACGGGTTGTTTTCACGCGAGATGTTTCTGCTTGTCAACAGTACACTGCTGACCGTGGCCATGGGCGCCGTGTTGCTGGGGACAATCTATCCATTGATCATTGAAACCCTGGGCGGCAAGGTCTCGGTGGGTGCGCCTTATTTCAACAGTGTGTTTATCCCGCTCATGGTGCCGCTCGTGATCGTGCTCGGCTGCGGCGCCTGGGCGCGCTGGAAATCAGACGCATGGGACAGACAGTGGCAACATCTTCGCTTCGCGGTCTTCGGCAGTCTGATCATCGGTGTATTGCTCGCGGCAATGCTGGACGGGGCCGGCGCCCTCAGGACGGCGCTGGGTGTCGCACTTGCAAGCTGGATCATCCTCAGTACCGGTATATTGTTTTATACCAGAACGCGCAGCGGCCCGGACCTGCTCACGACATTGAAGACACACCCCCGCAGTTTCTATGGCATGTGCCTTGCGCATGTCGGGTTTGCCATCACCATCATTGGTCTGGTCATTACCAGCAACTACAGTACGGATCTGCACAAACGCATGAAACCCGGCGCCAGGGCGGAACTTGCCGGTTATACCTTTGAACTGACGGACATACATACCATCACCGGCCCGAATTACGATGCCACCGAGGCGGCGATCCGGGTGTGGCGTGGAGCGAAGATCGTTACTGAATTACATACACAGAAACGCATCTACAGAGTGCGTGACATGCCGATGACCGAGGCCGGCATCAGACCGGGACTGACGCGTGATTTGTACGTGTCCCTCGGCGAACCACTGGGCAACGGTGAATGGAGTGTCAGGCTGTATTACAAACCGTTTGTCAGGTGGCTCTGGCTCGGCGCCCTGTTCATGGCATGCGGCGGGGTGTTGGCAGTGACTGATCGCCGTTACCGGCAAATCAGGTTACAGGCGACGGACCCGCAATCTGTCATTGTTGCCGGCGCAACGGCAAAACCATAAGACCGGCATGAACCGTTATTTCATCCCGCTGATCGTTTTTATCGTTCTCATCGCCTTCTTCAGGATCGGTCTGAATTACGATCCGCGTCTGGTCCCGTCGCCGCTGATAGACAAGCCCGTCCCGGTTTTCACATTGCCGAATCTCAGGGACACCGCGACCACCATGAGTTCTGCCGATCTGCGGGGGCAGGCAGTCCTGCTGAACGTCTGGGCGTCATGGTGCGTTGAATGCCGCAACGAACATCCCGTGCTTATGGAATTTTCGCAGAATCTCAAGATGCCTGTCTACGGACTCAACTACAAGGACACCCGTGAGGAGGCCATCCAATGGCTGGATCATTACGGCGATCCGTATGTGCAAAGCGCCTTCGATCAGAGCGGCCGGGTGGGGATTGACTTCGGCGTCTATGGCGTGCCGGAAACCTTCGTGCTGGATCGTAATGGCATCATCCGCTACAAGCACATCGGGCCCATCACCCAAAAGACAATGGAAGATATCATCCTGCCGTTGCTGAACAAACTGGACCATCCGGCGACATGACGACAAACCAGAGTGGCAGGTGTATTCTCTGTGTCCGCAATGTTGCAGGCGGCGGACGTACCTTTTGAGTTCAGTACACCGGAACAGGAGCAACGTTACAAGGACCTGGCTGAGCAGTTGCGCTGTCTGGTCTGCCAGAACCAGTCCCTTGCTGACTCGCACGCCGAGCTGGCCCAGGATTTGCGCAACGAGGTGTATCGCATGCTTGTGCAGGGACAAAGTGACAAAGAGATTATTGATTTTCTGGTTACGCGTTACGGTGATTTTGTATTGTTCAAACCGCCCCTGAAAAGCGGTACCGCGCTGCTCTGGGCGGGGCCGTTCCTCATGTTGATCGGCGCCATCCTGATCGTCTTCCGGCTCACGCGCAAGAATGCACGGCTGGTATCTCCAGAACTCAGCAACCATGATCAACAGAGGCTGGATACATTGCTGAAGCCACCGGCAGACAGGAAGCGCATTTGATGCTGGTTTTCTGGTTATCAATTATTTTCATGCTGGGCGCCGCCTTGTTCGTGTTGTTGCGCCCGCTGTGCGGGCGTGCCGCAGTACGCAGCATCGATGCAAACGATGCAATGGTCGACATTTACCAGAACCGTCTGCGGGAAATGGAGGCGGAGGTGGCAAGCGGCGTGATGTCCGGCGCAGACGCAGAGGCGGCGCGCACTGAACTGGCGCATACACTGTTGCAGGAGGCAGACACAGACCGTGGAGAACATGCCGCAACAAGATTGATCGCAGCGCGTCACTGGTGGTCAGCGGGTGTTATTGCGCTGCTGGTACCTGCCATTGCCGTATTGATGTATCTCAGGCTGGGTACGCCTGAACTGGTTAATGCTCCACTGCCGGCGCATGGCGGTGTCGCGGAAGACCCGGCACACAAGGCGTCCATCGAGGCGATGGTCATACGCCTGGCGGAACGCCTGGAGCAGAAACCGGATGATCCGGAGGGCTGGATGATGCTGGTCAATTCCTACATGACCCTGGGCAGACACGGGGAGGCCCTCGGGGCGATTGAACGCCTGTATCAGATCACCGGCGATCAGCCGGTTGTGCTGGTGCGCTATGCCGACATTCTGGCCACAGTCAATGGCGGCAGGCTGTCCGGGAAACCGGCTGAACTTATACAAAAGGCCCTTTCACTGGATCCCGATAACGGCAACGGGCTCTGGCTGGCCGGTATGGTTGCCAATGAGACAGGAGACTATGCGACAGCCATCCAGTACTGGCAACGCTTACTGCCGCAATTAGAAAACGATCAAGAATCGTTGCAGGAAGTCAAACAGCTTATTAGCCGTGCACAAAATCAACCGGGTAATAAAGACCAGGAAGCATCAGCTATAACTGCTGCTGAAACTGTAGCTACTGCAAATAAAACAATCACTGTAAATGTCAGTCTGTCGTCTGACAACGTACGTGACACCGAACCGGAAGATACCTTGTTTATCTTTGCCAAGGCCGTAAATGGACCACCTATGCCGCTTGCGGTGGTCCGTAAAAAAGTGAAAGACCTGCCATTGGAGGTGATACTGGACGATTCGTTCTCAATGATACCTTCTATGAAGCTCTCCAATTTTGACAAGATCCTGGTTAGTGCGCGTATCTCAAAATCCGGAAATGCGACACCTCAATCTGGTGACTATATCAGCGAGGCATCAATAATTACATCCGGACAAACTGAGCCTGTTTCCATTATTATTAACCAACAGCTACCCTAATCCTTACTGATGCATTTTGAATTCTGGCCTTAAGATGCAAGAGTGCAGTATGCACATTTTAAAAATTTTCTTTCTTGTCTCATTCTGTCAAATTACAAGTATTCCTCCATTAAGGGGTCAGAGTGATTTATTTTTGACCGTTGGGTTATGCAGAGCGTAAACGACCAAAGCAAAAACAATATGTGGTTAAA
>JAENIZ010000072.1 GCA_016844485.1 Gammaproteobacteria bacterium | reverse complement strand
AAGGGCAGGATGCACAAATGCCGCGGGGTCAGGATGACCAAGAGCGGCGAGTGATTAGTGATTGGTGATTCCAGTTACAATAAACGAGATACAAATGATACAGTCAATTAAAAATTATATTCAGAGTCTGTTCATGTGGGAGCTGATCAAAGGCATGCAATTGACCGGCCGCTATCTGTTCAAGCGCAAGATCACTGTGCAATATCCCGAAGAAAAGACTCCTCAATCACCTCGTTTCCGCGGTTTGCACGCCCTGCGCCGTTATCCTAATGGTGAAGAACGTTGTATAGCCTGCAAATTGTGCGAGGCTGTGTGCCCCGCAGTCGCCATTACAATTGAATCCGAGCAGCGTGAGGACGGCAGCCGGCGTACCACCCGTTATGATATTGATCTGACCAAATGCATATTCTGTGGTTTTTGTGAAGAATCCTGCCCGGTGGATTCCATTGTTGAAACACGAATATTTGAATACCACGGTGAGAAACGTGGTGATCTGATAATGACCAAAGAGAGATTGCTTGAAGTTGGGGACATTGCCGAAAAACAGATTGCCGAGGATCGCGCCAGGGATGCAATGTACAGATAATTGGCGGCCGGAAATTAATCCGTTCATTTCCGGCATACACTACATCCATGTAGATAATTAGTGATTGGTAATTAGTAAAGGCTCATTAAAATAAAAAAAACGAACAAAAAGAATGTTTGAACAGATTATTTTCTATATTTTTGCCGGGCTATTGATACTCTCTGCAAGCATGGTGATCACTGTGCGCAACCCGGTAATGGCAGCGCTGTTTCTCGTCCTGTCTTTTTTCTCCAGTGCCGCTATCTGGTTATTGCTTGAGGCGGAATTCCTGGCCATTGCACTGGTACTGGTTTATGTCGGCGCAGTTATGGTTTTATTCCTGTTTGTCATAATGATGCTGGACGTCAATCTTGCCCCTTTGCGGGAAGGGTTTGCGCGTCATCTGCCATTTGGGCTGGCTGTTGCCGTATTGATGATGATTGCCATGGGACTGGTGGTCAATTCCAGTTATTTCAGATCAGAAGGAATGGCTGCGCAGGTGTCTTTCGGACCGGGATACAGTAATACGACGGAGTTGGGACAGGTTTTATACACTGATTATCTATATCCATTCGAAATTGCCGGCGCGATTTTACTGGTTGCGATTATCGCAGCGATTTCGCTTACCACGCGCAAACCGCGCAGCACCAAGACACAACAGCCGGGATTACAGGTACAGGTCAGGAAAAAAGACCGGCTCAGGATCATCAAAATGGATGCAGAAAAGCAGTGAAAAGTGAAATGTGAAGCGTAAAACAATTAATAAGATACGATAAATATGATTGTACTTTCAGATGTATTAATCCTTGCGGCGATATTGTTCAGCATCAGCGTTGCCGGTATTTTTATCAACCGGAAAAATGTCATTATTTTGTTAATGTGTATTGAGCTTATGTTGTTGTCGGTCAATATGAATTTCATCGCGTTTTCGCATTTTCTGCATGATATCAATGGCCAGATATTCGTATTTTTTATCCTTACCGTCGCCGCGGCGGAGTCTGCAATCGGGCTCGCCATACTCGTGGTGCTGTTCCGTAACAGGCAAACTATTAATGTCGATGACCTGGATTCAATGAAGGGATGATAATGATGGAGAATATGGAAAATGTTTATCTCTGGATAGTCCTGTCACCCCTGGCAGGTTCAATCATCGCCGGCCTGTTTGGCAAGGTGATAGGCCGTAGAGGGGCGCACTGGGTTGCGATCATCGGCGTGGGTATTTCCTGCATTCTGTCCTTGCTGGCATACAAGTACATCGTGTTTGACGGCGGTGATATCTACAATGCTGCGGTCTATACCTGGGTAGTCAGTGGTAACGTCAGCTTCGAAATCGGTTTTTTGATTGACAAGCTTTCTGTCACGATGATGGCCGTCGTGTCATTCGTCTCATGGATGATCCATATCTACACTATCGGCTATATGCATGATGATCCCGGTTATCAGCGTTTCTTCAGTTATATCTCGTTGTTTACCTTTTCCATGTTGATGCTGGTTATGTCCAACAACTTCCTGCAACTGTTCTTCGGCTGGGAAGCGGTTGGACTGGTTTCTTATCTGCTGATCGGTTTCTGGTTCAAGCGTGAATCAGCCATCTTCGCAAGTCTCAAGGCATTTCTGGTGAACCGGGTAGGGGACTTCGGTTTTCTGCTGGGGATTGCCGCTGTGCTGATGTATTTCAACACGCTGGATTATGCCACTGTATTCAGTCAGGCCCCGGAACTGGCAGGGACAACAATAACGATCTTTGAAGGACATGCATGGTCGTTGATGACCGTGATCTGTATCTGTCTCTTCATCGGGGCCATGGGGAAATCCGCACAGGTACCGTTACATGTCTGGTTGCCGGATTCCATGGAAGGCCCGACGCCCATCTCGGCGCTGATCCATGCCGCGACCATGGTAACGGCGGGAATATTTATGGTTGCCCGTATGTCACCCTTGTATGAATTCTCGGAAACAGCGTTGAGTTTTATTTTGATCATCGGCGCCGTGACTGCCTTTTCCATGGGACTGCTCGGGCTTGTACAAAATGATATCAAGCGCGTCATTGCCTATTCGACATTATCGCAACTCGGATATATGACGGTGGCGCTCGGGGCGTCCGCCTATGCCGCAGCGATCTTCCATCTGGTGACACATGCGTTCTTCAAGGCATTGCTGTTCCTTGCCGCCGGTTCAGTCATTATTGTTTTGCACCATGAGCAGGACATGCGCAAGATGGGCGGACTCTATAAATATATGCCGATTACCTGGTTGACCTGTCTGATCGGTTCGCTGGCATCGATAGGTTTCCCCGGCACTTCCGGTTTCTTCTCCAAGGACGCAATCATTGAAGCCGTGCATACATCCACACTCCCAGGCGCTGAATTTGCCTATTATGCGGTGTTGTCCTGTGTATTGATAACGGCCCTGTACAGCTTTCGTTTATTCTTTCTCACCTTCCATGGCGAAGAAAGAATGGATAAAGAGACCTGGCAGCATTTGCATGAAGCACCGGCTGTCGTCACTGTTCCCTTATCTGTCTTGGCAATTCCTTCCTTGATTATTGGCGCATGGCTCATCGGGCCCATGTTATTCCAGGGCTATTTCGGAGATGCCATTTATGTCGCCGATAAACATGATGTCCTTGCAGAGGTGGGGCAGGATTATCATGGAATTTTGGGATTTACGGCCCATGCCTTCAAACACCCACCGGTGTATCTGGCTTTTGCAGGGGTATTTCTGGCCTGGCTCTTTTATATCCGTTTCCCGCAACTGCCCGGGCGAATTGCCAACGCACTGAAACCACTTTATCAAATGCTTGTGCATAAGTACGGCTGTGATGCCTTTAATCAGGTTGTCTTCGCCGGCGGTACGCGTGGCATAGGCCGGATTCTCTGGCAGATAGGTGATGTCAGGGTCATTGATGGATTGATTGTGAATGGATCAGCATTAACAGTCCGGTGGTTTTCGGGCGTGGTCCGGCAGGTGCAGTCCGGCTATCTCTACCATTATGCCTTCACCATGATTATTGGTTTGTTGATATTACTTGCTGTGTTTGTCCACAAGATTTTCCAGGGCGGATGACCGGATGTTTACTGAACTACCTCTGCTGAGTTTGCTGATCTGGGCGCCGGTACTCGGAGGTATCTGGGTGTTATACGCCGGTGATCGCCAGGAGCTGACGGTCAAATATCTTGCGCTGGGTGTTTCCATGGTTACCTTTTTATTATCCACACTGACATACACCCGATTTGATGCCAGTACCTATGACATGCAGTTTGTGGAATTCACGCCGTGGATAGAGGCATTCGGGATCAACTATCACCTCGGCGTTGATGGAATATCGGTCCCGTTGATTATCCTGACGACGTTTACCACGGTGTTGGTCGTGCTGGCGGGTTGGGAATCGATAGAGAAAAGATTGTCCCAGTACATGGCGGCCTTTCTTATCATGGAAGGACTCATGAATGGCGTATTTGCCGCACTGGATGCCATCCTGTTTTATTTCTTCTGGGAGGCCATGTTGATACCGATGTTTTTGATCATTGGTATATGGGGCGGGCCACGGCGCGTCTATGCGACCATCAAGTTTTTTCTGTATACCTTTATGGGTTCCGTCTTCATGCTGGTCGCCTTTTTATATCTCTATTCCCAGGCGAACAGTTTCAATATCCTTGATCTGCACGAACTCCGGATTGGATTAACAGCGCAGAAGCTGATCTTCATTGCCTTTCTGCTGGCCTTTGCCGTAAAGGTTCCGATGTGGCCGGTGCATACCTGGTTGCCGGATGCCCATGTCGAGGCGCCCACCGGCGGCTCGGTGATTCTTGCTGCGATTATGTTGAAGATGGGCGGTTATGGATTTCTGCGTTTCAGTCTGCCGATCGTGCCTGATGCAAGTCGTGCATTTGATGAATTTATAATCGCACTGTCATTGATTGCCATTGTTTACATCGGGTTTGTCGCTCTGGTGCAGCAGGACATGAAAAAGCTGATTGCCTATTCATCAATCTCCCATATGGGATTTGTCACGCTGGGCTTTTTTATCGGGTTCAGTATTTACGCTACGACGGGCGCTGCGGGAGGCGCAGTCATGGGCTTGGAAGGGGGCATGATGCAGATGATTTCGCATGGTTTTATCTCCGGCGCATTGTTCCTGTGTGTCGGGGTCATGTATGACCGCGTGCACAGCAGGGAGATCAAGGATTACGGCGGTGTGGTAAATACCATGCCGGTCTTTGCCGCCTTCATGATGTTATTTGCCATGGCCAATTCAGGACTTCCGGGCACGTCGGGTTTCGTGGGTGAGTTCCTGGTGATACTCAGCAGTTATCAGGCGAGTTTCTGGATTGCCTTTATGGCGGCGACTATCCTGGTGCTCGGATCGGCATACACATTGTGGATGTACAAGCGCGTCATCTTCGGTGACATTGCCAATGAGAATGTCGCCGGGTTGCAGGATATTGATTCAAGAGAGACCCTGATTCTGGCGTTACTGGTTATCGCCGTGCTGTTATTCGGGCTGTGGCCGGCGCCACTGTTTGAGATCATGCACCCGACCATGGAGAATTTGTTTGAACACATCTCGCAATCCAAGGTGATATAAGATATGACCATGCAATCAGACATCATCTTGTTATTGCCCGAGATTACACTGCTTACTCTTGCCTGTGCGGTATTGATCATCGATACCTTCAGCAGTGACCCGGCGCGCAATATTACTTATGGTCTTTGACAACTCTCATTATTGATCACCGCCGTACTCGTCGTTTACTTGCATCCCGATGAGACGACCTATGCATTCGGTAATTCATTTGTCAGTGATTCCATGGGCACGATACTCAAGGTCGTTATCTGCGTGATCACTTTTGTCGTATTTCTGTATTCGCATGAATATCTGAAAAAGCATGAGTGGATGAAAGGGGAGTATTTTGTGCTCGGCATGTTTGCCGTGCTCGGCATGATGGTCATGATATCCGCATACAGTTTGTTGACGGTTTATCTCGGGCTTGAATTATTGTCATTGTCACTTTATGCCATGGTAGCCATGCACCGTGAGTCGCAATCTGCTTCTGAAGCAGCCATGAAATATTTTGTCCTGGGGTCTATGGCATCCGGTATGTTGTTATATGGAATATCCATTTTGTACGGAGTTACAGGGTCGCTTGAGCTTAATGCGCTTGCGCAGCAAATCTCCGGGCATAGAGAACATGATACCTTGCTCGTATTCGGCCTGGTCTTTGTCATCGTCGGCATTGCCTTCAAGCTGGGCGCGGTGCCTTTCCATATGTGGATCCCCGATGTATACCAGGGCGCACCCACTTCCGTAACGTTGTTTATCAGCAGTGCGCCCAAGATTGCCGCATTTGCCATGGCCATGCGCCTGCTGGTCAACGGCATGTATCCATTACTGGATGACTGGCAGGCAATACTGATCATACTTTCCGTCCTGTCCATGGCGACGGGCAACATCATTGCCATCTCCCAGAGCAACATCAAACGCATGCTGGCCTATTCAACGATTGCGCATATCGGTTTTCTGCTGCTGGGCTTGTTGTCCGGTTCGCAGGAAGGGTTTGCGGCCTCCATGTTTTATGTGATCACCTACGCACTGATGAGCACGGGCGCCTTTGGTATCGTTATTTTACTCAGCTACAAGGGATTTGAATCCGACAATCTGGAAGATATCAAAGGCCTGTCCGAACGCAATCCCTGGTTCGCCTTCATTATGCTGATACTGATGTTTTCACTGACGGGTGCGCCCCCGTTCCTCGGCTTCTGGGCCAAATGGTTTGTCCTGAAAGAAGTCATCGCCGCAGGTTATG